>ONSD01000043.1 GCA_900320385.1 uncultured Bacteroidales bacterium
CCATGGAATTTCGGCGTTGTATTGTGTGTGGAAGTGGAGCAGTGGCTTCTGGAGAGCCTGCAAACCCTTGATCCACATCTTGGCGGGAGAGAAGGTATGCATCCAGGTGATGATGCCCACGCATTTCTCATCGTTGCTTGCAGCTTTCATCACAGCTTCAACCTCTGCACTCGAGTTGGCTGTGCCCTTATATACCACCTTTACGGGAAGACGGCCCGAATCGTTAAGGCCGGCGACCATCTCCTTGGAGTGTCCGTCAACCTGTACCACGGCGTCACCGCCGTAAAGAAGCTGGGCGCCTGTGACGAACCAGACTTCGTAATTGTCGTATGCTTTGATCATTTTGATAGTGTTAATGGTTTACCAGAAATAAATGTAGAATGCTACTGTTACGCCCAGGATGATGATGGAGTGGATGACATCCCACTTGTTCCAGGAAGCGCGGGTCTCGGCTTTCTGTTCCGGGGTCGCAGTACCGAAGCAGAGGCCCCTGACCTGCTCGGGAGCCGGCTTCGGGGTGAGCAGTGTCACCACGATTGCCAGGACTACGCAGAACAGGAACATCCATACGCAGAAGGCGTAAACATTCATCTCGTTGAATATGAACGTAAAGAGATTGTGGGCATCCGGATTGACGATCATGGTCGCAAGGCGGGTGAATCCGAGGACGAGTCCCACTATGAGGGTCC
Organism: uncultured Bacteroidales bacterium; assembly: GCA_900320385.1. Taxonomy (GTDB): domain Bacteria; phylum Bacteroidota; class Bacteroidia; order Bacteroidales; family UBA932; genus Cryptobacteroides. Next base: position 690 of record ONSD01000043.1, read on the forward strand.
ACATACCGGCTTTCGGGGAGGTCTTCTTCCAGCTGATACCCAGGAGGAAGACGGCGGCGATGGCGGGAGCGAGGAGGCTCTGGACGCTCTGGATATAGTTGTAGAGGCTCTTGCCCATGCGCTGGATGACGAAGATCCACAGGACGCCGAGTACGACAACGACTATGGTGGCGATACGGCCGATGGTCACGAGTCTCTTCTCTTCGGTATCGGGATGCTTGCGCTTGTATATGTCGATGGTATACAGCATGGCCGAGGAATTGTAGAGCGACGCCAGCGAACTCATGAGGGCCGCCAGGATGCCGCAGATCACCACGCCCTTGAGACCGACGGGGAGAAGGGTGTTGACCAGCATCGGGAATGCGATGTCGGGATTGGAGAGGGTTCCGTCAGCCTGTACTCCGAGGGCGGCTGCGAGGGTCTGTCCTATCTGGGAATCGGGGGTTTTGGTGAGCGCGAACGCGATCATGCCCGGAATCAGGAACAGGAACACGGGGAGAAGCTTGAGATATGCCCCGAAAATGGTCCCGCGGCGGGATTCCTTCTGGTTCTTTCCGGAAAGCACCCTCTGGACTATGAACTGGTCGGTACACCAGTACCAGAATCCGATGATCGCGGAGCCGAAGAGAGCGCCGTACCACGGGAATTCCGTATCCTTGCCGCTGCGCATGAGCGTGGTCATGGAATCGCCGTATTCATTTACTGTCTGTGCACCGCAGATGTCCATCATCGCATTCCAGCCGCCCAGCTCACGGAGTCCCAGATAAAGGATCACGAGGGAGCCCAGAAGCAGGATGGGCGTCTGCAGCACCGATGTTTTCAGCACCGATTCCATACCGCCGATGACGGTGTAGATGGCGGTGATGATGACGAGCGCGAGGGCTGCCACCCAGAAGTTGATGCCGAGAAGCGTGTTGAGGGCGAGACCGCCGGCAAGGACGGTCACCGAAACCTTGGTGAGCACGTAGCTGGCGAGGGACAGCCAGGTGAGAATGCCGCGGCTTTCCTTGTTGTAGCGTTTCTCGAGGAATTCCGGCATGGTATAGACCATGCTCCTTTCGTAGAAGGGCACGAAAACCCAACCGAGGATGAGGATCATCCAACCCTGGATTTCCCAGTGGGCCTGGGCCATGCCCGCAGAGGCGCCGGTGCCGGCGAGGCCTATAAGGTGCTCGGAACCGATATTGGATGCGAAGATGGAAGCGCCGATGGCGATCCAGGTTGCGGTGCGTCCGCTGAGGAAGTAGTCGCCGGAAGTTTCTTTCTTCTTGCGGGAAACGTCCCAGACGATCCATACCATCGCCAGGAAGAACAGTGCGATGACTACCCAGTCCCAGGATGCAAGCGTAATACGGTTGAAATCCGTTGCAGCTTGTAAGATTCTAGTATGTAACATATAACAGGTTTATTTTGTGCTGAATGCGAATACGCAGTGGCTCGTGTACTTCTCTCCGGGGCGGAGCAGGGCCGAGGGCCACTGGGGCTTGTTGGGGGTGTCGGGATACTTCTGGGTTTCGAGGCAGATCGCAGCGTGCTTGCGGTATACCTTTCCGCCCTTGCCGGTTACGGTTCCGTCGAGGAAGTTGCCGCTGTATACCTGAATGCCGGGTTCATCGGTGTACACTTCCATGAAGATGCCGGTGGCCGGGGAATAGATGGAAGCGGCAGCTACCGTATCGTCCCCCTTGCCGTCCTTGTATGTATTGAGGCACCAGTTGTGGTCGAAACCGTTGCCATAGCGGATCTGGGTGAAGTCGAAATTATCCACGTCCCTGGCAACCTCGACGCCCTGGCGGAAGTCCATCGGAGTGCCTTCCACGGGAAGGATCTCACCGCTCGTCATGTAGGTGGAATCAACCGGGGTGAATCCGTCGGCGTTGATGGTGAGGATATGGTTCTCGATGGTCATGTCGGGATCGCCATTGAGGTTGAAGTAGCTGTGGTTCGTCATGTTGATGACGGTCGGAGCGTCGGTGACGGCCTCGTAGCGGATGTCTATCCTGTTGTCGTCCGTAAGGGTATAGGTCACGCATGCGGTCACGTTCCCGGGGAAGTTGTTGTCACCGTCGGGAGAATCGACCTGCAGCTTGATGCTCTTTTTGTCGGCCTTCAGCACCTTGTAGACCGAGTACTGCCAGCCGGTGGGCCCGCCGTGCAGGCAGTGGCCGAAGTTGTTGCGGGGCAGCTGGTAAGCCTTGCCGTCGATTTCAATATGCCCGTCCTTGATACGGTTGGCATAGCGGCCGATGGCGGCGCCGAAGTCGCTCTGGTTGTTTTCAGGCAGATAGCTCTTGGGATCGTCGAAGCCAAGGACCACGTCTTTGAGATTGCCGTCCCTGTCGGGAACCAGCACTGATGTGATACGGGCACCGATCGGGGTGACGGTGACCGTCATGCCCGCTCCGTTGGAGAGGGTGTAGAGGTCTTTCTGTTCTTTCTTGCAGCCGCAAAGCGCGAGCCCGCATGCGAGAACGAGGATTGGGATAACAGTTGATTTTTTCATTTTATATATTGAGAATTATTTGATTTCCCATTCGTAAAGGCCGCAGGAATACTCTTCCGGCTGGTCGATCTCGAGCCTCACCGCCGTTGTCCTGACTGGCTTGAAGTTCACTTCACTGGCCTGTCCCTTGAAGGTCGGATACCTGTCGGCATCTTCCACTTCAAGCCACTGCCCGTCTGCCGAGAGGTATTTGATCCTCCATGCCTTGGGCACCTTGCATCCTCCCCAGGGCTGGTCGTCGAACCAGTAGACGGCGCTGCGCGACACCGTAGCGGCTTCGGGAAAACTGTACTCTATCCATTCGGTGCCGCCCTGTTTGGGCCACCAGTGGTAATACGGAGCGGAACGGTCACCGGCCGAAGGAACCAGGCGGTCGTTGATTGCCGAGATGGACCTGGCCCGGTGCGAAGCGGCAACCTTGCTCATCGAAGCGAGGGTGGCGGGCATCGTAGGTTTGGTGGCACGGAGGTCCTGCGGGAGCCAAACCGTCATTTCACCGCTGCCGCGGTGGCACCATGCATAATAAGGTATAAGGGTAAGGTCGACGTCTTCCACCACTACGCGGCCGCCTTCGTCGAAGGCAAGGGTCTGGGCCGGGGTGACTATCTTGTCTATGCCGTATAGCAGGCCGTCGTCATGGCTGCAGGTAAAGACGGGTTCCTGGTTCAGGATGACGCTGCGGACCGAGAATCCCTGGTTGTCCGGCCATTCGGCGCAGTAGACCACCGGGCCTTTCTCCACAGCCACCCTGCCCTGGTCGGCCGCCACCATCTGGTGCGCCCTTACCACGCGGGGTTCCATGTCGAAGTGGATGCTGACGGTATCACCCTTCTTCCACTTGCGCGAGATGGTGAAATAGCCGTTATCGAGCTTGGAAGACACTTCTTCACCGTTCACGAGCACCTTGTATGCGAGACGCTTGCCGTCCTTGTAGGCATAGAGGTCGCTGGGCACGGCCTCTCCCCTCACCCATCCGGGGATGCGGAGCTTGAGGGAGAAGTCCTTGGCCTTGGTCCTGTCCACGGTAAGGAGGATGTCGCCGTTCCATGGATATCCGGTCTTCTGGCTGAGGGTCACGTCCTTGCCGGCAACTTTCGTAGTAACGGTATTGCCCATGTAGAGGTTGACGTACAGGTCTTTGTCCTTGACCGCATAGATGTAACCGGGCACCGAGGGGATGAAGCGGCAGATATTGGAGGGGCAGCATGCGCAGCCGAACCATGCCTGGCGCTGGTGCTGGCCTATAGACTCGAGCGGATTGGGATAGAAGAACCCGTTGCCTTCGAGCGAGACTCCGGAGAGGAGGCCGTTGTAAAGGGTGCGTTCCAGAACGTCGAAATACTTGGATTCGCCGTGAAGGAGGAACATGCGGTAGTTTACGTATACGTTGCCTATCGCTGCGCAGGTCTCGCAGTAGGCGCTCATGTTGGGGAGTTCGTAGTTCCTGCCGAAGGCTTCACCGCTGTTGGTAGCGCCTATGCCGCCGGTTATGTAGAGCTTTTTGCCGACTATGTTCTCCCAGATGCGGTCGATGGCGTCGATGTAGCCCTTGTCGCCTGTAAGCGCAGCCACTTCGGCCATGCCCGAATACATATATGCCGCGCGTACGGCGTGCCCCACGGCCTCGTCCTGTTCCAGCACTGGCTTGTGTGTCTGGTTGTATTCGTCGCGGTACTCGGTCTTCCCCCTGTAATCCAGGAAGAATTTAGCCTGGTCGAGATATTTCCTTTCGCCGGTGACTACAGAGAGCTTGGCAAGGGCCATCTCGGCGATCTGGTGACCGGGGACGCGTATTACCTGTCCCGGCTTGTCACCCACCTCGCGGCACACGCAGTCGGCGTATTTGACCGCTATGTCGAGGAAATTGCGTTTGCCCGTCGCCTGATAATGGGCGATGGCGGCTTCGACCATGTGGCCGAGGTTATAGAATTCGTGGCTGAGTTCCTCCACCTTCTCCCAACGGTGCTCTCCCGCCCATTCATGCGGATGGCTTGGATTCTGGGTGCGGGCGGTATATAGATAGCCGTCCGGTTCCTGGGCGGAGGCGACTATGGCCAGCACGCTGTCGATATAGTTCTCGAGCGCGGGATTGGGATACAGCTGGAGGACATAGCTGGCACCTTCGATCGTCTTGTAGACGTCGGTATCGTCGAAGGAATAACCCTTGACGGTAAAGGTGTCGGCCGGATTGGCCATGTGCATCGCGGCATGCTCGAAATTCTTGTAACGGCCTTCGCTTTCACACATACTGAAAGCCAGCGGGATGGTGACTTCGCGGGAGGCCTTGAGCCTCTGCCCCCAGAATGAATCGTTCACGTTTACGGATGTGAACGGTACCGGAGAAATGGGATAACCTGCTGCCAAGGTGGCTGTAAGGGCGATGGTCAGGATAGGATTGGTCATATAAGCATTATTACATTAGTTTACAAATATAAGGATTTTACCTCTGAATTCCCAAATTCCGGAACGATTTGGTTTGTGACTCTTTTTTTGTATTTTTGCAGACTTGATATAATTCAGCACTAACCGCACTAACCAAAAATACTTATGCTTTTCAAACACATTTCACCTCTCAGGATCGGTGTTATCATTGCACTCTTCCTGCAGATGGCTGTACCCTCCTTTGCACAAAGGACGGTCAGCGGAACGGTTACCGACGAAAACGGTGAACCGCTCATCGCAGCCGGTGTGATGCTGCAAGGTACCATAAAGGGGACGGTGACCGACATCGACGGCCGCTATGTCCTCAGCGGAGTGCCTTCCGACGGCATACTCGAATTCTCCGCCATCGGCTACAAGACACAGGCTGTACCGGTCGAAGGCAGGTCTGCCATCGACGTAAGGCTTTCCACCGACGCTCTCTTCCTTGACGACGCCGTGGTCATCGGCTACGGTACCCAGCGTAAAGGAGACATCACCTCCGCCGTCGCATCGGTCAAGAGCGAAGACTTCCTCACCGGCAATATCGGCGACGCCGCCCAGCTCATAAAGGGCAAGGTGGCCGGTCTGAACGTCACCAAGGGCAACGGCGACCCCACCGCATCCTCGACCATCATGCTCCGTGGCGTAACTTCCCTCATGGGCGGTTACACCCCGCTTATCCTGGTCGACGGCATCGAGGGCAGCCTGGAAACCGTCGCTCCTGAATCCATCGAAGAAATCTCCGTCCTGAAGGATGCTTCGGCCGCCGCCATCTACGGCACCCGCGGCGCCAGCGGCGTCATCATCATCACCACCAAGACGGGCAAGCGCGGCGAGCACCACAGCGTTTCCTACTCCGGATACGCTTCGGCTTCCGACTTCTCCAAGAGGGTGGACTTCATGGACTCCGAATTCATGCACTACCTCGGATCCCTCGGCACGAACAAGGCAGGCAAGACCTACCTTTCCATCTATTCGCCTTTCTCGGATCTCGGCTACGAGACCGACTGGCTCGATGAGACCACCCGCATCGGCTTCGCCCACAACCACAACGTGGCTCTCGAAGGCGGTACCGACAACCTGGCCTACTCGGCCAATGTCACCTACAGGGACAACCAGGGTGTATTCATCGGCTCCTACTCCAACGACCTGAGGGCCCAGATGGACGTTACCCAGTACATGTTCAACGACGTGCTGAAGCTTAACTTCAACATGCTCAAGTCCTTGTCCAAGAGTGACAACCAGGATAACTACACCATCTACCACCAGTCGGTGATCCGCAACCCCACGTCGCCCATCTACACTGAATCCGGCGATTACTACGAGCAGCACGCTCCCCTTTATTACTATAACCCCATCCCCTACAACAAGGAGCATTTCGGAGGCTACCGTTCTGAGATGACCCGTCTCACCACCAACGTCACCGTAGAGCCCGTTTCGGGATGGCAGACCAACCTGCAGCTCTCCACCCGCCGCAACAATGGCCTCAACGAGTATTACAACACAGGCAAGTACCAGAGCAACCGCTGGGGCGGCATCAACGGCAGCGCCGGCAAGAGCCAGAGCGACTTCTCCGAAAACCTCCTCGAACTCACCTCGCAGTACGACAAGCAGCTCGGCAAGAGCCGTTTCTCGGTAATGGGCGGCTACAGCTGGATGCGCGACATCAGCAGCGGATTCGGAGCCTCCAACTCCGAGTTCCCCACGGACGCCTATCTGTACAACAAGCTCCAGGCAGGCAAATTCGCCGAGCTCCAGGAAACCGATTCGGGATCCTCGGTACTCAAGACCTACGCCGGAGTATCTTCCTGGAAGAGCGAAAGCACCCTCATCGGCTTCTTCGGCCGTTTCACCTGGAACTATGACAACCGCTTCAACATCCTCGCCACTCTCCGTCACGAAGGTTCCTCAAAGTTCGGCGCCGACCATAAGTGGGGTACTTTCCCCGCAGTCTCAGCTGGCTGGACCATGTCGAACGAAGACTGGCTGCGCGACGTCAAGTGGCTCGACAACCTCAAGCTGCGCGCCGGCTACGGCGTAACGGGCGTAATCCCGGGCAGCTCGTACCTGTCCCTGCTCACCTACGACTACGACACCACCTACGGCAACTATATCTCCGAGAACGGAGTTTGGAGGCCCTCGCTCTCCCCTACCCAGAACGCCAACCCCGACCTGAAATGGGAGAAGACTTCCGAATACAACGTGGGTGTTGACTTCGGTATGTTCGACGGACGCCTCTACGGTGCCCTCGACGCATACTACAAGCTCACCACCGACATGCTCTGGGACTACACCGTTCCGGTTCCCCCGAACCTTTACGGTTCAACCACCGCCAACGTAGGATCGATGAGCAACCGCGGTATCGAACTGATGCTCGGCGGTGTGCCCGTACGCACCCGCGACTTCGAATGGAGCACCACCCTTACCGCAGCCCATAACAAGAACGTCCTGGAATCCCTTTCCAACGACCTCTACCAGACTGAAGACTACATCGACGGAGCATGGACCGAAGAGCCCACCTCGATGTGCCTGCAGCGTACCTACGTAGGCCACTCCCTCGGTGAGTTCTACATGCTCAAGTCGGTAGGCCTCGGCGAAAAGACGGCCAACAAGGGCATGTGGATGATCGAGAATCCCGAGACGGGAGAAGCCGAATCGTTCGTCGCCGGCATGCGCGACGTCGACTCCAAGTACCGCCAGTACCTGGGATCCGGCCTTCCCCTCGTAACCCTCGGATGGAGCAACAACTTCCGCTTCAAGGGCTTCGACCTCGCCCTCGCATTCTCCAGCCAGCTCGGTTACAAGATCTTCAACTGCCAGAGGATGTTCTACGAGAACCTGAACATCGGCCTGAACCGCTACAAGAGCGCGGTGCTCCCGGTATACGGAGGCAGGCTTTCCGCTTCCCAGGAACCGGTGGCAGTCAGCTACTATCTTGAAGACGGCGACTATCTGAAGCTCGACAACGCCACCCTCGGATATACCTTCAACACTTCCAAGTCCAATTATCTTGAGAAGGCGCGCATCTACATCTCCGGCGAGAACCTCTTCTGCCTCACCAAGTACCAGGGAATCGACCCGGAAATGTCCAATGACGACCGCTTCGGATTCGGCGTGGACTACCGCAACAAGTATCCTACCATCCGTACCCTCACCGTCGGTCTGAACCTCACCTTCGGCGCCGGCAAGCAGGCCCGCTCTGCCGAGACTTTCGCATCTGCAGCCGACCTCGAGGCTCTGGCAGCAGCCAAGAACGCCCTCGCCGCCTGCAACGCCAACGGCGAAAAGCTTGCCGATGAGCTCGCAGCCAAGACCCGCGCACTGAACGAAGCCGAGAGCAAGCTCGCTGCAGCCGAAAGGAGACTCGCCGAAGCAGAAACCGCAGCCAAGGCTGCCGAATACTTCGAGAGCCCCATCGTGGCCTTCTTCGAAATCGGCAAGTACGTCCTCTCCAACTCCGAGAAGGAACGCGTCAAG
>ONSD01000051.1 GCA_900320385.1 uncultured Bacteroidales bacterium
GTATGCAGCCAGGGCCACGCCGTTGTCGTAGAAGAACTCGCGCCCGCCCGGATCGTCATTGGAAGTACCCTTTATGGTGATGGTGCCGGAAGCGCCTGAAAGGACCTTGCAGGAGAAGCTGTACTGCTTTTCCGAATCGATGGCTATGCTGGAGTGCAGTTTCACCTGTCCCTGCCATTCGCTGCCGCCAATGCCTTCCGGTGTGGTGAGGGTGAGCACGCCGCCCTCATAGACCGCCCCGGCGTCGAGACCGCCGCTCCAGTCTCCCGGGCTGAACCAGGTCTCGAGCTCTGCGCTGCCGTCCCAGAGGTTCGGGCCGTAAGTGTATTGCGACGGATCGTCCGGTTCATCCGGCTTGTCGTCAGGAAGGACTGTGCCATCGTCTACTGCATGGTCCTTGAGCACTATGTGGCTGATGGTGACCTCGGTATTGTCGGGGTTGCCGCCGAAGTCGAAGACCATCTTCACCGCCGAAGCGTCGATGCCCGGAAGGTCTACAAGATAGAAGACGTAGTCTTCAAAAGCCTTCAGGTCCCTGCGCTCGGTGAAAAGGAAGTTGCCGTCGTCGGAAGCATCGGTGAGCTTGAAGGTAACACCTTTAACGTCCTGCGAGAGAGTCATCTTCACCGAGAAATCGTAGTTGACGGCCGAACTCAGGGCGATATCGTTCACCGGAATGATGAAGAACTGGTTCTGCCACTGCTCGAACGTCGCGCTCGGGCTGGTGAAGGAATAGGTCCCGTCTTCGTAGCCGATGTCCGGATTATCCAGCTGGCTCCAGCCAGGTGCATAGTACTGCGAATAAGTGTGTGCCGCATCAGCAGGAAGCCAGAGGTTGCTTTCGGCGTTGTACTTGAATCCTTCGAAAGGCTTGCCGCTGTTGTCGGGTTCCTCGCTGCTGAGCGTGAAGTGCCATGCGATGGAACCATTGTCGTTTACGAGTTCTATCGTCTTGGTATTGGCACTTTCTACCTTGAACTTCGGTGCGCTGATGAAAGCGTCGTTCGGGAAGTATGCGAAAGCCGCCTCCGCAAGGGTTACATAAAGGTCATCGCCTTCCACGCTGAACGTGAATCCGGTTGCGGTCTCAGGGAATTCCGCATTGTAGTCCTCGGTCTCACCGCTATGGCCTGGAGCCTTGGTAACATCCTTGTTCACGTATGTCATGCCGTCAGGACCGGGATTATAAGTATAAGCGCCATCCGTGGTGAAGGTCATGCGATCGTCGTAGATGCCCGTGGATTCTTTTTCCCAAGCTTTGGCAGCCCACCAGCCCGTGCCGGTGGTACCGGGTTCGCCGCAGCCGAAATGGCCGTCGACTTCACCCTTCAGACGCCATTCCTTACTGGAATTGCCTGCGAAGAACGTATAGTACTTGTCGAAGTTCACGATGGTATTGTCGATGTGGAAAGACCTCTCGACATAATCGGGAGACAGGCCTGCCGCATTCATTATCTGCATGCGCACGGGATAATCGCCAGAAGTGGTGTATATCCTGGTGAGGCCGTTTTTGGCTGAGTACTGGGTATATTCACCGTTTTTGTCCGGGAACTCCCATACCGGAATGACTCCCTTGGTCCCTTGCGGGAGAGAAAAGCTTACCTGATTGGTCGTCTGGTCAACCGAGATCACCGGTTCGTACGATGCCGCGCTTGGCACCATGTCTTCGGTGGGATGGTTGATCTGCTCGGGCGTGCAGGCAAAGAGCACTGCAGCTAAAGCGAGTAAAGACAATATCTTTTTCATATCTGTGCTCTGTTAATAATTGTTCTGGGTGAGAGGTTCGCTGGTGCTGGCCGAAGCGTCGATCTCGGTCTGCGGGATAGGCAGGTACCTCTTGCTCTCGCTCCAGGTATTGGTTCGGTAGCCATAGGAATCGGGTACGAGCACCGAGGATGCGTCGCCCCAGCGGACGAGGTCCCAGTAACGCTTGCCCTCGCCGACGAACTCGAGTCTGCGTTCCTCCTTGATGTTCGGGAGCGAGAGGGAAACGGTAGTGCCGTCGAGAGAACGCGAATGGACTGCGTTCAGCCAGCTTTCGGCATCGCCGCTGCCGTAACCCGCGAGGACGAGTTCCGCTGCGTTGAGAAGTGTTTCCGCGTAACGGTAGATGCGGTAGTTGTTTCCGAAACCGAAGTCTGCGTCGGAAAGATAACCCTGGGAATAGTCGGTGCGGGGAGCATACTTCTCCAGGAAGAAGCCGGTATCCTGATAACGTTTATCGTAGCTCAGGCCGCTTGCATCCCAGCAGGTAGCGTCCCTGCGTTCGTCGGCGGGGTCATACATTTCATAGGTCTCGGTACGGACGGGAGCAAAGCCCCAGCCGTTCAGGTGCACGCCGGAAGCGTCGGCAAGGTTGTACGGGCCGATGAGGCGCGGAAGAACGGTGCCGCCGGCACCGAGCGACCAGCTCCAGCCGCGTACGGCATTCTCCGACTTGTAGGTGATCTCGAAGATGGATTCGCTGTTGTTCTCCCCTGCAAGGGTGAAGATAGTGCGATAGTCGTCTACGAGGCTGTACTTTCCGCTCTCGATGATTTCCTTCATGTAGGCGAGGGCATTGCCCAGACGGGCTGTGTCGTTCTTGTACATGGTGATCTCAGCATAGAGCATGTAGGCCATGGCCTTGGTGACACGGCCAAGATCGGCACCGGAACGCCTCATAGGAAGGGCATTGAGGGCGATGGCCGCTTCGAGGTCGGTAATCATTCCTTCATATACCTGGTCGGCAGAACTCTGCGCGCAGACCCAGGGATCTTCGAGGTTTTCGGTATAGTAGGGAACATTGCCCCAGAACTTCCAGAGCCAGCTGTAATAGTAAACGCGGAGCACGCGCACCTGGGCCTCATAGGACTTGGCGACATCGGGTGCGAGTCCTTCGGTCCAGCCCATGTACTTGATGACGTCGTTGCAGCGCTTTACGCCGGAATAGGCGTTCGTCCAAAGCGACGAAAGGGTCATTGTGGGAACCGCCTCGTAGTTCATCATGAGGTGCCAGAACTGGTTGTCGGTCTTGTCTGCGCCGCCTACCCAGATCTGGTCGGCCATGATATCGCTCATGAGCATGATGGGGCTGTATTGTCCCATGCCCCAGTCCGTCCACTCCAGGGGATCATAGGCAGCGGTAAGGGCCTCCTCAAGATGCTCGGGTGTGGTGAAGTATTCCTCGATGGGAGCCGCCATGGGGTTTTCCACGCTGAGGTACTCACTGGTGCAGCCGGCGCCGGTTGCGATGACGGCTGCGAGCATTATGCTGTTATATATCTTTTTCATGGTGTCGTGCATTTTAGAATCCTACGTTTACGCCGAAGATAAGTGTACGTGCCTGCGGATAAACGCCGTAATCGATGCCGAGCGAAGTGCCGCCGGATGAGATTTCGGGGTCATATCCGTGGTACTTGGTGAGAGTGATCAGGTTCTCAGCGCCCACATAGAAACGGAGTGAGCTGATGAACACCTTGCGGGTGAGGTCGGAGGGCAGGGTGTAGCCCAACTGTATGTTCTTGAGGCGGGCATAACTGCCATCGTACACGTAGAGGTCGCTGGACTGCCAGTTTGCGGAGTCGCCCTGGACGTAACGCGGGATCCTGTTGGATGTCCCCTCGCCCGTCCAGCGGTTGAGCATGTATGCAGGCAGGTTCGATGCCGGGATGTCCACACGCCTGGTGGCGTCGTACACGTCGTTGCCTATGGTTCCCTGCCACAGCATGAAGAAGTCTAATCCCTTCCAGTCGGCGTTGAATGTAAGTCCCCAGGTCCAGTCGGGCGTACCGTTGCCTATCATGGTACGGTCGTCTTCATTGATCTTCCCGTTTTCGTCAAAGTCCACGAAGCGGACGTCTCCTGGACTGGCAGTAGGCTGCAGAAGCTCGCCGTCCTTGTTCACATATGCATTGATCTCTTCCTGGTTCTGGAAGATTCCGTCGGTCTTGTAACCGTAGAAATACGGGAAAGGAAGACCGTTCTGGGCACGGGAGATGGTTCCCACCGTCTGGAAGGAATCCAGGTTGGCCCAACCGGTTTCATTACCGTATTCGA
>ONSD01000034.1 GCA_900320385.1 uncultured Bacteroidales bacterium
AACCGCGAGCGCTACATCACCGTCACCGGCATCACCGCCAAGGGCGTGGCCATGAGCGAAGGTGTCAAGGACGTGCAGGAGATAGTGAAGTCGGTGAACATCCCGGTCAACATCACCACCGAGATGTCGGGCGACTTCGAGGACCGCCAGGAGATGATGGGAGACCTCACCACCCTGCTCATCCTCATCCTCATCCTGGTCTACATGGTAATGGCGGCGCAGTTCGAGAGCTTCGTGAACCCGTTCGTCATCATGTTCAGCGTGCCGTTCGGATTCATGGGTGTGCTGCTCGGCCTGAGGATCACCGGCACCACCTTCGACATCATGTCCATGATAGGCATGCTCATCCTGATAGGTATCGTGGTGAACAACGGTATCGTGCTCATAGACTACATCAACCTCATGAGGGAGCGCGGCATGGAAGTGATAGAAGCGGCCGTCACCGCGGCCCGCAGCCGCCTGAGGCCTATACTCATGACCACCCTCACCACCGTGATAGGCATGCTGCCGCTGGCGTTCGGCCGGGGAGAAGGCAGCGAGATGTGGCATTCACTCGGCATGACCGTGGCTTGGGGCCTCACCTTCTCCACCATCGTCACCCTCGTGCTCATCCCCACCATCTACTGTATTTTCGCAACCCGGCAGGAGCGCAGGCTCAGGCGCAGGGAAGAAGCCGACCGCAAGCGCCTCGCAGAAGTGAACACCCAAGCATGATAAAGACATGAAAGCACTCTTCATAGCCTTCAACCAGGCCTTCAACCAGGACGTGATAAAGATCCTGGAGTTCCACGGACAGAGGGGATTCACCCGCTGGACCGACGTAGGCGGACGCGGCAGCGACACCGGTACTCCGCATTTCGGCGACCATGCATGGCCGGAGATGAACCAGGCAGTGATGGCCTTCGTGCCGGACGGCGGAACCGCAAAGAAGATAATCGCCGCCCTCGGACGCCTGGACGCTTCCGCGCCGGATCTCGGGCTGCGCGTGTTCAGCTGGGACGCCGATTCCCATGCAAGCCCGGAAGTTGATTAATTTAGATAGAATTACTATATTTGTCAGACTATGCAAACTATTACCGATACAAACCTCCAGGAGGTCCTCACCTCCTCCAAGGTAGCCCTCATCGATTTCTGGGCTGTCTGGTGCGGCCCCTGCCGCATGTTGTCCCCCATCGTGGACGAAATAGCAGAAGAATATGCCGGAAAGATAACAGTAGCCAAGTGTAATGTAGACGACGCCGAAGACGTCGCCGCACAGTTCGGCATCCGCAGCATACCTACGCTCCTTTTCTTCAAGGACGGGGTGCTCGCCGACAAGACTGTCGGAGCTGTTCCCAAGGCTGAAATCGTAGACAAGATCAACGCCCTTCTCGGATGAGAAAGTTCATACTGGCAGTTACGGCATTGCTCGGTTTCAGCGTTTTCGCTCACGCCCAGCTGGGCGTGATGGCGGGTGTCACCTCTTCCGAGAGCAACTTCAAATCCGCCTGGGCCGAAGCAGAGAACATCACCCAGTACCACCTGGGCCTCGCCATGAGGTTCCCGGTCGTGAGTGTCTTCTCCATCCAGCCTGCCGTCATCTACAACATAAAAGGCCAGCAGATAGGCGCGGTGCTCGACGGTTCCGATTTCCATGCCGACTTCAAGACCGGTTTCGTTGAGGTACCGGTGCAGCTCCAGCTCGGTTTTGACATCAATGGCTTCAGGCCCTATGTCTTCACCGAACCCTTTGTCGGATACGCGATTACGAACCAGAGCAAGGAACGGTTCGGCGAAACCGTCCAGGACGTTACCGCATCCGAACCCGTAGAGGCCAAGACCGACTGGAACAATGTCAAGAGCCGCATCGAATACGGTGTAGGCCTCGGTGTCGGAATAGACCTTCTGAACCATATGCAGATATCCGTAAGGTATTTCTGGAACAAGGGCCCGCTCTATAACAATGACGCCATCGGCACCAAGATCCAGGACGTCGACACCAAGGTCGAGCAGGACAAGTGCTCCGGAATCATGGTGTCGGCCGCACTTTTCTTCTAACCCCATACCTGCTGCGCAAAAGGAGGAACAGCGACGATGACAGACAGCAAACGGGCAGTATTCTTTTGCTCCGCAAGCTTCGGGATCGATCCCAAATACAATCAGGCTGCCCGCGAAATAGTCCGGGCGGCCTGTATGCGTGGATATGACATAGTTTCCGGCGGGGCGACCAAGGGGACTATGGGCGTGGTATGCGACACGGCGGCGCAGTGCGGGGCGGGGAACATAGGGGTGCTCCCCCGTTTCATGGAAGAATACCTCCATCCGGCCCTTACCGAGACGATATGGACCGATACCATGGCCGAACGCAAGGAAGCCATGCGCAAAGGCACTTCGGTGGCCATGGCCCTGCCCGGAGGCATAGGGACCATGGACGAGCTGTTCGAGACCTTCGTGCTCGCCAAACTCCACAAATACGACGGACGCGTGGCCGCCTTCAACATGGACGGTTACTACGACACCCTCGTGAAGATGCTCGACGAATTCGTCGACAGGGGGATGATGGAAGCCGCGGACAGGGCCCTCATTTCCTTCCCTTCCACAATTGAAGAAGCCATAAGCATTTTCGAATGACACGCAGTTACATCTTGGGTGCGCTCGGCACCGACTGGACCGAAACGGAGGAACTCTTCAGAGCTTCGCTCGCCACCGATGTGCAGCTGCTGGAGGATGTGAACGACAGCATCCTGCATAACAACGGCAAGATGCTGCGTCCCCTGCTGTCGCTGTGCATGGCGCGCGCATGCGGCTGCACCGATGCGGCCGAGAGCCACAAGCTCGCAGCCGCCGTGGAACTGCTCCACAACGCAACCCTGCTGCACGACGACGTAGCGGACCTTGCCGAGGAACGCCGCGGCCGCCCTACCGTCAATTCGATATACGGGCCGGTGCCAGCCGTGCTGGTGGGCGACTTCTGGCTGGCTTCCGCGATAGGGCTGGTCTCGGAATCGAAGCATTACCGCCAGCTCTCCGAAGCCTTCGCGAAGACGGTCAAGGACCTGGTGGAAGGCGAGATGCTGCAGCAGCAGAAGGCCTTCAGCTCCGACACCACCGAAGAGGACTGCCTGCGCATCATCTACTGCAAGACTGGCTCCCTGTTCGAGCTGGCCTGCTCTATGGCGGTGAGCGTCGGGGGCTGTCCGCAGGAATACCGGGAACTGGCTTCGGCATACGGCACGGCCATAGGATACGCATTCCAGATCAAGGACGACATCCTCGATTATGTTGGAAAGGACCTCGGGAAGCCCGTGGGCATCGACATCAGAGAGAAGAAGATAACCCTGCCGCTGATCGGCGCCATGAAGAATTCCGGGGCGGAGGCTGAAATCCGCCGGCTGGTCGCCGGAATCGACAGTAACCCGGAAAATCCGGAAAAAATACATACCTTCGTACTGGAGAACGGGGGGATAGGATATGCCGAAAAGCGCCTGGAAGATTACATCGCGCAGGCGTGCAAGGCGGTCTCGGTACTGCCTGAATCCGAATTCAAGGACATACTCATAGGACTTGCCGAATACAACGCACTCAGGGAAAGATGAGATTCGCTCAGATACAGGGAAACGAGGCCGTGCTCAAGGCCCTGTCCGGGATGGTGGATTCCGGGAAGGTGCCGCACGCCCTTCTCTTCCATGAGAACGACGGCGGAGGCGGAGTAGCCATCGCCCTCGCCTTCCTTCAGTATCTGTATTGCCGCAGGCGCCATGACGGCGACTCCTGCGGCGAGTGCCCTTCCTGCAACAAGGTCTCAAAGCTCATACATCCCGACATCCACTTCATCTTCCCGGTAGTGCTGCCGGCCGGTTCTTCGCAAAGCGATTTTTCGCCCTGCGAGGCCTTCATCCCGCAGTGGCGCTCCCTGCTGCTGGAAAATCCCGGTTTCACCGAAAACGAGCTTTTCGAGGCCCTCGGTTTCGAAGGCAAAAAACCCGTGATTGGCGCAGCCGAGGCGGGCAATCTGCTCCGCCGGGTGCTCACGCTCAGTTCGCTCGAGGGCGGCTATACGGCCGTCATGGTGTATCTGCCCGAAACGATGAACGATACGGCTGCCAACAAACTCCTCAAGATGCTGGAAGAGCCGCCGGCCCAGACCGTTTTCGTGCTCGTCACCCACAGTCCGGAGAGGCTCCTGCCCACCATCCTGTCGCGGTGCCAGCTGGTCAGGATACAGTCGGAGTCCGCCCCCAAGGCCATCTCCTTCGACGATTCGGGGATGCTCTCCTCCTTGATGGAGGCCTTGCTCTCGAGGAATCTCTCCGACGCCCTGGATACAGCCGAACAATTGGCGGCTCTCCCCTCGCGCGAAAATGCCAAGGCTTTTTGTAAATTTGCAGCGGAGCGTTTCCGTGCGGTGTTCCTCTGGCAGCAGGGTCTCGGCGAAACCCTTGCCCCGGAAGATGCCGAGGCGGCCGCCTGGGCCGGGAAGGTGCGCAGGACTTTTCCGCGCAAGGCGCTTGAAATCACCGACAGGACCATGCGCCGCATAGAACGCAACGTCAACCTCAAGATCCTCTTCACCGACCTGGTGGACAGGCTCTATTTGAATGTATGACATTATGGAAGAAAACGAATCATACCAGATAGATTGCAGCCGCGGCGTGATAGTGACCCGCGACGGCGAAGGAGCCCCCGAATTCACCTACCGCGAGGGTTGCTGCAAGCTCAAGGACCACAACTACCTCAAGGGTGTGGTGGACGCCTCGTGCAAGGATCTCTTCGAGGTTCGCTTCAAGAATACCCGCAAGGGCATTTACCGCAACGCATCGGGGCAGAACGTGAAGCTCGGCGACATGGTGATAGTGGAAGCCGCCACAGGCTGCGACCTGGGAATCATCACCCTCGAGGGGCCGCTGGTGGCACGCCAGATGAAATGCAAGGGCATCGATGCCGAAAACACCGAATTCAAGCGCATCTACCGCAAGGCGAAGCAGACCGACATCGAAAAATGGCAGGAGGCCATAGCCCGCGAGCAGGACACCATGATCCAGGCCCGCAAGATTGCCGCCGAAATGGGACTGGAGATGAAGATAGGCGACGTGGAGTTCCAGGGCGACGGTTCCAAGGCCATCTTCTACTACATCGCCGACGGCCGCGTGGACTTCCGCCAGCTCATCAAGGCCTTTGCCGAAGAATTCCGCATCCGCATCGAGATGAAGCAGATAGGGGCCCGCCAGGAAGCCGGGCTCATAGGAGGCCTGGGCGTCTGCGGGCGCGAACTCTGCTGCGCACGCTATATCACCAATTTCAAGAGCATCTCAACGGCAGCCGCCAGGCTGCAGGACCTTTCGCTCAACCCGCAGAAGCTTGCGGGACAGTGCGGCAAGCTCAAGTGCTGCCTCAACTATGAAGTGGCCACCTACCAGGATGCGCAGAGCCGCATCCCGCGCGTGCAGGAGCCGCTCGAATTCAAGGACGGGCAGGCCTTCCTGCGCAAGACCGACATACTCAGGGAGGTAATGTACTTCTCTTACGACAAGAGTTCCGACGCCGACCTGTATCCGCTCGAAGCAGCCGACGTCATGGAGATCATCCGCATGAACCGCAACGGCATCAAGCCCGATTCCCTCAAGGTGGAACCGGAGGCCTCCTCTCCG
Source organism: uncultured Bacteroidales bacterium (assembly GCA_900320385.1). GTDB lineage: Bacteria > Bacteroidota > Bacteroidia > Bacteroidales > UBA932 > Cryptobacteroides. The sequence goes on from ONSD01000034.1 coordinate 5,628, forward strand.
GAGTTCGTCACCGCTGCGGGCGAAGACAGCATCTCGCGCTTCGACAAGCCCAAGGGGCGCAGGAAGCATGGCCGGGGCCGCGGCAAATCGGCACGGAAGGAGGGGAAATGAGACCCGCCCCGCTGCTGCTGAGCCTCCTGCTGCCGCTGGTCCTCGCTTGCGGCAGGCCTTCGACGATGGAGCAGTTCATAAAGGCTGAAGACGCTGCCGCTTCAGCGGTGAGTCCCGGCGGTGTATACCGTTTCGAAGTGGACTTCTTCGACAGCCTGGCCACTTACGACATTTCTTTGTACACGAGGCTGGCAGATACCGGCGCACGCAACCGGGTGCACGGAAGCGAGCCCCTGGGTCTGGACGTACGCTGGATTTCACCTGCAAAGGAGACTGCGCTGGAAGAGAGGGTCTATATCCAGTACGGCGGCATCCGCGGGGTGAAGGAACTGTACCGCAGCGGGGTGAAGCCTGGTTCCGCCGGCGTTTGGACCATCGAATTAAGGCCCGTAGCCGAAAATCTGCTGCCGATAAGCGGGATCGGCATAATTTGCGTTTGCAATGGGACACGATAAACTTCGCAAGTTCGCTGAAAACGAGACGTTCGCTTGCCTGGTGCAGCCTTCTGCACGGGAGATCATGGCGGACGGGTTCGATCATCTGCGCGACCATCCGCTCAAAGGGCATTGGTTCCAGGAGGGTGGCACAGGTTTAGGGCAGGACACTCCAATCATCCCGGCAACGGCACCTATTATACTGGAACTGGGATGCGGAAAGGGTGAGTATACGCTGGAACTGGCCAGGCGGAATAAGGACAAGAGGTATATCGGAGTGGATATAAAGGGCGCGCGGCTGTGGCGGGGAGCCAAGACGGCTACGGAAGAGCGCCTGCCCAACGTGGCATTCCTGCGCACCAGGATAGAATTCATAACGGCATTCTTCGCTCCCGGGGAAATCTCCGAGATCTGGCTCACTTTCTCGGACCCGCAGCCGAAGAGCGAGAACAACCGGCTGTCATCCCCTATGTTCCTTGAACGCTACCGCAGCATACTCAGGCCCGGAGGCATAGTGCGCCTGAAGACCGACAGCCGCTTCCTGCACGAATACACCCGCGCCGTGGTGGAGGCCAACGGCCTGGAGCTCCTCGCCTGCACCACCGACCTGTACGGCGGCGGAGGCGGACCCGTAGAACCCGAAGTCCGGGAAGTGCACACTTTCTACGAGAACATGTTCCTGGAGCAGGGAGTCCCCATCACGTACATGGCCTTCCGCATAGACCACCAGGGCCCATACGTTCATCCTTCCGAAAAATACGATTCTGCCCGCTGGCGTGAGCTGGACTCCTCCCGCCGCTCCTTCGGCCACCAGGGCTAAGCCCCGTGGAACTTGTATTCGGCCTCTATGTCCTTGGTTAGCTGGGTGAACAGCTTCTCTTCGAGGTCGGATGCGGTGCGGAGAGCCTGCGACAGAATCCGGTCGGACCATTCCTGAAGAAGCCTGACGGCTTCGGGAGTGGCTTCGGGGTGGCCGTCCTTCGTGCGGCAGAGCGCGAGGAACTTCTTTTCCATCTCAGCCTGGCTCGCGGATATCCTTTCCTCAAGGGCAGCATAACGCTCTTTTATCATGGGTGCATACTTGTTATAATTGAGCATGCCCAGGCACATCACCTTGCGGAAGGTCCAGTAAGCGGAGGCCTTCTGCGAATGCTTCGTTCCCACCCCGTAAGCTTTGGGATAGGAGGTAACACCCTGATACAATGGCAGATAAATGCAGAGATCCGCCATCCCCTCCGCCATGTAGTCCACGCAGCCTATCTCCTTCGGGAGACCGGGACGCACCTGAAGGATGTGGGTATTGATGGTGCGGAAGATGCTGACGGGACGGTAGGGCTCCTTCGGATTGGAATGCAGGTACGGGTCGTGCTCCGTACCGTCGTAGTGGGACCTGAAGGCCTTCTTTATGTCTTCAACGGTAAGCGGCCTGTCCGCTTTCTGGTACACAGGGAACCTGTTCACGCGCACGTCGGTCTTCACCGAGGGAGTGAACATCTTCTGCAGATACCATACGCGGGGATAGTTGTAAGTCTTGTCGTTCTCGCTTTCGAGGCAGTAGGCCTCGTGGAAGTCGAATTCGCCCCTGAAGAGCTTATGCTCGCCCGCCCACTCTACCAGATCCTTGGAAGCCAAATCGCTGGAAGGATCGTACTCGCGGTAGCGGCTCTGGTTTCCGGAAACGTAGTACATGTCCTCCGGCATCTTCTTGGCAAGCCAGCGGTGTCCGCCCGCATTCTCGAGGTACCAGGTTTCGCCGGCATCCATGAACGCGATGCCGAAGCCCTCGGCGCTGCCGTACCGCTCTATAAGCTCCCCGAGCCGCAGCACTCCTTCGCGGGCGCTGCGCACATAGGGCAGGACTATATGGTATACACTGTTTTCGGCCAGTCCCTCAGGCACATACGGGTCGAGGGCGAGCACCTCCGCCTTGCTGAAGATGGTCTCGGTTGCGCTCATCGCCACGCCAAGGTCGTTGAAGCCTGCTTCGCCCCAGTGGTAAGGCAGGTCTTCGCGCTCGAGCGCGCTGAAGCCCAGGCGCTTTTCGGGAAGCGGGCAGCGGAACGGGCTGTCGAGGGCGACGAATTCCTCCGGGCCTTTTCCGGCGGGATAATGTACGAGACGGGTGGCCTTCACCGACGTGGAGTCGTCGGAACGGGCATAGATCATCGAACCGTCGGCGCTCATGCGGCTTCCGACGATGATTGTGGTGCAAGCTTCGCTGTTATTCATGTCAAAAGTGATTGTTCTGTCCCTAAATATACGGTTTTCGTGCCCCATTAGCAAAAAAATGTGGTATCTTTGCGGCCTTCAAAGGAATAAACCATGTTGAGAGCCATCTATACCGTCCTTCTGCTTTGCGTGTCGAACGTGTTCATGACGTTCGCTTGGTACGGACATCTGAAACTTCAGGAGATGAAGGTCTCTAACGGATGGCCGCTCATCCTGGTCATCCTGGTGTCGTGGGGGCTGGCGTTCTTCGAATACTGCGCGCAGGTCCCGGCGAACCGCATAGGCTACGAGGGCGCCGGCGGTCCGTTCAATATCATACAACTTAAAGTGATTCAGGAGGTTATCTCCCTGACTGTATTCACACTGATCGTTGCCCTCCTGTTCAAGGGGCAGTCGCTGCAGTGGAACCACTTCGTGGCCTTCGGCCTGCTGGTCGCGGCCGTCTTCTTCGCTTTCCTGAAGTAGCGTTTTCCTAGATTCCCAGCACGATACCTACGGTATGGTATCCTGAGATGTTCAGGTCACCGTTGGCAACGATGGGGGAAGGAGAATAGCGGTAATAGATGCCGATGCCGTCGAAATAGATTTCAGCGAGGGGGTTCCATGTAATTCCCTTGGGTTTGCCGCCCTTGATCTTGTCGACCGTATCGCGTTTACCTTCTCCGGGAATATAGTTCTTGGCCTTGGCTGAAAGGCCCATCATGCATTCGACGCCCAGGCGTACACCGCAATCGCGGGCCTTGAGGTCGAGCAGCAACGGGAAGCCGAGCGAGAAGAACTTGATCTTGGACTTTGAAATCTGGGTGTCCTGGACCGGGACCGGAATGCTCCCCTCGGGGCCTATGCCGAATTTATAGTCGCCGGCTGCCCTGAACATGTCGAAATTCAGGTCCACTCCCGCCGTGAAGCCTACCCAGCTGGCCGGTTTGATCGACAGTTCGACCGCGTTGAGCGCGAAGTGCCTCGATTTCAGCCAGTCTTCCGAGATGTATTCATTGCCGGTCACATAATGGGTTCCGATACGCAGGTTGGAAAGGCCCTCCACTGAGAATACCTCGTTTTCGCTTTCGACGCTCTTGGCGTCTTCGATTTCATCGATGGTTGTCTGGGCCATGGCGACGGCACAGGCCGATGCCAGGACGGCGATGCATGTCAACAGTTTTTTCATGATATGTGTTTTATACTGTACAAATATGGTCTTTTTCCGGTTTATTTCAAAACAACTTCTTATATTTGTATACTATGGATGAATTGAAGGAAAAAGAACTTCTGGAGAGTGTCGCCGCGCAGGAATACAAAGAAGGTTTCGTGACGGACATACGCCAGGAATTCATCCCGAAAGGCCTGAACGAAGACATTATACGGCTCATTTCCGCAAAGAAGGATGAGCCGGAGTGGCTGCTTGGATTCCGCCTGGACTCGTTCCGCAAATGGCAGAAGATGACGCCTCCGCGCTGGGGGCACCTGAGCCGCCTGCCGGAAATCGATTTCCAGGACATCATCTATTATGCCGCCCCGTTACGCGACGAGGACCGCCCCGAAAGCATAGACCCCGCACTCGAAGAGACCTTTGAAAAACTGGGCATCCCGCTCAAAGAGAGGGAGATACTCGCCGGCGTAAAGCCCAAGGGGGTCGCCGTGGACGCGGTGTTCGATTCGGTATCCGTATCCACCACCTTCCGCAAGGCCCTCGCCGAAAAGGGAATCATATTCTGCAGTTTCAACGAGGCCGTCCACAAGCACCCCGACCTGGTCCGCAAGTATCTCGCCACGGTGGTGCCCAACGGCGACAATTTCTACGCCGCACTCAACAGCGCCGTGTTCTCCGACGGGTCGTTCTGCTACATCCCGAAGGGGGTGCACTGCCCCATGGACCTAAGCAGCTACTTCCGCATCAATGCGGCCGGCACGGGACAGTTCGAACGCACCCTCATAGTGGCCGACGAAGGCGCAAGCCTCAGCTATATGGAAGGCTGCACCGCCCCGATGCGCGACACGAACCAGCTGCACGCAGCCGTCGTGGAGATAATCTGCGAAAAAGACTCCGACGTGCGCTATTCCACCGTGCAGAACTGGTATCCGGGCGACGAGCAGGGACGCGGCGGCATCCTCAACCTGGTTACCAAGCGCGGCATATGCAAAGAAGGCGCGCACCTTTCATGGACACAGGTCGAGACGGGCAGCGCCATCACATGGAAATACCCTTCCACAATACTGAAGGGCGACAACTCCACCTCGGAATTCTATTCCGTAGCGCTCACCGGCAAGTGGCAGCAGGCCGACACCGGCACGAAGATGATCCATGTCGGCCGGAACACCCGCAGCCGTATAGTTTCCAAGGGCATATCGGCCGGGCACAGCGAGAATTCGTACCGGGGAATGGTGCAGATGGGCCCGGGAGCCGACAATGCCCGCAACTTCAGCCAGTGCGACAGCCTGCTGATAGGCAGCGAATGCGGCGCCCACACCTTCCCGGTGATACGCAGCAGCAACCCTTCGGCGAGCGTGGAGCATGAGGCCACCACTTCGAAGATCAGCGAAGACCAGTTGTTCTACTGCACCCAGAGGGGCATTTCCCCCGAGGATGCGGTGGGGCTGATCGTGAACGGATACGCCAAGGAGGTGCTGAGCCGCCTGCCGATGGAATTCGCCGTCGAGGCACAGAAACTTTTGTCAGTAAATCTGGAAGGAAGCATAGGATAATATGGAACTTATCAGAATCACCGACCTGCATGCAGGAATCGAAGGAAAAGAGATCCTGAAGGGAATCAACCTCACCATAGGCGAGGGTGAAGTGCACGCCATAATGGGACCGAACGGGGCGGGAAAGAGCACCCTGAGCGCCGTACTTACTGGCCGTCCAGGCTATGAGGTCACAGGCGGCACGGTCGAGTACAAAGGCCGCAACCTGCTGGAAATGACACCCGAAGAGCGTTCCTGGGCAGGCATTTTCATGTCTTTCCAATACCCGATCGAAATCCCCGGCGTGAGTATCACCGCCTTCATGAAGGCGGCCGTCAACGCCCACCGCAAGGCCCAGGGCAAAAGCGAACTCAGCCCGGCCGAATATCTCAAACTCCTCAAAACCAACATGAAACTGGTGCAGATGAAGGGCGAATTCGCGGGACGCGACGTGAACGTCGGCTTCAGCGGCGGCGAGAAGAAGCGGGGCGAGATTTTCCAGATGGCCATGCTCGACCCTTCGCTGTGCATACTCGACGAAACCGACAGCGGCCTGGACGTGGATGCGCTCAAGATCGTTTCCGACGGCGTGAACGCCCTCCGCGGCCCGGAGAAGTCAGCCCTGGTGATAACCCACTACAAGCGCCTCCTCGAACTCATAGTGCCCGACAAAGTGCATGTGCTCAAGGACGGCAGGATAGTCAGGTCCGGCGGCACCGAACTGGTGGAACAGATAGAGAACGAAGGTTACGACAGCATCCATGACTAGGACTTACATTGCTGGAATAGACGAAATCCCGCGGCACCTCAACCTGTGGGACAACGACGAGCTGAACATCAACATAGTGGTGCGGCCCGGCTACACCGGCGATGTGAACATGGAGATAGACCTGCTTCGCGAAGGGGTCAAGCTGGACATGGCAGGGATTTTCCTATGCTCCAGCGCCGAAAGGATCAACATGAATTTCACGGTGCGCCACCTTATCGGAGGCTGCACATCCAGACAGCTCTTCAAGGGAGTCGTGGGAGGCAAGTCGAAGGTCAGGTTCAACGGCTTGGTTTACGTGGACAAGGACGCCCAGGGGACCAAGGCCTACCAGGAATGCCACACCCTCCTGCTGGACGACTCGGCACGGATGGAGACATCCCCCCAGCTGGAAATTTACGCCGACGACGTGGAATGTTCGCACGGAGCGACCACCGGTTTCCTCAACCAGGACGAGCAGTTTTATATGCGCAGCCGCGGAATTCCCGAAAAAGAGGCAAAATACTTGCAGATGATTTCTTTCCTCTCGCCGGTGATGGACCGCTTGAACGAGAGGCAGCGCAAGTTCATACTCGACAACCTATGATCGCGACAACCGATGTCAAACTGAACCTGGGCTTGAGGGTGCTGGGACGCCGCAGTGACGGCTATCACGACCTCGAGACCCTCTTCGTACCCTGCAATGCCTTCGGCGACACGCTTGAAATCAAGCCTGCCGTGCGCTTCGGCATAAGCATAGACGGCCCCTGTTACGGCGGATGGAATCCAAGCAGCGACCTCACCGCAAGGGCATGGCAGCTGATGCACGAAGAATACGGTATCGGGCCCGTGGAGATAAAGCTCACCAAGACCGCTCCCGTGGGGGCCGGCCTGGGGGGAGGCTCCGCCGACGGGGCCTGCGCACTCAAGATGCTCAGCGACCTTTTCTGGCTGGGACTCAGCGAGAAACGCCTTGCCGCCCTGGCGCTGGAACTGGGCTCCGATTGCCCGTTCTTCATTTACGACCGTCCCATGTTCGCCACCGGGCGCGGGGAGATACTGGAACCCTCCGGCATCGACCTGTCGGACTACAGGATCAGGGTGGAGCTGCCTTACGGGGTGCAGGTGAGCACCAGGGAGGCTTATGCGTCCCTGAAGCTGCATGAGCACGCTTCGCAGCCCGGGGAAGGCAAGGGTCTGAAAGAACTGCTGCAGCATCCGATCGAGGAATGGAAAGGCTTGGTAATCAACGATTTCGAAGAAGGGGTATTTGAATCATATCCCCAGATAGCGGCCATGAAGGAAAAGATGTACGCCGAGGGAGCCGTATATGCTTCCATGAGCGGCTCAGGTTCCGCGGTTTTCGGTATATTTGCAAAACGGTGAAAAGATTGGCGGCCATATTCCTCCTGTTGTCCGTGACGCTGCTTGCAGCGGCACAGACCACCAAGGTGCGCGGCCGCGTCACCGACACTTCCGGCGAGGGCATACCCTTCGCAGGCGTCTATTTCGAGGACACCACAATAGGCATCACCACCGACCTGGACGGCTACTATTATCTTGAGACAAGGGACCTTACGGCCGTCACCCTCATCGCTCAGCTCCTGGGTTACAACACCGCCACCACAAAGGTCACCCCCGGCGTCTTCAACCAGCGCAACTTCGTGCTGGAGGTCACCGACAACGAGCTCACCGGAGCCCGGGTGAAGGCTGACAACCGCAAGGCCCGGCGGCTTCTCGCCAACATAGACGCCAACCGCCACCGCAACGACCCCGACAGCCATCCGGAATACGTCTGCGACATCTACAACAAGATGGAATTGGACCTTACGCACCCCCGCGAGCAGCTGCTGAGCCTCAGGCCCATCAAGGAAAACTTCCCCTTCCTCTTCGAGTACATCGACACATCTACGGTGTCCGGAGTACCGTATCTGCCCATAATGCTGTCCGAAACCGTAGCCGAAAGGCGCCACCGCAGCAACCCTGCGGCCGACAACGAAACGGTGAAGGCCAACCGCATCTCCGGCATCAACCCCGAGGGCAACATGCTCAGCCAGTTCACCGGCAGCCTCCACCTCAAGGTCAACTTCTACAAGCCCTTCATCAACGCCTTCGACCTGGAATTCCCTTCGCCTATCCAGGCGAGCGGCATGCTCTACTACAACTACTACATCATCGATTCCATGAAGGTGGACGGGCGCAAGACCTACCTGGTCCGCTACCATCCCAAGGCGCTGGTATCCACCCCGGCGTTCGACGGCGAGATGCGCATCGACGCCCAGGACTACGCCCTGCGCTCCATCCACGCCAACATGAAGAACACCACCAACGTCAACTGGCTGCGCGACCTTGTAATAGACGCCGAATACGCCCGCCAGCCCGACTCCACGTGGTTCTACGCCAGCGACAGCTACTATGCCGATTTCTCGGTGTCGGTGAGGGACTCTTCGAGGATGCTGTCGTTCATAGGCAAGCGCGACCTCACCTACTCCAACCCGCGTTTCGAACTCGGAAGCGCGATGGATGACGCCTACGGCCTCGTGAATGTGGACCCGGAATCCCATTACAGGGATGATGCCTTCTGGCAGGCCGTACGTCCTGAACCGCTGTCGCCCAAGGAGGAGAATGTCTATGCGATGGTGAGCGAAATCAAGGACGTGCCCTTCTACAAAGGCATGTACAAGTTTGCCTACACGCTGGTGGACGGTTATTACAACGTAGGCAAGATAGGGTTCGGACCTTACCACAAGATCATCAGTTTCAACGACCTCGAGGGAGTGAGGCCCTACTTCGGCATGCGCACAGGCAAGACTTTCAGCAATACCGACCGCATAATGGCGTATACCGCGTACGGCACCCGCGACAAGACCTGGAAGGGCGGCGCAAGATGGGAGCACATGTTCAGGAAAGAGCCCATGCGCAAGCTGGAAGTGAACGTGAAATACGACCTCAACCAGTTGGGGAGCGGCTCCAACGACCTGGCTTCCGGCAATATTTTCGGATCCATAATGAGCGGCAGCCATTCGATAAAGCCATGCATGATGCAGCAGCTGGAGGCGCATTACGACCATGAGTTCTCGATGAACGTCAACGGCCTCTTCGGGATGGATTTCAGGCGCTATTACACCAACCGCTACGTTTCGCTCTTTGCGCCAGACAGTTCGGCGGTGAGGAGCGTGGCGCAGAACGAGATCTACGGCCAGTTGCGCTTCAGCTGGGACGAGACGGTGAACCGCGGCCAGTACAAGAAACTCTACGTATACTCCAAATATCCGGTGCTCACCCTCAGGCTCACCGGTTCCATACCGGGTCTCAGGCAGGGCGACTACGGCTATCTGCGTCCGCAGGTGTTCATAGGATGGGATCCCCGCATCCCCCCGATAGGCATGTCGAGGATAGCCCTCACCGCCGGCAAGATAATAGGCAAGGTGCCGTATCCTCTCCTGCACATACACGAAGGCAACAGCAGCTATCTCTCCGACAAGGGCGCGTTCTCCACGATGGAATACCTCGAATTCGCTTCAGACCAGTGGGCCACCCTGTTCTACTACCACTGCTTCAACGGTTTCTTCTTCGGTAAGGTCCCGCTTATACGCAAGCTCAGCCTGCGCGAAGAATTCACCCTCAGGGCCACATGGGGCACCCTGTCCAAGCAGAACAACGGCGATGCTACGGTGATACCGCTCAGCGAGATGGAGGCGCCGATGCTCTTCCCCGAAGGGATGCATGCACTCGGCGGACCTTTCGTGGAAGTGGGTGCGGGCATCAGCAACATATTCAAGTTCCTGCGCGTAGACTGCTTCTGGAGGGTCACCCACCGCGCCCCGCGCGACGCCGAGGGCCGCAATCGCAATTTCGCGGTGAACATAGGAGCGGAGTTCCGCTTCTAATCGGCGATTTCTTGTTATATTTGTTCCGATACAATCACGTCAGCTTATGGACACTTTCGGCGAATTTTTCAAGCTTACCATATTCGGTGAATCGCACGGCCCCGCCATCGGAGTCGTGATAGACGGCGTGCCGGAGAACATTCCTCTGGTCGAAGAAGACTTCACCGCGGACATAGCGCGCAGGGCACCCGGCGCAAAGGGCACTACGCCCCGCCACGAGTCCGACAGGCCGAAGATACTCAGCGGCACCTACGAGGGCTACACCACGGGCGCGCCGCTCACTATATTGTTCTGGAACTCGAACATCCAGAGCCAGGACTACACCCTGTTCGACGACATCCCCCGCCCGGGGCACGCCGACCTGGTGGCCAACATAAAGTTCAACTACGCCAACGACCCGCGCGGCGGAGGCCATTTCAGCGGCCGCCTCACCCTGCCCATAGTGGCGGCGGGAGTCGTGGCCAAGAAGATCATCAAAGCCGTCTTCAATCCCGAGCAGCCTGCCGGGGAAGCCGAAAGCGGGCATACATACGAACTGGGAGAACACGACGGAATCGACACTTCGGCGCTGCCCAAGAGCAATATCCGCCTGAACCCCGAAGCACAGGGGCGTGACGTGGACATCCACGCGCAGATTATTTCGATAGGAGGCGAGACCGACCGCGACAAGTGGGACGCCCTCCTCGACAAGACCCAGAAGGAGGGAGATTCGCTCGGAGGCATTGTGGAATGCCGCATCGAGGGGCTTCCCATCGGCTTCGGCGAGCCGTTCTGGGACAGTATGGAATCGCTGCTCGCCCATGCCGTCTTCTCCATCCCCGGAGTGCGCGGCATAGAGTTCGGCGACGGCTTTGCGGCCGCCGCCATGAAGGGTTCCGAACACAATGACCCGTGGGGACCCGAAGGCCCCCGGAAGAACGGTGCGGGCGGCATCAACGGCGGCATTTCCAACGGCGGACCCATAGTCTTCCGCGTGGCGTTCAAGCCCACTTCCAGCATCGCCGCCCCGCAGCATACCTGGAACTTCGCCAAGGGCCGCGACGAGCTCCTCCAGATAAAGGGAAGGCACGACGTGTGCTTCGCCCTCCGCACCCCCGTCATCGTGGAAGCCATGGCGGCCATAGTACTTGCCGACCTGATATGATTTGTACGGTAATACAGAAACGGAGCTACGAAGAGATACTCCGCATCCTCGACGATCCCTACGTGGAGATGGCCGAGATCCGGCTGGACCTCTGCCAGCTGAGCGACGAAGAGATAGAGGACATCTTCTCCAATTCCGATACGCCCCTGATCGCGACCTGCCGGGCGGAGAAACTCGGTGAAACCGAGGCGGAAAGAAGACTCACCATCGCCATCCGTAGCGGAGCGCGTTATGCCGACCTGGAACTGGAGGCGAGCGCGGGATTCAGCAAGCGTTTCCGCAGCCTCTGCCATGAATGCGGCACCGAGATCATACGCTCCTACCACGACTTCAAGGGAACTCCCGACCCGAAGATGCTCCAGCTCATCGTAGCGCGCTGCTACCGCTACGGAGCCGATATCGCTAAGATAGTCACTAATTATACCGAGCCACGCGACGCCACCGACATCATAGCACTGTACGACCAGGTGCTGGACGGGGATGTGCCGATAGACGCTTCGCGCCTGGTAGCCTTCACAATGGGAGACAAGGGCCGCGACACCCGTCTGGAGTGCCTGCGCAAGGGGGCGCCGTTCACCTATGCCGCACTCTCGCAGGAAGATTGCACCGCTGCCGGGCAATGGGATTTCGAGAGCCTCCACAAGGCGGTGTACGGAAACTTCAAGGGTTTCTGGCGCAACAGCCTGGAGATGCCGGCTTCGAAGAGTTTCGCCCAACGCGCCATCATAGCCGCGGCGCTGGCCGAAGGACGCAGCCGCCTGCGCAAGTATTCTCCCTGCGAGGACAGCGAATCGGCGCTTTCGGTAGCCCGCGCGCTGGGAGCGACCGTACGAAAGGAAGGCAGCACAATAGTTATCGACGGCATCGGAGCCGGGGCCAGGACTCATCTGGAAGAGCTCTGCACCGGAGAATCCGGCCTGCTCACCCGTCTGTGCATCCCGCTCATGGCGGTGCTGAACGACGGCCCGGTTACGGTCACCGGCGAAAAGACACTTCTGCAAAGGCCTTTGAAGGGAGTCGCCGACATCATGGCCGCTTTCGGTGTGCCCATCCGCAGCGACCGCGTTCCCATCAGGGTGGAGGGGCCCCTCATCCCGGGCAACGCCGAGATTTCCGGCAAGGACGGGTCGCAGCTGATCAGCGGCCTCCTTGCCGCCCTTCCCCTCTGTGACCGTCCGTCAACCGTATACGTCGACGAACCGAAGAGCATCCCGTACATGTTCATCACCTGCGACGTGCTCTCGAAGTTCGGCATCAAGATATCTTCCGAAATGGAAGGGGACGAGAAGATGATAGAGGAACAGGACTGGAGCGGCTGCACCGAGGTTACTTTCAAGGTCAAGGGAGGCCAGCATTACAGGGCCGCCGACTTCGACATAGAGGCCGACTGGAGCAGCGCCGCCAACTTCCTGGTTGCGGGCGCGGTGTTCGGGAAGGCCGAAGTTTCGGGGCTTGACACATCTTCGCTCCAGGCGGACATTTCGATAGCCGACATCCTGGTGCAGGCCGGTGCCGTGGTTTCGGAGATGGACGACCTGGTATGTGTGAGCAAGGCACCTCTGGAACCGTTCGAGACCGACCTCAACAACGCCCCGGACATCTTCCCCATAGTGAGCGTCCTGGCGGCTTTCTGTTCCGGAGACAGCGTCATAGCAGGCCTGGGTAGGCTGCGCGGCAAGGAAAGCGACAGGGCGGCGGCCATAGTGGACATGCTGCATGGCCTCGGAGTTACCTGCAGGGTTGAGGACGACAGTCTGATAGTGAGCGGAGAGGCGCTTACCTCAAGGCTTCTGAACGGCAGGATGCTGCGCGGAGGACACTTCACCTCGAGGCACGACCACCGTATGGCTATGGCCCTGCGCATCGCGGCCCTCGGAGCCTCGTCCCCGGTGGTCATCGACGACAGCGAGTGCGTCGCCAAGTCGTTCCCGGGGTTCTTCGAGCTCTTCGACGCTCAGAGTTTCACCGAAACGGCTTCGCCGGAGTAATCTATCCGGATATCCCCTTCGTGCCCGAGAGGCGGGCAGCATACCGTAAAGGCTCGCTTCTCCAGCATGCCAGGGAAGGAACCTTCCCGAGAGGCGATGCTGAGGGTCTTCGCGGCGTCGTCCCAGTGTATCGCTATGGTGCTGAACGCTCCCTTCTCGTAGTTGTAGTTGGTGTTTTCGTCCTCATAGAGCACGAAGTCGGCGTCGGCTCCGGGATATACCATCAGCGTTATCTCATCTGCGGGGAACTCGTCGCTCCACTGCATGTCGCGGCCTGTGGGAACTATGCTTCCGGCCCTGACGTACAGAGGCAGTCGCCCGTAGGGAGCATCTGCAGTAACGGTCTGTCCGCCAGGCAGGTAATTCCAGGTCTCGAACTCATACCAACCGGCTCCCGCAGGGAGGTAGACTTCCCGCGAGCGGGCCTTGTATTCCGTTACAGGGCAAGGCATGAAGGCGGGGCCGAACATCCACTGGTCGTCTATCCGCAGGGCGTCCGCATCGGCGCAGAAGTCCATGAAGAGCGGACGCATGATGGTGTAGTCGTCGAAGTGGACCTTGCCCGCCAGAGAGTACAGGTAAGGCATCAGACGGTAGCGCAGCTTGTCATAGTAGAGTATGCTCTCATATGCGGCGGACCCTTCGGGGGCGATGTTCCAGATCTCGCGGGCCGGCCATTGTCCGTGGGTGCGGAAGATGGGCACGAATGCCCCGAACTGGTGCCAGCGCGCCTGCATTTCCCTCCACTCCTCGACGTTCGCCGGGTCGTAGAACTTGTCCATCACGCTGAATCCGCCTATGTCCATTCCCCAGAAGGGGATGCCGCTCACGCTGTAGCCGAGACCAGCGGTAATCTGTGCGCGCATGTCCACCCACGAAGTGCCTATGTCCCCGCTCCATGAGGCGGTGGAATAGCGCTGCAGGCCGGGGAAGCCGCTGCGTGTGAGCAGGAACACCCTCTTGTCGGGATCCACTTCCCTCTGCCCGTTGTAGATGGCGTTGGCGTTCACAAGCGCATAGGCATTGAAATATTCGGTCGAGGGTCCGAGGGCCGTCGGGGTAGTGAGCAGCTTCTGGTAGGGCCAGGGCTGGCAGTCGCGCAGGTTGGGTTCGCTGGCGTCCATCCACCAGGAATCTATCTTCCTGCCGTACTTGGTGTAGAGGTTCTCGTCCATCTGGCGCCAGAACATCTTCTGCGCATCGGGATTGTAGGCGTCGTAGAATGTTTCGGGATAGCCGAGGAAGTCCAGCAGCGAGTCCTTGACCGACTGCATGAACACGTAGCCGTGGTCGCGCATTTCCTCGAAGTTCTTGGTGGAAGTATAGAACTTGGGCCATACCGAGATCATGAAGCGCCCGTGCATGGAATGGATGTCGTCCAGCATCTTCTCGGGATCGGGGAAGCGGGTTTCGTCGAATTCGTGGCTGCCCCACTGGTCAGGCTTCCAGTATTGCCAGTCCTGCACGATGTTGTCGATGGGGATGCCCCTGCGGCGGAACTCTGCGAGGGTGGACACGATCTCTTCCTGGGAGGTATAGCGTTCGCGGCTCTGCCAGAAGCCCATGGCCCAGCGCGGCATCACCTGCGCCTTGCCTGTGAGGGTGCGGTAGCCGGATATGATCGTGTCGGCCGACGGCCCTGCGATGAAGTAGTAATCGATGCAGGGATTCATCTCGCTCCAGAAGCAGAGCCTGCCCTGCTCCTCGGGAGTACGGTATGGAGCCGCTCTCAGGCCGGTATAGGACACGGCGCCGTCCGGCCTCCAGTCCACCCGCAGAGGAGTTTTCTCCCCTGCCTTGAGGTTTACCTTGAACTTCACGATATTCGGGTTCCAGGCCGGACGCCATACTTCGCCCACCACTTCCTTGCCGGCCACGCTGACCTTCTGGAAGCCCGCATAATACAGGCTGAAATAGTAATCTCCGTCATAAGGGGCGACGATATAACCTTCGAAAGCCACTTTGGCCCCCTTCATCGGTATCTTCGGCAGGTCCCTTACAGCCCATTCGTCTTCGTAGTATATAGCTTCTTCGCGCCTGGTCACGGGCTTGCCGTTCGCGGGGGTATAGGTTGCCGTGAGGGCCCCTTCCTTTCCGTCCCTGTCGTAGAGCTTGAACACTTCACCCAGCTGCAGATATCCCTTCGGGTTGCCGAAACGGCCCATGGAATAGCTGTCCCAGAGCACGCCGTATCCCTTGCTGCTCACGAAGAAGGGCATGGAAATCTTCGTGTTGTACTGGTACAGCTCGACGTTGTCGCCCTTGTGGTCGAGCAGGAAGTCCTGCTGCTGCCCGAGTCCGTAGATGGCCTCGTCCGACGGGCTGTCCCATTCCTGGGTTACCGAATACTCGGTCCTGCCCTCTATGGTTATGGGCTCGAAGCTGCGGCTGTATTCTTCCAGGAGAGGATTGCCGTCGAGGTCGGTGAAACTCACCCAACCATTGTCCACCACTGCCTTGAGGGCCGCCGTGGTGACGGTGACCACGCCGTTCTCCTCCGACACAGAGAAGTCGGTGCAGCCTTTCTGCGGCACTATCATAAGACTTTGCCTTTCAGGGAATTCCGCATCGGGAGTGGAGCTTACGCGAACGATTCCGGGACTTATCACCTGCAGGCGTACCAGGCCTTCTTCGGCCTTTACGGTGACGGTGTCGCCTTTCCGGGTGTAATCCCTGTCGCAAGCGGCGAGTGCGAGCAGCGCGGCGAGCGGGAGGAGGATTCGGAGTGTTTTCATCGGGCTAATGGTTTTCTTTGTCTTTCAAAGATACAAAAAGCTATCGAGCATCCTGCATGGGAACGCGGCTGTTTTTTAGTATTTTTGTGAACATGAAACGGATACTTGCCACTATCATCATATCCGCCGTCCTGTTTCCGGCCTTATGCCCAGCCGCCGGCGGACAGGAAAGGTCGGTCGAAAAGTTCAACGACGGTTGGAGCTTCGCCCTTGGCAACGCCGCCGATCCGTCCAAGGACTTCGGCTGCGGCACCGAGTATTTCAATTATCTCACCAAGGCGGCTTCGATTCACAACGCCGGCCCGTATTCCATGGACTTCAAAGACTCTCTGTGGCAGGAAGTTACACTGCCCCACGATTGGGTCGTGGACCTGCCTTTCGCTCCGGAGGCGAGCCACAGCCACGGTTACAAGACAGTTGGATGGAAGTACCCCGAAACCAGCGTGGGTTGGTACAGGAAGGAATTCTTCGTGCCTGAGGAAGACGACGGCAGGAGGGTCGTCCTGCGTTTCGACGGCATTTTCCGCGATTCGAGGGTGTGGGTAAACGGATTCTATTGCGGCGGCGAGCCGAGCGGATACCTGGGGCAGGAATACGAGATAAGCGATTACCTGGATTACGGCGGCCGGAACGTAGTGTGTGTGAGGGCTGATGCCTCGTTGGAAGAAGGCTGGTTCTACGAAGGGGCCGGCATCTACCGCAACGTTTGGCTGGAGAAGACTGCGCCGCTGCATGTTGCAGGGGTGTTCGCATCCAGTGAGGGAGATGTGCTTAAAGTCAGGTTCAGGGTCGAAAACGCTTCTGCAAAAGCATCAGGGGCCGTCTCCGCCCGCCTTGTCCTGGAAGACCGTTCCGGCGTGTGCGCAGCTTCGGCAGAGTGCCGGCTCAAGGCCCTTGCCGGGCGGGAGAGCATGGAGGCGGAAGTCGTACTCGGCGTTCCTGGTGCACGCAGATGGGACGTGGATGATCCTTATCTGTATACCCTGAAGGTGCAGGCCGGGGACGATTGCCGCACGGTAAAGATAGGTTTACGTGACATGGCGTTCGATCCCGACCGCGGATTCTTCCTCAACGGAAGGAGGGTTGAGATAAAGGGGGTGAACCTCCATCAGGATGCAGCCGGAGTGGGTTCAGCCATTCCGGACGCCCTCCACCTTTACCGCGTGAAGAAGATATTGGAACTGGGCTGCAATGCCATACGCTGCAGCCACAATCCCGCTTCGCCGGCGCTGCTCGACATCTGCGACAGCCTCGGCGTGCTGGTAATCGACGAGAACCGGCTCCTGGGCAGCAGCTCCGAGAACAGGCGCCAGTTGCAGAGTATGATAGAAAGGGACTTCAACCACCCGAGCATCATCCTCTGGAGCATAGGCAACGAGGAATGGGGCGTGGAATGGAAAGAGAAAAGCGAGAGGATAGTCGCGACCATGAGGGAATGGTGCCACAGGCTGGATCCGTCCCGACCCGTCACCGTCGCCACATCCAGCGGACCGAACGTGGTCGTGGAGGCGGACGTCGCCGGCTACAATTATTATCTGCAGAATGACATCGACGGGCTGAGGGCAAGGTATCCTTCGCGCCGGGCCCTGGGTACCGAAGAAACCAGCGGCTGCGGCACGCGCGGGGTGTATTTTGCGGACGCCCATTCTTCTGACGGCCGCGGA
>ONSD01000022.1 GCA_900320385.1 uncultured Bacteroidales bacterium
CGTTCGCGGCTCCGGGACCGATGACGGCTATCCTTTTCTTGTCCCTTATCGGAAGCAGCCCGTCGTTCTTGAGCAGCACCATGGATTCCGCGGCCAGTTTCCTTGCTTTTTCCAAAGCCCCAGGCTGGAAATAAAGTGACTCATAATCAGCAGTATACGGTTTTTCGAACAGGCCGAGCCTGAACTTCAGCCTGAGCACCCGGCGCACCGCCTCATCGACGGTCTTCCCACTGACCTTGCCTTCTTTCACAAGTTCGGCAAGATACCGGTCATATCCGTGGGACATCATGTCTATATCGACTCCGGCATTGACGGCATCGGCTGCCGCTTCCTTGAGATCTTCCGAATAGCCCTGGTTGACAAGCTGGACTACGGCATCCCAGTCGGATACGACTGCACCGTCGAAGCCCCACATGCCCCGGAGGACATCCGTAAGGGTATAACGGTTAGCCGAGCCGGGTACACCGCTGAGGTCGTTGAAGGAACTCATTACCGTCGAAGCACCTGCCTTTACACCTGCCTCGTATGGGGGAAGATAGGTATCCCACAGGGTCTGGCGCGAGACCTCAGAGAAAGCGTAATCCCGCCCTGCCTCGGAAGCGCCGTATCCGACATAATGCTTCAGGCATGCCGCGACGGTGGTATCCGAAGCCAGCGTTTGGCCCTGGTATCCCCTTACGGTCGCTGCGGAAAACATGGAGTTCACATAGGGATCCTCTCCGAATCCCTCCACGACCCTGCCCCAGCGGGGATCCCTGCAGACGTCGATCATAGGCGAAAAGGTCCAGTCCACGCCCGAACGGCGGGCCTCCCTGGCAGTTTCCCTGGCCATGGCGGTGACGAGTTCAGGATCGAACGAACAGCCTTGCCCCAGAGGGACCTGGTATATGGTCCGGAAGCCATGGATGACGTCGGTGGCGAATATCAAGGGAATCCCGAGGCGGGATTCCGTCATCGCCTTCTTCTGTATGGCATTGCGCAGTACCGCATCGTCCTGGACATAGATGAGGCTCCCGATAGTCGGCGGAACCGATTCATATATTTCACCGATGTTGTTGGCATTGTCCGCCACGCCTACGGCATATTGGTTGAGCTGCATGACCTTTTCTTCCAAGGTCATCCGGCCGAGCAGGTCTTCGACCCTCTTTTCGATGGGGGCAGAAGCGTCCTTATAGAGCGCCTGACCGCCGGAGCACGAAGCGGTAAGGAGCGCGAGGGCTATTATGAACGGGTTCCTTTTCATGATGATCGGGATTTATGGTTTTTGGATTTGGGCACAATAAGAGGTGAGCAGCTTGAACCCTGCCCCCTCAGGGACGAATCTGACCGTCCGTTCAGCCGAGTCGGCATACACGGCTTCACCGGCCTTGATTGCAACGTCGCCTACCCGGCCGGAGCCTTCGACGCACATTACCGTAAGGAAATCCCCCTTCCCTTCCATGGGCACTTCGAGCTCTTCGGTAAGGTCGTAGAGCGAGGTGATGAAGTGGGGGTCGCGTATGAGTTCCACTTCGGCGTTGGGCCTGGGCTCATAATGTGTGCGATAGTCCTGCTGGACGTCATAGTCAATGGTCTTCCGGGCAAGTTCGGTGTGCAGGGGACGGGGCTTGCCGTCCAGACCAGGGCGATTGTAGTCGTAGATGCGGTAGGTGATGTCGCTGGTCTCCTGTATCTCAAGCAGATAGCAACCTCCGCAGATGGCATGCACGCGGCCGGGAGGAAGGAAGAAGACGTCGCCCGGTGCCACTGTGTGGTCGGCGAGCGCATCCACTATCCTGCCATCGGCCACCAGGCTGGCATATTCCCCGGGAGTTATTTTCTCCTTGAATCCGAGATAGAGATGGGCGCCAGGGGCGGCGTCCACCATATACCACATCTCGGTCTTGCCCTTGCAACCATGACGCTTTGCGGCTGCCTCGTCATCGGGATGTACCTGAATGCTGAGGTCCGCATGAGCGTCGATGAACTTTATGAGGAGGGGGAACTCGCCGCCGTAGACCTCGTTCAAGGTCTTTCCGGCGAGCGGTCCCTCCTCTACTACGGTTTCACTGCCCTCATACCCGGAGAGCACCCAGTTTTCGGTGCCCCATACAAGTTTCTTGAGGACAGGCTTGAATCTGAGTATCACTTTGCCTTGCCCTGGTTTGCAACGGCGGCCTGCTTGGCGGCAAGCACGGCCGGATCTGCAAGATAGTAGTCGCGCACGAGATTGAGCTTGTCATCGAACTCGAACACGTACGGCACGGCGGTGGGGATGTTGAGCTTGATGATGTCCGGCTCGGAGATGCCTTTGAGGTGCTTCACCACGCCGCGGAGGCTGTTGCCGTGAGCTACGACCACGATGTTGTCCACCTGCATCAGGCGCGGGAATATCTCGCTCTCCCAATAAGGCATTACACGCTCGATGCACTGCTTGAGGGCTTCGGTGCGGGGGATGTACTCATCGGGAACCATCGCATAGCGCGGATCCTTGGTGGCGGAATTGGGGTCGTCTTCGGGAAGGGGAAGGGGTTCGACGTCGAAGGAGCGGCGCCAGATAAGCACCTGCTCATCGCCGTACTTGGCTGCAGTCTCGCTCTTGTTGAGGCCCTGGAGCATTCCGTAATGCTTTTCGTTCAGGCGCCAGGTCTTGCGCACCGGGATCCAGTCGAGGTCCATTGCGTCGAGGACGTTGTTGAGCGTCTTGACTGCCCTCTTGAGGTATGAGGTGTAAGCGATGTCGAAGGTGAATCCTTTCTCCTTGAGAACTTTTCCGGCGTCGAAGGCTTCCTGGAGTCCTTTTTCGCTCAAATCAACATTGGTCCAACCGGTAAAGCGGTTCTCTTTGTTCCACTGGCTCTCGCCGTGGCGAATCAATACTATTCTTTTCATTTTAAATGGTTTGTTTGGTTTCAGTCTATAAGTCCGCGCTTGGCCAGGAACGCCTTGCTGTCGGGCTCGCGGCCCGCGAATTCCCTGTACAGCGTCATCGGTTCCTCGCTGCCTCCCCTTTCGAGGAAGGTCTTTTTGAACTTGTCGGCAAGTGCGAGATCCCATACTCCGTTCTGTTCGAAGAGGGAGAAGGCATCCTTGTCCAGCGCCTCCGACCACAGGTATCCATAATAGCCTGCATTGTAGCCGCTGGAGAATATGTGATTGAAATATGTTGTCCGGTAACGGAAGCCGATTTCGGGGATCAGCCCGCAATCGGCGGCAACCTTCTTCTCGAATGCGTCGACGTCGAAGCCTTCGAAGTCCTCGATCTCATGGAGCTTCATGTCCAGGATGGAGGCCGCACAGAGCTCCGTGGTCATGAATCCCATGTTGAACTTGAGCGAATTGTTTATCTTCTCCACCAGTTCCATTGGGATGGTGTTGCCCTCTGCATCGTGCGAATACTTCTCCAGCAGTTCGGGCTGGAAAGCCCAGTTCTCGTTGAACTGCGAGAAGGTTTCCACGAAGTCGCGCTTGACGTTGGTGCCGCTTACCGAAGGATAACGGCACTTGGTGAGCAGGCCGTGGAGGGCGTGGCCGAACTCGTGGAAGGCGGTCTGCACCTGGTCGACGTTGCAGTTCTCGGCGAGGTTGCCCACGTTCACGATTATGGGGCGTACGTCATTGCCCGCGGCGTCCACGTACTGCTCACGGACATTGTTCATCCACGCACCGCCGCGCTTCGAGGAGCGGGGCAGGTAATCGGTGGTGAAGATGCCGAGGAGCTTGCCTTCGGAATCGGAAATCTTCCATGTGCGGACGCACTCGGGATTATACTCGGGAACATCCGTAAGTTCTTCAACCTCAATTCCATAAAGGATATGGGCGGCGGCAAAGACTCCTTTCCGTACCGAATCGATCTGGAAGTAAGGCTTGACTTCTTCGTCGTCGAGGGCGTACTTTTCCTTGCGCACCTTCTCGGCGTAGTACCACCAGTCCCAGGCTTCTATCCTGGATCCGGCGGGAAGGATTCCAGCGGCTATGTCGCGGTCCATTATCACCTGCATGTCCTTCACCTCCTGCTTTGCCTTCGCCACCGAAGCCTTCATGACGCCGGCGAGGAAATCGTCCACGGTTTGGGGATCGTGGGCCATCTTGTCCTCCAGGGCGTATGCTGCGGAATTCGGATAGCCGAGGATACGAGCCTTCTCCAGGCGGAGCTTGAGGACGTCGAGGATGAGTGCCCTGTTGTCGTTCCCGTTCCCGTTGTGGCCGCGCATGGTGTAGGCCTCGAGATACTGCCTGCGGAGCTCACGGTCGGCGGTGGAGGTCATCCTGTCAGAATACTCGCTCACGCTGAAGCCGAACTTCTCCTTGAAGGCGTTGCTTTCGGCGAGGATGTTGTTGCCTATCTTCTGGGTCTTGGAAGCGATCTCTCCGTTTATTTCACGGAGTCGCGCCTGCTTCTCCGCAGGCAGCCCTATGCCTTCCTTCTCAAAGCCGTCGAACCACTTCTTGAGCACCATCTGCTGCTCGCGGTCGAGCCCGGACTGGTCGGCATTGTAGATCGCGGCTATCCTCTTGTACAGGTCCTTGTTGAAGGATATGTCGTCTTCGTGGGCGCTCAGGAGGGGGATAATCTCTTCCATCGCGGCGTCCAGGGCGTCGGTACGGTCGGTCTCACTTATGTTGTAAAGCACGCCGGTCACCTTGTCGAGTATGCTGCCGGAGAGCTCCAGCGGCACTATGGTGTTCTCGAAAGTGGGCGCTTCGGCATTGGAAGTGATAGCCTCTATCTCGGACCTCTGCTGCTCTATCCCGGCCTTTACGGCGGGAACGAAGTCGGATTCGGTAATCTTGTCGTACGGGGGTATCCCGTATGGGGTGTCCCATTCGGAGAGGAAGGGATTCTTGGGTTGTGTACAGGCTGCTGCCATCATCAAAAGCACGAATAATGCGGACCTTGTTCCTTTCATCTTGCTGCAACTTTATTTAAGTATGGCCGGCATTGCTCCCCCGTCGCTGTAAACTATGCTGTCGTAATCGATGAGGGTGAACTGGATGGATCCCTGATAAAGGGTGAGGATGCCGGTAACGTCGATGGTGCGGCTGCCGTCGAGCACGTCTGCGGGAATCTCATAGTCGCAGAAACGGCTGTAGCCGCTGGTGCGGATCTGGATGTCCGTCTTGCCCATCTTGAAATACTGGCTCACCGAATAGGCGGCGCGCTGGATGGCGGCATAGTTGTTCGCCTTGTATTCCTTGTCGCCCACCTTGCCGAGCCTGGTGGCGCCCGAACCTACTTCAGCCTCGTCCCAGATTCCGGATTCGAGATAGGAAGCCATCTTGTTCTTGGTCATCGCCCAGGTCGTGACGCCCCACTGGGCGCCGGAAAGGAAGATGCGGTTGCTGGGCTGCTTGGTATCGAGCTGGCTGTCGAGGTAGAGCAGGGCAAAGATTTCGTTGCCGTAGCGGAGGCCCTTCAGGGTGACGAGCTCACCGAGATACGGACAAGTGACCACGGTGGATTCCTTGTTGGGGAGCTGGTCTTCGGTAAGCACGGCCGGCTTTACGGGAGCACCCTTGGCGCCGTGGAACACATGCTGGTCCACCAGCAGCTGCAGGTCCATGTAGGACGTGTCGTAATCGCTGTCGGGGTCGGGATCGGCGAATCCGATCTGGATCATGCCGTTGCCGGAACCGCTCTTGTAGCCATACATGCCGATCGTAAGGCCCTCGCAACGCACATAGATGGTCTCACCTTCACTGAATTCGTTGTAGAGGCTGGTGCGTCCCATCTTGATTTCCATTCCGCCGGTTCCGTCCTGGATGTAAAGGCTTTTGTAGATATTTCCGGAACGGTCGCTGGAGGAAAGTTTGCCCTTTATGACCACATTGTCGCCTATGAACACCGGGCCCCTTCCCACCTTGTAGCGGGCCGCCAGGTCGGCGATGTCGATGAAGGTGGCGCCGTCGGCCGTTATGGAAGCGTCGTCGTACTCCTTGAAAGTACCGGGCGTGCCGTAATCGAATGTATAGACGGGCTCCCACTCTTCGCACGAGCTGAGTATCGCGAGAGCCGCCGCTGCACAAAACAGTATATTCTTTCCCATGGCCTTAGAATCTGAAGTAAATGTTAAGCATATAGTTGAAGCCCGACATGTAGAAGTACTTGGGATCGAAGCGGTAGTAACGCTCCTTGCCCACGGTGTTGTCCACGAGACGGGTCTGCTCGTAACCGCCGGTCTTCACGCTGGTGTTGTTGAGCAGGTTCTTGGCGCTGAGGTTGAAGCCCAGCTGGTATTTGCGCTGGATGTACCAGCTCTTGCCTATGCTGAAGTTCAACAGGTAATAGGGTGCGAACTCCTCCTGGGCGGCCATGTAGGCTATCTCTTCGGCGGTCTCGGTCTTGTCGGGGCCGGCGCAGGCCATGTCGGTGCGGTAGAGGGGGTTCATATCGAGATAGGTGTGCGCGAAGTACTCGAAATCGGCATCGATGAACCAGTAGTTCCTGTTCCAGGAAAGCCCGATGCTGGAAGCCAGCTGCGGGGTGCTGGGCACATAATGCTTCTGGAAGTGGTCGATGTTGCCGTCGGTAAGTTCGGTTGCTCCTTCCTTGTAGACGGGATGGCTCTTCCAGTACGGGACTATCTGGTCCTTGATGGTCACTTCTTCACTGTTGTCGACTGTCTGGGTCATGTACGGATTGGAAGTGTACACATACTCGCCATAGCTCACCGCACCCTGCAGGGAGAGGGAAGGAATCGGTAGCGGGACCCTGAAGCCCAGTTCGGTACCGACGTGACGCTGGTCGATGCCGGTCATGGCGAAGTTGGTGAATGCGTTCTGGAGGTCGTCGTAGAAACTCATCACGTCGCTCTGGTCGGCGATGGTCGTATAGAATCCGGTGATACGGAAATCCCAGCCGTTGTTGCTGTACTGGAAGTTCACATCGGACGAGAAGGTCTTGATGGTGGTAAGACCGTCAACTACGGTGTTGCGGGTACGGGGCGAGACGAAGGCCATGTTGAAGACGGGTGCGTCTTCGTAGTAGCCCACGTTGGCATAGAATCTCGAATGTCCGCCGATTACGTAGTTGGCACCGCCCTTCACCGCATAGACGAAGAAGTTCTGCTTGGCCGAGTTGCCCTTCGAATTATCCGGGAAAAGGCCCTTCTGCCAGAGGCCCTCGCGCCAGAAAGTGGAGGTACCGGCCTTGGCAGCAACGTTGCCGCTGAAGTTGCCCGCTGCGACGGAAGCATTCAGCCAGCCGTTCAGGTTGCGGACATGGGCATAGTAGTCGTAGCCGTACTTGTCTCCCTCCAGCAGGGTCTGGGCATGACCGTGGAGCATATAGTACTCGAGGTCGTTCTGGACCTTCCCGGGGTCGGTCGCGAAGTCGCGGTCGGCGAAGTTGTCCACATTGAGGTAGTACGTACCGCCCAGCAGGTCATGCAGTTTCTTGAAATGCTCGGTACGGTTGACCTTGGCATCGATGCCTCCGTTCAGGGTGAGGAAGCGGTTGACCTTGAGTTTGGCGGTGGTGGCGAAGTTCAGGTCGAGCTGATCGGCGCGGCGTTCTTCGACGACGTACTTGGAACGCGCCAGGCCGTCGACCAGGTTGCTCTGGTTGACTGCGTAGAGCCTGTCCCAGTTCACGTGGGTGAGTTCAGGATAGACCCAGTCGTGGGTCCATACTTCCTTCGCCCATGCGTATTTGAACCTGTCAATACGCTTGTAATCGGAGTTCTCCATGTAGTAATAGCTGGGCAGGTTGCGGTAGTAATCCGGCCTGGGATCCTGTGCGTCATACCAATCGAGAGCCGTGTTGCCGTTACGGCCGAAGCGGCCGAGGAGGGTCGCGCTGAGGCTGAAGTCCTCGTTCGGCATGAAGTCGTACTTTATCGCCGCGATAGGCTCGTGGGTGCGGGCCTCGCGTGAGTTGCGCACCTTGCCGTTCTGGTATCCCCAGTTGGAGTTGTACATGTTGTCGCCCACGAGGTCATAGACTTCCTGTGTGGAAGCATTCTGCTTTCCGCGCACGCCTGGGGTGCCCATTACGAAGAAACCGAGACGGTTTGCATCGTCGAATACCTTTTCCGCGGCTGCGTAGTAGGCGAACGAGCGGTAGTACTGGCCCTTCACCCAATCGTTGCCGCCCAGACGGGCGCTGACGTTGAAGGCATAGGCCCAGCCGTTGTCCTTCTGGCCGGAGGCGTACGAAGCCATGAGGCGCAGACGGTACAGGGCGCTGTTACTGAGCACGCTGAAACGCAGGCCCTTGCGCAGGCTCGTTGCATTTGCGAAGATGTTAGTGGTGCCGTTGTAGCCGCCGAATCCGTATTCAGCGATCTCGTTGCCGACGGTGACGTCCTTGCTGCGGGTCGCCTCGTTCAGGCCGCTCCAAAGGCTCCACGGGCCATATCCGGTGATGGCATCGTTCATTTTCACGCCCGCCAGGTAAACGTCCTGGCTTTCGCTGGAATAACCACGGGTACGGAAGCGCACCGCGCTGAAGTTGTAGCCCGCCACTTCGTTGAAGATGTCGTTCGAGCCGAACAGCACGGTGGGATTGTCGTTATAGCCCGAGTCGTCCATGTCGAACTCGTAGAGCGAAGAGTCGTCAATGCCTTCGACATGCTGGGCCGGGGTGAGCGACAGGTTGAACATGTTCTTGACGTAACCGTCGTTCACTGTGACGTTCACCACGCTCTGCAGGAAATCGTTGGACGTGATCACAAGGGTGTACATGCCGTCTGCAAGGCCCGGGATCAGGAAGTTGCCCGATTCGTCCGTAGTGGTCTCGGCAACCTGCTCCGCTCCGGAAAGGAGCTGCAGCTGCGCGGCCTCGACGGCTTCCCGGGTAACGCGGTTGATCACCGTTCCTTTCACTCCCCCGTCGTGTTCCTGGGCCAGGAGGCTCAGCGAGCAGGCAAGGGCGGCAAGCGCCAGGGAAAGTTTCTTTATCATGGGTCTGGATTATTTAGATACAACTATGTAGGTCGGATAATGGTCGGAATAACCGCCGATGAAGGCGCCGCCGGAGAAGGTACGGAAGGGAGTGCCCTTGTACTGGCCGCTCTGCTGCGTCATCCAGTCTTTGCGGAAGATGCGTCCGTAGAAGCCTCTCTGGTTGATCGGCTGGATCTTGAATCCGCCGTCGGGGGCGGTGGCGAGCTGATAGTTCACCTGAATGATGTCGTAGATGTTCCACGCACCCTGGTATGCCAGCGAACCGTAACCGGCCTTGAGCATGGAGAGGAACGGGGAGAAGAAGTCCTCCGGACCCATCTCTTCGATCTTCTCGCGGCCATGCAGGTAGACTGCCTGGCTGTCGTCGGTGGGGTTGTCGTTCATGTCGCCCATCACCACTATGCGTATGCCGGGGAATTCCTTTTCGAGTTCCATGGCCCGGTTGTAGATGATTTCGCCACCGCGCGCCCTTGTGAATATGCCCTTGCCGCCGATGCGGGAAGGAAGGTGGGCGACGAAGAAGGCAAACATCTCACCGTCTATGGTGCCGCGGGCCATGAGGATGTCGCGGGTATGGAAATTCACCATCTGCAGCGAATCCATGTCGCTGGGGATGTTGGTCGGCTGGAGGGTGAAGGGAATGCTCTCGCTCGCCAGGAGCTTGAACTCTTCCGGCTTGTAAATCAGGCCGACGTCCACCCCGCGAAGGTCCGGACCGTCGTAATGCACTATCTGATAGTTGGCTTCGGCGATTTCGGGCTGGCTTACGAGATCTTCCACCACATGGCGGTTCTCTATTTCGCAGATGCCCAATACCGTATGCCAGCGGCCGTTGTCCTCCTTCATGGCGCGGATTACGCTGGCCATGTTGTGGAGTTTCTTCTGATACTTGGCCTCCGTCCACTCGTTGGCGCCGTCGGGCAGGAACTCATCGTCGTTCTTGCCTTCGTCGTGATAGGTGTCGAAGAGGTTTTCGAGGTTGTAGAAGCCTATCACGCAACTGCGGCCGGAAATCTTCCTGGCCTGCTGGCTGACGGACTGAACCTGCTGTTGCTGCGCCCCCGCACCGCAAGAGGTGATTGCAAGGGCTGCCAAAAATATGCGGAAAAATCTTTTCATCTTGTCATGTTTTACCACCACCAGCTTACAGTGGTGGGATCCTGTGCCTCGACCGCAGCCGCTTCGTCCTTTCCGATGGCGTCGGGAAGGTTCACGAAGAGGTCGTAGCCGAGTCTTTCCTCGAGTCGGTCTACCGACAGGCAATAGCCTTTGCCGGCGTATGAACTGCTGTACTCCTTATGGTCGAACCAGAAGGCGATTGCGGAATACTTGGTGTTTCCGGTAGAATTGGAATTGTAGCGGAGTATGGCCTTGAAGTAGCCCGTAGGCACCGTAACATGCTTGCCGTCGTTGTCCAGCACATAGGTGGTGGAGCCTTTGGTAGAGCATCCCGTCACCACATAAAGAGTGTCGGACTTGCGGGCCCAGTCGCGGACCATGCCCTCGAGCGACGCCCAGATGCCGGAGTTGAAGTTGTCATTTATCTGGGGGGTCATGTTGGTTCCGTAGAAGGTGGAAGCGTTCGCCGCATAGGAGAAGGTCCTGTCGGCGGAAGGCAGCTGGTGTCCGCGTGCCTTCCATGTGGCCGTGCCTTCGGAGAAGCCCCTGAAAAGGACAGGCTGCAGGTTCCTTGGCATAAGCGGATTCAGGTCCCATGCGTCGGAGCGCCCACTGTTACCGAGATGTCCCGCCACGAGCGGATAAGCCACCCAGGGCGCCACAAGGTTGTCGTAATCCCAATAGAAGGAATAGTTGCGGACGACGGCGTTGTGGTAGGTCATTTCGTGGGAATAGAAATCGAATCCGTCCTCATCGGAGGTTTCGGGAAGCTCCAGCCATTTCGCCGCAGCCTTCGAAGACCCTCCTCCTCCGGGAGAGGCTTTCTTGCGTCCTTCCTGCGTGAAATGCAGGCGGGTGCTGTAAAGGCGGTTCGATGCAACTATATTGAGGCTTCGGGCTTCTTCATCGGCATTTTCGGTGTACGAGAACAATATGCCGCCGTTGGAACCGCTGCCCGACTGCATACCAAGCGACGCCCATCCGCTCTGGGCCCCCTCATATTCGAGGGCAAGCGTCCAGGAGCCTTCGGCGGACAGTACCATCATCTGGCTGCCGGGCTCTTTGGGTGCAGGGTTCGTGCGCAGCTTGAGTACGGGCTGGGTGACGGTCTCCTCCGGTTCCGACTTGCTGCAGCCCGCGATTGCCAGCACTCCAAGGAGCACCGGCAATGCGGACCGTATCAAGTTCCTGAAGCCCATCTACTCGGAGAACGTAATCGCTATGGATTTGGCACGCACCTGGCCGTTCTCGGCCGAAAGGACTACCTGGTTCTTTGCGGTGCCGCTCCAGGTTATGGTCTTGGCCGACGTGTCGGCGGAAGCCGTGGATGAAGCACCGATTTCAGGCATGTCCACACATTTGTCGGCAGCCGTCGCGGTAATGACTATCTTGGAGATGGTCTTGCCTTCGGGAGCCGTAACGACGAATGCGGAGTTCTTGTAGATGCGGATGTGGTCGGCGGAAGGAGCCACGGGCTCGGAAGAGCTGTTGTACTTGTAATAAGCGGTCTTCACGCCCTGGGTGGTGGCAGAGAAGCCATCTCCATAGGTGCCGTCGGAAGCGGCGCTCCAGGTCTGCGCGGAAGAATTGAGGTTGAACGATACGCTGCTGCCCGGGTCGACGGGATCGTCACCGCCTCCCTGGCCGCCTTCGTCGGAGGTGGCGCCGTTCAGGGAAACCAGCCAGCTCTGCTTGCTCGCGAACTCGGGAACCTGCCCCTGATAGTAAACGACCTTCCCGCATACCACGACTTCGTCGCCTACCTTGATCTGCATGTTGCCGTTGACCCAGCTCTTGTTGTCGAAATAGTAGCTGCTGTATACCGTGAACTCGTTGGTAGTACCGTCATCGGAGATGTTGTAGACCGCCGTGCCGTATGAAGCGTCATAGGCATTCTTGATGCTTGAGATCTTGCCCTTGGCATAAACCTGGTTCTCGGAAGTGACGTCGGCGCCCAGGGCTATGGTGTATGCCCTTACAGCGGCCACGTTGAAGGGATCCTCCGCAGTGCCGGAGCCCGAAGGAGTACCGGGATCGTCGGGGATGTCAGGACCGCTGGAATTCTTCTTGACGAAGTAGGAGTATACGCACTCGTTCTTGCCATTGTAGGTATCCCTGAATCCGATGAGGGTGATATTGTCGCCGGATTTGAGGCCGAGGCTCGCATACGACTGGTCATTCTGGGCACCGTAACCCAGGTTGGTCGAGGTCATGCCGAATACGTAGATGGTGCCGGTGCCGTCGCTGAGGTCGAAGTTTCCGTACTGGGTGTTTATGCTGCCGCCGATGGTGCCGGTGAGCTGGTACGGTTGGGTCTTTGAATCCGCCGCGGCGATGAACTCGGCGACAGTCACGACCTTGGGTTCTTCAGTATCGCCGCCTCCGCCGCTGGTACGGCCGTTGAGCGAATAGATACTGCTGCCCTGGGTAATCTCCGGAGTGCTCTTGAACATGACGAGGACGCCGCAGACTATCACTTCGTCACCTACCTTGATGTAATCGGCGGATTTCATCCTCTCGCCGCCGACTCCGTAGCCGCGGTAAACCTCAAGCTGGACAGCATCGGTGCCGTCATCAGAAATCCAGTAGGTTGCATTGCCGTACGAGTTTCCCGGAGGATCCTTTTCGGTGTCGATGCTGGAAATGATACCCTTGACATAAACTTCGGCGTCGGTATAGGTGCCGGCGTTGATGATCTCGAGTGCTTCTTCGACAGTGTAAGGCGAATCCACCGTGCCCGTGTGGGTCTCCTTATGCTTGAGTCCGGGCTGGGTGACCGTGATCACCTTGGTGATGAGGCCTTCGCCGACTTCAAAGTAGATTTCGCCAGTGCGGTCGTACTCGGTGTTGGCCGCCACTGTGATGGTGATCTCGGTAGCGTCTTCGGATGCCTTGCCGCTTGTGGGGTTGTATCCGATCCAGTCGGCGTCGGTGCTGAGTGTCCAGCCACGGGTAGCGGACACGTCCACCGTCGCGGTACCGCCCGCCTGGGCGATCGTCACGCTCTGGGTGCTCAGTGTTGCGGCCGGGGCGCCGAGGTCTTTTTCCTCGGGTTCACAGGCGGCGAAACCCAGCAGCGCAAGGGTTGCAACCAAAAATAAATGTTTGAATTTCATAATGGATGTGTGGTTTGTTGATATATTCCTGTTTATTCTTCAAATATAAAGATTAGTTGCGAATTAATCAAAAAAAAAGCGCGGCCGGGGAGGTCGCGCTTTCCTTCATGTCACGGGAGAGGACTATTTCTTCTTGAAGAGGCAGGGAAGGAGATAGGTCTCCTTGACCTCGTTGTAGACTCCGTAGCTGCCGTAGCCCGTGTCGTAGTACATCGTATAACCGCTCGGGCTGGTCATCTGGAACGCGCCGTCGGCGGCAGTGACGCTCCAGTAGCAGTCGGCATTGACTTCCGCGCCCTCGTTGTAGGTCTTGTACGTACCGTTCTGGTAGATGTACTTGCCCTCGGAGTTCACGAAGGTATAGCCATTGGCGGTCTTGGTGACGGTGAACTCGAATTCAGTGCCCTCAAGCGTGATGACACCCTTGTCGGCAGTGGCTTCGAGCGCCTTGGGATAGCCGTAGGTCTTGGTGATGCCGGACTGGGCGAGGGTTTCCATCACTTCGTACTTGTCGCCGTTCTTGGCTGCGATGAGCACGATGGCACCGTCACCGAGTTCGTCCACGGAAGAGATCTGCGCATACTTGGGGCCGGTGGTCTCGGAATCGGCACCGTCGAACTCGTAGAGGCAAGGCATCACATAGGTGTCCTTCTCCTCGTTGTAGACTCCGTAGCTGCCGTAGCCGGTATCGTAGTAGGCCGTATAGCCCGAGGGGCTGGTGAGGGAGAAGGTGCCGTCGGCATTGGGAGTGACGGTCCAGTAGCAGTCGGCATTGACCTCGGTGCCCTCGTTGTAGGTCTTGTACGTACCGTTCTGGTATATGTACTTGCCTTCGGAGTTCACGATGGTGTAGCCGCCTTCGGCAGCGGTGAAGGTGAAAGCGTAGTCTTCGCTCTCGAGGGAAACGAAGTCACCGTCCGGAGCGACTTCGAGGGCCTTGGGATAGCCGTAAGTCTTGGTAATGCCGGACTGTGCGAGGGTTTCCATCACTTCAACGTTGTCGCCTACAGTGGCCGCGATGAGGTACTTCTTGCCGGAGGTGACGGAGGTGGCCTTCTTGTACTTGTAAACCACTGCGCCGCCTACGGAGATGGAAGTTGCGATGATGTTCACGAACTGGTCACCTGCGCTGTTGCTGGAAAGGCCGTTGAAGTAACCCTTGACGGTCACGTTCTTGCCGGCGAAGTCGGCTGCGCCCAGAGCGTCGACAGGATAGACGAGGCTGCCGGACTTGGTGGCGCCGGGAACGGTAATGTTGTAGTAATTGTTGGATTTTACGAGTTCACCCGTGACGGAGATGAATTCGGCAACGGCAGCGGTATAGGTGTCGAATGTGCCGGTGATGTTGTTGGAGGTCGGATAGACAACGGTATTGCCGTTGGAAACTGTTTTGAAATTACTGATTTCCGTAACCTCGGGAACGCCGTTGTAGGTTACCTTGGTTCCGGCAAAGGAAACCTTGTCACCGATGGCGGGGGCGATTGTGGAGCCGCTGCCGAGATATACATAGATACCTGCAGTGCCGTCAGTAGCGACGAAGCCTCTGGTGGTAAGAGCCGAAACAAGTGCTTCTTCGGTCAGGAAGGCTGTACCGTCGGCCATCTTCACGACTTCGCTGATGGCAGCGACGACTGCAGCTCCGGCCTGTTTGACAGTCACGGTAGTGGCGGACTTGTCATCATCGGTAGCAGAGCTGAAGGTAATGACTCCCTCACGGGCAGCAGGACTTGTATTCTCCAAAGCGTGCACGGTAACGAAAGTAGTATCGTCCACATCCTTGATGTTGGTGATGCTGAGGAACTTGGAGCCAGCTTCGTCGATTGAGAAATTGAGGTTGTCGCCGGAATAGAGAACCTTTACGACTGCAGAAGTGTCGCCTTTTTCAAAAGCCAGGCCGGCCGGATCGACACTCACAAGGGATTTCTTGATGGAGATGATCTCGGAAGCGTTCTGCACAGTCTCGGGTGTATTGCCGCCATAAAGCGTCACCTGGCCTTTGATGGATACCTGGTCGCCGACCGCAATCTCGTTGCCCTTGGTAAAGTCTTCGCCGTTCAGCCATTTGCCACGGTATACCTGAAGCCAGTTTCCGGCTTCTCCTTCACCCTGGAAAGTACCGTCGTCGGAGATATAATAGGTTGCATTGCCGTACGTGGGTTCGATAGCCACTATCTTGCAGATGATTCCGTTCACGATGACCGGACTGCCACCTGCCTTGCCGGACCATATCAAAGGAAGTATCTCGCTTACCGTGTATTCCTTTGCTATGTTTTCACCCTGTGCAACAGTGATCTCCTTGGAACCGCTGGCACCTACGAGTTTGAGTTCCTGGGTACGGTAATCGGTACCGGCCGGGCCCGTGATGGTAAGTTGCGTGGTACCCGCACTTCCCTCAAGCGGGGATACGGTAATCCAGCTTACTACGGGATCCTTGATTCCATGGGGGTAGCATGCCGGGGAACCGGGCACGATGAGAGTATCGACCGTTATGGTCTTCTTGTCCGCATTCTTGTACTCGTATGAGGTATGGACATATGCCTTCCATGCTTCGGTCGCGGTCACGTTAACGGTAACGCTGCTGCCGAGGGTATCGATGGCGACGTACGAATTATCGACCTTGATGTTTTCGGCATCATAACCCGTCATGGGTTCTTTCGTACAGCCGATAAAAAGAGCTGCGAGGGCTGTGAGTGCGATTAATATCTTTTTCATTTTGTAGTCCTCCTATGATTACTGTTTGTCAACGATTACACACCTGTTGAACTCAGGAGTGGAGAATACATCCTCCACGCTGGAGGTGACGGTGAAGAGTTCGGCATCCACGCCCATTTCCTTCATGAGGTTGTAGACGGTCTGCACGCGCTCCTTGGCGAGCTGTTCGTTGCGGGCCTGAGAGCCGGTGCCGGAGTCGGCATGTCCGGCGAGGGTGAACTTGACCTTTTCGCCGGCTGCAAGGATCCTGCGGGCGGCTGCCTTCACGTGTTCTACCTCGGTGGCGGAAAGGACGCTCTTGCCAATGGTGAAGTAGGCGATGACGGGTTCGTCGAAGTAGCCGTCGGTCTTCACATTGTCGGCGGCCTTGTTCCTGAGGGCGTCAATCTCGTCCTGGAGGGCCTTGATCCTGGCATTTGCTGCAGCCTCTGCGGCGTTCTTTTCGGCGACAGCCTTGTCGGCTGCTGCGCGGGCTGCCCTTGCGGCGGCTTCGGCAGCTGCGAGGGCTTCGGCGTCAGCCTCTGCTGCGACCCTGTCAAGATACTTCTGCGAAGGATCGTTGCCATTGAAGAGATACTTGAGGCCCACCTGGGCATACCATACCTGTCCGATGTTCTTGACGTCGGTCCAGGTCTCGGTCGATCCGCTGATGTAATCCGGGGTGGAGAGTACCGGAATACCGTCGGAAGCAATACGTGCCACGTCGAGGATACGACCCGACTTCAACTTGGGATTCATCTGCTTGGTAACGCCCCAAGAGTCGTTGAAGAGATTCAGGAGGTTCTTGATATCGAAGTTAAGCTGCAGGGTATTGCTTGTCCTTCCAAGATGCAGCACGAAGTCGTGCGCATAGTGGAAGTCTACACGATGCACCCAAGGATTGTAAATACTGTATGCTTCGGCATATTCGCCCGCATGCTTGGTGAGGTACGGATCGTTCTTTGCGAAGGCGAAGTAGCGGTTGGCATCATCTTCGGAAGCAAAGTACACACGGCCTTCATTGTAGTCGGAAACCGTGGGGATATAGATAGCGTCGTAATTGTAATTGTCCCTGTTGAGATCGGACGCGTACATGTACGAGTAATTGTATCCGCCCCTCCATGCCTCATAGAACAGGCTGAAATGGTTGTGCGACCTGTCGTCGTATGTGGCTGACACATAATAGCGGTCGGGAGTCACATACGAGGAATTGTGCAGGGCCGGATTGTTGGGTCCGTCCACAGTCGGGATGTAGGTGAAGGCCGACGAAGCGTCGGAGCCAGGCATGCCGGTGAGTTCCTTCGCAACCGTGCGGGTATATGCGGAAGAGATGCTCAGGCCCTCGACCGGAGCGATGTTGAACTGCACGCTGGCCGAGCCGCCGTAACCCTTGTTGGTATTGGTCAGATAGTAGATCGAATAAGGATTGTAGGTGTAGTCGGACGGGAACAGGTGGCGGTCGTCGGCACCGTTGAGCCTTGAGAACGTGGAGGGATCTTTCATGTTGATGTCCTGGATGCGGGTGGCGTTCAGGGTCTTGTTGAAGATCACTTCACCGGTGATGCTCATCGGGAAGGCTGTCGGGAAAGCGTAGTCGACCGCAAGGGAGGTCTTCCATACCTGCGGCATCTTGAATTTGGGATCCACCGCAGCGACGCTGCCGCTGAAGGTTCCGTCTTCCGGCGATACGGTAAGAGGATACTTCTCCGGATCGAGGCTGTGGAGATAGTCCAGGAGTTCACCCTTGTCAGCATAGAACTTGCCGGCGAACGCGTTGAGGATGCCAAGGTCGGACTTGGAGGCATTGACAGCGCCATCGGCGTACCTTGTAGTGGCGGAACTTACCATTTGAACCAGACCGGCATTGGAGGGCATGTTGGTGAAGAACACGAGAGGCAGACGGCCGGTGAAGATACCGGTGCCGCCGCGGATCTTGAGGCTGTGGTCGCCCAACACGTCGTAGGTGAAGCCGATTCGGGGATTGAACATCAGCTTCGGGGTGGGCCACTTGCCGGTATCGACATGAAGACCGTTGTAGTCGGTGTCGTAGATCTTCTGGTTGGTCATGAGGTCCTGATTGTCGAAGAGAATCGTCTCCAGACGCAGGCCTGCGGTGAGTTTGAGTTTTTCGTTCGGATTCCATTCATCCTGCAGATAAGCGGCAAGCTTATGGAAACGCACACGCGATGCAGGATCCTGGTCACCGTCATATCCATAAGTCAGGGCTACCGTTTCGGGGGCGGCCTGGTTCAGGAAGTCTTCGACCGAATTGTAGCGGTAATAACCGGTACCGTTACGCATGTAGGCATTGTCCGCGAGCTGATAATCATAACCCAGACCGGCCATGATCTTGTGGTCGCCTGCATAATAGGTTATATCATCCTTTGCGGAAAGGACCTTGTTATGCACTGCATTCTTCCAGGTGAAGAGTTCGTAACCCAACGAGATATAAGGCATCAGGTCGCCGGTTGCTTCCATGCCGCCGTCGAGGATGTCGATGAACGGGAATTCCGCCGACGCACTGCCGCGAAGGTCGCTGAGGTCGGAATAAGTTACAAGCAGCTGGTTGGAGAGACGGTTGCTCAGACGGCTGTTGAGATCGAACGCGAACGTGTTGGCGTAGTTGTTCATCTGGTACATCGAATTCGCGTACGAGAAGCCATAGAGTCCTACGCGGCTCTCCGTGGTGCGCTGACCGGCGTTGGAAGAACTTGCGTTGGGATTTTGCCAATAGCTGTTGACCGTGCGGTTGTAACGCAGGGCCAGATGATGTTTGTCGGTAATGTTCCAGTCGATTCGGGCGAGTATCTTGTCGTTGCCCTGCTCGGCCGGGAAGTCAGTCCAGGAACCGGTGTCGTAGCCGTATTTCTGTTTTACGAAGTCGCTGACCGCCTTGAGGTCGCCCATATAAGTGCGGGAGATGTAGTGGTCGGCGTCACCTGCGGTTCCGGGGGTCTCGGAAGCGCGCCAGCTGTTCACCACGGTGGGGATGACGCTTTTTTCATAGTTGACGAAGAAGAAGAGCTTGTTCTTCACGATGGGGCCGCCCAGGGTGAAACCGTAGGTCGTAGTGCGGTCGAGCTCACGGGCTGCTGAGATTTCGGTGCCCGAGACGCTGTTGCCGCGCATGTTCTCGTTGCGGTGATAGATGTAAGCCGAACCCTTCAGGGTGTTGGTACCCGATTTGGTAATGGCGTTTACACCGCCGCCGATGAAGTTGTTCTGGCGCACGTCGTAAGGCGAGATCACAACCTGCATTTCCTCGATGGCGTCGATGGAGATCGGGTTGCCGCCGCCGGGAAGGCTCTCGGAGAGACCGAAGTTGTTGTTGAAGTTGGCACCGTCCACCGTAAAGTTGGCGGTACGGCCGTCAGCGCCGGCGAAGGTCATTCCGTTACCGCCGTAGGGCGAGAGCTTGGTGACATCGGTGATGCTGCGGCTGATGGTAGGCAGAGCTTCGATCTGACTGTTGTTGATGTTGGTGGACGCACCTGTCTTCTCGGTGGTGAACTTGGAGGCAGGCGTAGCGATAACCACGGCCTCACCCAACTGGAGGGACTCCTCGTTGATGGTGGCGTTGAGGCTATAGGTTTCAGCAAGTTTCAGGGTGATTCCCGTATAGGTTGCAGTCTGGTATCCCAGGCTGGAAACCTCGACGTTGTAAGGGCCGCCGGTACGCATACCGTTGATGGTATAGCGTCCGTCGTTGTTGGTTACAACGCCGTAGTTGGTGCCCGAGGGTTCGTGGGTAGCGATTACCGCAACCCCGGGAACGGGCTCTCCGTTCTGGTCGACTACGCGGCCGGAAAGGGACGATGTCGTTACCTGGGCAAAGCCGGAAACGGCAAATGCAAGGGCGAGCAGCGTCAGTGCAAGTCCTTTTTTAGTAAACAGTTTAATCATAAAGTATTGGATTGAGTAATGATTTCCTCGCAACTTTTAACCGGCGCAAATTTACTCTTTTTAATCGAATATAGAGCATAAGAAATGAACATTCGGGGATTTTTTTCAACAAAAGGAAGGAGCTATTGCAGAGTCCGTTTTTTTGCCGTACTTTTGCGCCCGAATACCGGCGGGGACAGATTTGTCCGCTTGCAACCCCGCAGAATAAAAAAATGCTAAAAATGAACTATCTTTTTACGTCCGAATCAGTTTCGGAAGGTCATCCCGACAAGGTCGCTGACCAGATCTCAGATTCAATCCTCGATGAATTCCTCCGCCAGGACCCCGAGTCCAAGGTGGCCGTGGAGACTTTCTGCACCGCAGGCCTCGTGATAGTAGGCGGCGAAGTGCATTCCGACAACGCTTACGTAGACATACAGAAGACCGTCCACGACACCGTGGCCCGCATCGGCTACACCAAGTCGGAATACGGCTTCGACTGCAACTGCGGGGTGATGTCCATAATCCAGGGCCAGAGCGGCGACATACGCCAGGGAGTCGACAGGGCCGACGCCGACGAACAAGGCGCCGGCGACCAGGGCATGATGTTCGGCTACGCCTGCAAGGATACGCCTCAGTACATGCCCCTGTCCCTGTTCCTTTCCCACAGCCTGCTCAAAACTCTCGCTGACATCAGGCGCGAAGCCTCGGACATGCCGTACCTGCGTCCCGATTCCAAGGCGCAGTTCACAATCGAATATTCCGCCGAAACCCACAGGCCGGTGCGCATCCACACCATAGTGGTCAGCACCCAGCACGACGAATTCGACAACGAGCAGGCCATGCATGAACGCATCTGGAACGATGTCCGCACCATCGTACTCCCCCGCCTCATAGCCTCGCTTCCCGAAGGGATCAGGGGCCTCTTCGACGACGGCATCAAGCTCCTCGTGAACCCGACGGGCAAGTTCGTCATAGGCGGACCTGCCGGCGACACGGGCCTTACCGGAAGGAAGATCATCGTCGACACCTACGGAGGGCGCGGCGCACACGGAGGCGGAGCCTTCAGCGGCAAGGACCCGTCGAAGGTCGACCGCAGCGCAGCCTACGCGGCACGCTATCTGGCCAAGAACCTGGTAGCCGCAGGCGTAGCCGACGAGTGCCTCGTTCAGCTCGCCTATGCCATCGGGGTCGCCCAGCCCGTGAGCATCTTCGTCGACACATACGGGACCTCCCATATCGGAGAGAAGCAGGCCCGCGCCGCAGGTTCGGTACGCGGACTCGGCGAAACCGACGCATTGATAGCCAGGGAGCTGGGCCGTCTGTTCGACCTCAGGCCCGCCGCCATCATCCGCCGTTTCGGCCTCAAGAACCCCATCTACCTGCCTACGGCCGCTTACGGCCATTTCGGCCGCGAACCCTATGTAAAGGACGGAATCCAGTTCTTCGGCTGGGAAAAACTGGATTCGGTGGATATCATCAAGGAGGCTTTCGGACTTTAGTCCTTCTCTTTGTCTTTCATGAACGAAAGTACCGATGCGGCGGACAGGACCTGTTTCGCCCGCACCGCGTTGTACGGCGACGGTCCGCTGACCGAGTCGTACATGAATTCCAGGCCCTTCTCTCCCCCTCCGTTGCGAAGTATGTAGACCGTGAGCAGGTCCTGGATGGCGACGGAAGACGCGATTATATCTATATCGGTGCCGCCGAGCTGGCTCAGAGCCAGCTGGTACGCATCTTCGCTATACTCTTTCTTGAGTTTTTCAAGATCGGCCAAAGTCTTGAAACCCAGCATCTTGAGCACTTCGAGATAGGGCAGGGACGAAGTCTTTTGCACTTCGGCCTGGTTGATCAGCGCTATCTTGCGGGTGAGCCGTCCGAAAGGATCGAGCTCGAGGTAGCTGCGGAAGGTATCGCCGTCGAGGGACACTTCCTCGAAGCGGCCGTCCTCCACGAGGGCGTGGACCTTGCGCCGGTAATCGTTTATGGACGAACGTATGGTGCTGAATTGCTCGTCGGCTAGTTCCAGCATCCCGGCGAGGCGGTTGAGGTTGCGCAGGTACTCCCTGGGGACCTCGACGCCCGTTTTATAGCCGGTATCGAGGTTGATGGTAGCCCACACGTGCTGCAGGGCGGTGCGCATCTGGATCTCGAAACGTATCGAATTGAGGTCGGGATAATCCGGGTCGCTGCAGAGCGACTCGGGGATACGGCAGATGTAGTGCAGCGAATCGTAGCCGAAACTGTCGAGTGCGTGCAGCTTGCGCTTGTCCACCGATTCAGTCCAGTCCACTTCGAAGGTCTTCTCCACAAGGGAGGCTATCTTGTCGACTTCTTCGGAATAGAAGGTAATCACACGTGCTCCCACGATATCGGTGATGTCGGAGAGCATACGGTACTTGGAGCCCTTGAGTTCAAGTTTGCCGGCAAGCGACTTCTCTTCTTTCACCCGGGCTTCGATGCCATTGACGTACAGGCCGGCGCCGCTTACCATACTGCGAAGCAAATCCAGCACTATCTCCTTCATTTTCAAGAAGGTAGGAAGGGACTCGCGGTATTCCTCCAGAATCAGCGTGCAGTGCAGGTCAAGCCCGTAATCCTTGACGTTTTCCATCTACTCTATATTGAAGAGGGTGGCCATGCCGGTAATGTTGAGGACTTCGCAGACCTGGGGAGACAGGTTCTTCAGGGTAAACTTCCCGCCCTTTGCCGCCGTGCGCTTGTAAAGGGTCATGAAGATGCGCAAGCCCGAACTGCTTATATAGTCGAGGGCGGAGCAGTCCACGGTCACATCTGAGACCGAAGGATCCATCGCGTCACCGATCTTCGGCATCAGGTCGCCGGAAGCCACGGTATCCAGACGGCCGGCGAATGCCATGAGGAGCAGATTGTCTTTCTTTTCGAATGATACTTCCATATTGTCAAAGCTTTTTTGTCATCCTGAGTATGTTCTTGCCGCCGGCACGCACATAGCTTACATCATCCATGAGCTTGCGCACCAGGAAGATGCCGAGTCCGCCCACCGGACGGTCCTTTCCCGGGAGGGTAAGGTCGGGGTCCTTGGCCTTGGTAGGATCGAACGGCTTGCCGCTGTCGCACACGGTAAGCCGCAGTACTCCGTCCCTGACCGTAGAGAGGATGTCGACATCCCCCGTACCCGGAGCTTCATAGGCATACATGACCGAATTCGTCACGGCTTCTTCCAAAGCGAGATTCACGTTCGGCACCAGTTCGGGCGGAAGGCCGAGGCTATCCACGAATACGGGAAGGGCTTCCAGCTCCTTAACCTCGTTCCTGATGGAAAGATGGCTCTTTATTCCACCCCTGTAGAGTATCGCGAGCATGGTTATGTCGTCGCTCTGGGGCTCTCCGGCGGCGAATTCCGATACCGCAGAGCTCAGTCCCTTCACAATGTCTGCGGGGCTGTCGCCAGAGTGTATGTGCCCCAGCAGCCTGCCTTCGCCGAACAGTTCCTTCGCAGGGTTCTCAGCCTCGGTAAGTCCGTCGGTATAGAAGAATACAGTAGCGCCCATGGGCAGTGTCACCCTTTGCCCCCTGTACCCGAAATCCTTTATCAGGCCGAGCGGCAGATTGGGGTTGACCTTTATCTTTTCCGGGCCGTCATGGCCTATCATTATCGGCGCATTGTGTCCTGCATTACAAAAATCCAAAGTACCGTCTGCCAGGTCGAGGCGGCCGATCAACATCGTAACGAACATATCCGAACGGTTGATGTCCACCATAGCGGAATTCATGGAACGCATAACCTCCTCGGGGTCGGTACCGTGCAAGGATTCGCTGCGGAAGAGACTG
This sequence comes from uncultured Bacteroidales bacterium, assembly GCA_900320385.1. Classification (GTDB taxonomy): domain Bacteria; phylum Bacteroidota; class Bacteroidia; order Bacteroidales; family UBA932; genus Cryptobacteroides. The sequence continues at coordinate 23,508 of ONSD01000022.1, forward strand.
CGGGTCACGGCCATCACCAGCGACGCAGGTACGCCTTTACCGCTCACATCCCCCACACAGAACCAGAATTTCCCGTCGGCGATGAAGTAGTCGTACAAATCGCCGCCCACCTCCTTGGCTGCATTGAGCAAGGCGAATATCTCCATGTCGTCCCTCTCGGGGAAAGATGGGAACACATTGGGGACCATTCCCATCTGGATGCCGTGCGCGATGTTCAGTTCGTTCTCGATCTTCTGTTTCGACTCTTTGATCGTCTCGTACTTGACAATGTTCCGGCCGGTGAGGTACATGATCAGCATCAGCAGCGCCAGGCCCAGCAGCGACAGACCCAGCAACCAGGCGGACACTTTGTTGATGTCTCCCAATATCCCCTCCTCCGGGCAGATTATGGCCATCGACCAGCCGCTCTTGCCCAGCGGTCCGTAAAATGCATAGCTTGCGGTGTCCCGGTAATCCAGTTTCATTTCTCCTGCCCCGGTAACCGCTATCTCGGCGCCTATCTCCTTCAGCTCTTCCGGCACATCGCCATCGCGGGTATCCAGGATGGTTCCTCCCAACTTGTTGAGTATTACACTGAAAGAGTTGTCGAATGAGCCTGCGCCTTCCTTCACGAAATTCTCCAGCCAAGTGAGGGACAGGTCGGATATGAGCACTCCGGCCATCACGCCGGAGGTATCGACCACAGGCACCGAATAGGTGCAGATGAGGTCGCCGTCGGTATACGATATGTACGGGTCGGTCCATACGGGTGCTCCGGTTTCCACCACCTCGAAATACCACTGCCGCGTGTAAAAATCCATGTCTGACCCCGAATAGTCGGAGGTTGTCAGGGATCCGTCGTCGTTGCGGAAAGTCACGGGCTGGTAATCCCTCGGTATCTTCTCTTTCGAACCCTTGTAGTAATCGGGCACGAACAGGATCGCCGATTCATCGAGGATGGGATTCGCCTCCATGATAATTCGGGTGATATCGAACATCATCTTGGGGTTGGACAGGTTCCTGATGACGAACTGCCGGACATTCATGGTAGCCACTTCTACCTGCGACATGGCACTTTCGACCAACAGGTTGGCGTTCTCGAGCTTTTCCCGCGCAAGCTTGCGCGCTTCGTCTTCGATTTCCCTTTTGGCGTAATAGTACTGTATGCCGGATATCAGCTCCAGCAGTATGGCAGCGAACAGGATTATGCCCAGTCCACGACTGCCCCGTTTGATTTTTTCCCAAGAAAGCTTCATGCCAGTATGCCGTCAAGAAGGTTATGGAACTGCGGAAATGGAACGCCTGCGTTGCGCTCGATGATAAGCACCTTGAGCCCGGCGTAAGGCCTGAGGATCCTTTCGATTTCGTCGGGACTGGCATCTTCGCCGAAGTATCCCTTGACGAAATACCTCCAGAATTCCAACGCGGTAGCCTTGCTCATGTGGAAAGTTTCCCGGATGAAAGCCTCATCGTCGTAAACGCAGGTCAGGAGCACCATGCCCAGATCGAAATAAGGATGCCCGTATGCGAAATCGCCGAGGTCGATGAAATACTCACTGCCGTCGGCGGCGATTACGGCGTTGCTGAACTGCAGGTCGCCGTGACAGGGGGCGTCACAGTCGGGTGCAGAGTCGATGAAGGCGGATATCTTTTCCTTTTCGCGCTCGGAGAAGAAGGGGCTTGCGGCAAGAAGGCCTTTGTCTATGACCTTGACGTCGGAGAACTGCCCCTTGTCCATATGCATGGAATGGAAATCCTTGCAAAGAGCGGCGAAGCGACGGGCATATTCCTCCACCCTGTCGGGGTTGTCGCCCACCGAACGGGAGAAGGATATCTTGCCTGGAATGCGTTGGAAGCGAATCCCTATGCGCTTGCCGTCGGTCACAAGGTCGCCGGGGGCGGGAACCGGCAAGCCGGCCTCATACACCTTGTGAGAGAGCTCGAGTTCATTGATTACAATGTCGAGCGGTGCTCCCTGGTTGTAGAGTTTGAGCATGATGTCCGGGTTGCTGCGATGGAACAGGCTCTCTCCGTTCGCGCCCTCGCCCGAATGTACATACTCGCCGATATCTATCCTCAACGGTTCCATATCATTTGAAAATCTGTCCTACAAGCGCCTTGAATTCTTTATATGCGAATGTGTCCGACAGCTCCGAAAGGCTCTCTACAAGCCCTTCGTAATGCCATTTGTGCGAAGCCTTGTCCTTCACGTGGAATATGTTCCAGAAAGCCTCCCCCGTCACCATGTAATCGCGCCAGATCGCCCTCGCATTGGACAGCTTGTCGCCGAGGGCCACTATCTTGGCGTCGCGCGAAGCTGCCGCCAGACGCTCTATGGCAGCCCGCTTCCTGGAGTGCCAGCTGGCCTCTTCGCTCATTCCTTCGATGAAACGGTCGGATTCCTCTTCGACAATGCGGGCGATCCTGTCTCCGAAACAGGTGCGGATGTCTTCGACGGTGACATCCGTATCTTCGACCGTATCGTGAAGCGCGGCAGCCGCGAGGAGTTCCTGGTCGGAAGTGATGGTGGCCACGATCGCAACGGCTTCGAGCGGATGCACGATGTACGGAAAGCCTTTTCCGCGGCGTTCAGTACCGGAATGCGCTTCGGTAGCGAAGTAAATGGCCCTGTCCAGCAAGGAAGTATCGAGACTATGGTTGCTCATTGTCGGGTATTCAGCTTGTAAACCACAAATATAGCAAACAATTTCACAATAACAGGTTGCTTCTGTTTTTTGTTCTGTCCCGGAAAAACACTAAATTGCGAATGATTAACCATAAAGGACAGCGATATGAGTTCACTCATCCACGAGGAAGCGCGAAGATGCCTTCTGTGCAAAGACGCCCCATGCAGCAAAGCCTGTGCAGAAGGAGACCCGGCAAGAGCCGTAAGGGCCATACGTTTCGACAATGAAAGCCTGGCCGGCAAGTGGCTCGGACCCTGCACCGACGGGGAACTTGAGGCCGCGGAGAAAGCCTGCATCCACTACGACAGGCCGATCAGGCTCAGGGAAATAGCAAAGGCGCTTGCCCCGGTCCGGGATGAGGTTCCGGCCCGGGACCCTTCACTGGAAATCAGTTTCTGCGGGATCAAATGCGAGAATCCTTTCTTCCTGGCTTCCTCCGCAGTATGCACCTCGTACGACATGGTGGCCCGCGCCTTCGATGCAGGATGGGGAGGAGTATTTTACAAAACCATCTGCAAAGGAGAGATACGGGAGGTTTCCCCCCGCTTCGATGCGGTCCATCACACCGGGGGCAGCGGAGACTTCGACGGCTTCAGGAACATGGAGCAGCTCAGCGAGAACCCGATGGAGGTGGATTTCGAAATACTGTCCCGCCTCAAGGAGAACTATCCGGGCAAGGTGGTTGTCGCTTCCATAATGGGCCAGACGGAGGAAGAATGGATAGAACTGGCCAAGTTGGCCGAAAAGGCGGGCGCGGATGCCGTCGAACTGAACTTCTCCTGCCCCCAGATGCGCATCGCTGGTATGGGCAGCGACGTCGGGCAGAACCCGGAGCTGGTCACCTTCTATACGGCGTATGTCAAAAGGAGCGTGAAGATTCCCGTCATACCGAAGATGACCCCCAACGTCACCAGCATGACGCAGCCGGCGATGTGGGCCCACTTCGCGGGTGCCGACGGGATCTCAGCCATCAATACCATCAAGTCGATAACCATGTCCACCGGTGCGGAGGTCTCCGGCAAGAGGACCGTTTCGGGTTATTCCGGAAGGGCCGTCAAGCCTATCGCCCTCCGGCATATCCTGGAGATGACCGCCAACCCCCTTCTGAAGGATACCCACATAAGCGGGATAGGCGGGATAGAAACCTGGAGGGACGCCCTGGAATTCATCCAGCTAGGTTGCCGCAATGTGCAGATATGCACTGCCGTCATGCAGTATGGCTACCGCATAATAGAGGACCTGGTCCTTGGTCTCAAGCACTACATGGCCTGCAGGGGCGTGGAGAAGCTGGAAGAAATCGTAGGGGAAGAAATAGCCTCGTTCGTCCGACCCTCCGAACTCGACAGGGAGACCCTGGTATTCCCGATGGTCGACAGGGAGAAGTGCATAGGCTGCGGGAGGTGCTTCATTTCCTGCAGCGACGGCGGTCACCAGGCCATCGTCTTCGATGGGGACAGAAAGCCGAAGATACTTGGCAGCAAGTGCGTAGGCTGCCATCTCTGCCGCCTGGTCTGCCCCACCGGAGCGATGTCGGCCGCAAAAAGGATCCCCAAACAGAAATGAGCTGACAGAAAGGAGATTACTTGCTGTCTACGGAATACGTGCGTCCGTTGATTGCGATTTTCCTGACGGCCTGGCCATTGATCGTGACATTTCCGTCAGAATCGACTTTCGCGCCGGGAAGCGTCTTCAAAAACTCATTCAAATCAGCCTTATTCTTTTTCGTCGTAATTTTGATGACGGTCACGTCGTCACCATATTTCATTTGCTCTGCAGACCCATCCTTGACCACGGAAATGCTCTCGATATCAAACGGCGAGATGGTGTTGAACGGAGAAGCATCCTCAGACTTTTTCCCGTCGATGACATAGACTATTTCCCTGTCCAGAACCTTAAAGGCACCGTCGGAGACGAAAACAGAATCGGCACTGAAGCCGAACCCCTTGAATTCAGGCATTTTCAGGGAATCAACTCTGACATGCGGCTTCAGTTGGGAGAATGAACCGGAGAACGAATACACCGAAGGCGATGTGGTAATGGCGTGAACCGTGATGGCATTGCGCCCGGATCCCTTTTTGGTGATCTTGTAGTCCCTTACTATCCTGTCCTTGAGCTGGGAGCCGTCGAAATGCTCCACGGTCTCATTGTCGATGATATAGATGGTCTGCTGGGCAGACAACGTCCATGCGCCTGTCAGCAGGCAGATGGAAAGAAGGATTATCTTTTTCATGGGTGATCTTTTTACTTGTTCAATGCAACGAGATTAAAGGATTTGCCTCCATCCAGAGGTGTGAGGATGTACGAGGCAGTATGCCCATCGGGGAAATGGGCGGTCATCACAAACCCGTCCCCGACGGGTTTGAATTCGAGGTTTTCGGCTTCCGCCGGATTGAAGTTGGATAAAAAGGCTATCTGCTGGATCAGTTCAGTATAGTCATTCTGCGGCGTATCCGGTGCGCCGGGAATCTCAGGTTTGCGGGTAAACAGCACCACGGCTGCAATGGCAGCGGCCACCCCGGCCAGCGAAAGGCCCCAGGTATAGAAAGGCCGTATCCTTGAAGGCCTGACCATACGGTCATACTCGTCACCGGCTTCCGGCAGTTCAGGCAGCTCAACGGGCCGGACGGCCTGCATCATCTTATATACCGCCATCTCTTCCTCATCGGAAGGAGGCGCAGTGGCAAAGGAGGCGGCAAGCTCCTGCTCCTGTCCGCAGGTGGTTTCTGCGTCCAGATACAATCTTATCAAGTCTTTCCGGTCCATCGTATTACTTCGTGTCCAGTGTTTTCATCAATTCATGCCGGGCGGCTGATATGGAACTCTTTACGCCGCCCTTAGTCCTTCCGGTCATGGCCGCAATCTCATCAAGGGAGAGCCCTGTGGCGCGCAGTTGCAGCAAGCGCCTTGTGCCTGCAGGCAGCCGTTCCAGCGCCCTTTCAGCCAGCCTTTCAGTTTCGGATTGTTCTATCAGTGCAGAAGCGTCCCTGCCATCCGACAGCCATTCCGGATACACCCCGCTCCGCACGCGGCCCTTTTTGCGCCAAATGGATATGCAACTGTTCTTAGTGACAGACACAGCCCAGGCCTCCGCACTGCGGATCCGTACACCGTCACGTCTTGCCATCCAAAGCCTCAGCAGCACATCCTGCACCACATCCTCCGGGTCACCGTCCAGCCGGGATGCACGGAAGAATCTCAGCGCCGTAGCCATGACCCTTGGCCTTATCTCTGCAAGCTCTATATCAAGCGTTTTATCCATACCTCACAGATACAGACGCAAAAATCGTGAAAAGTTAACTGAATACGAAAAATCCCCCTCAGGCGAACCTGAGAGGGATTTCTGTGGAGCATAGGGGATTCGAACCCCTGACCTATAGATTGCGAACCTATCGCTCTACCAGCTGAGCTAATACCCCTTATTTACGGGGGCTAAGCCGCCCCCGGACCCCTTGCGGCTCTCGACCTACCGACATCGCGCTTCGCGCTCCGTCCCGGTCTCCGCCGGGCGCCTGAGGGCGCCTGTTAAACTTCGCGCTCCGTTCCGGGCGCCTGTTAAACTCACGGGGCTGCAAAGATAGAAAAAAAAACAATATTACGGAAGGACCCAATGGATTTTGGCCCCGCTGCGCTCCATCCCCCGGAACCAGGTCATCTGGCGCTTGGCGAACTGATGGATGGCTGTGGAGAGTTTGACGAATAATTCCTCTTCGTCTATCTCGCCTTGCAGGAACAGGGTGACGTATTTGTACTCAAGGCCATAACTCAAAAGGATCCCGGCCGGCACCGGTTTCCCTCCGGGGCATCCCGGATTGGTCCCGTCCAGCAGGCCGCGGATTTCTTCTATCATCCCTTCCTTCAGGCGGGAGCGCAGGCGGGCATCGATGCGGGCGTTGCGCTGCTCGCGGCTCACCAGGGTTCCGATGAAATAGACGCCGGGGTCGTGAGCCTCGGTCTGAAGGGAAAGCGGCGTGCGGTTCTCGAAGTCGTATCCTCCGGTCACCGCGTTGATATACAGCCCCGTTCCGCCGCAAAGTATGGGCAGCGCCCCCCTGCCGGTGATATCCTGGCAAGCAGCGGCGAAATCTTCGCAGAATTGGAACACATTGTATTGGGTGCCGGGATCCGCGATATCGATGAGATGGTAGGGCACGTCGCCGTATTCCCCAAGATCCTTTCCCGTTCCGATATCCATGCCGCGGTACACCTGGCGCGAATCGGCCGAGATAATCTCGGGCATTGGAGCCGGGCATCCCGGCAAGGAAAGGGCATCCCGCAGCTTGCCTGCAAGCGAAACGGCATACCTTGTCTTGCCTGAAGCGGTGGGGCCCAGCACGCATACCAGTTTCACCCTGCCGAGACGGATATCCTCCGCAAGAGCAGGGATATCGATGGTTTCGGGCTCGGGGAGCTGTGCCGGAAGGTTTTTGCGGAATTTGGGCATAACGTACAAAGATAGCAATTCTGCCAAAAATGAGTATCTTTGCAGCCCATGCCCAAAAAGAGCAACATACAGGTCAGCAACAAGCGCGCCGCCCACGACTATGAGTTCCTGGAGACGTACGAGGCCGGCATAGTGCTCGTCGGCACCGAGATCAAGAGCCTGCGCACAGGCAAAGCTTCGCTCGCCGATGCCTTCTGCTATTTCTCCAACGGGGAGCTGTATGTAAAGGGGATGAACATCGCCACCTATTTCTGGGGCAGTTGGAACAGCCACGAACCGGCAAGGGACCGCAAACTCCTGCTCAACAG
>ONSD01000161.1 GCA_900320385.1 uncultured Bacteroidales bacterium
GGCCGCGTCAACCACCCCGAAGAAATCGTCCAGCTCGATCAGCCCATCAAGGTTGTCGTCCTCGACTTCAACGAGGAGCAGAAGCGCATCGCCCTCGGTCTCAAGCAGCTCACCGCTCATCCTTGGGATAACCTCGATCCCGACCTCAAGGTTGGTGACAAGGTTAAGGGCAAAGTCATCCTCATCGCCGATTACGGTGCATTCATCGAGATCGAACCCGGCGTAGAGGGCCTCGTCCATGTTTCCGAGATGTCCTGGAGCCCCAGGCTTCACAGCGCCCAGGAATTCCTTAAGGTAGGCGACGAAGTCGAAGCACAGATCCTGAGCATCGACCGCGAAGCCCGCAAGATGAGCCTCGGTCTCAAGCAGCTCACCCCCAACCCGTGGGAGAGCATCCGCGACAAGTATCCGGTTGGCAGCAAGCACAGCGCCACCGTACGCAACATCACCAACTTCGGTGTGTTCGCAGAACTTGAAGACGGTGTTGAAGGCCTGGTTCACATCAGCGACCTTTCCTGGAACAAGATCAAGCATCCGTCCGAGGTCGTTAACCCCGGTGACACCATCGACGTGCAGATCCTCGACTTCGACGAGGCCAACCACAAGCTCAGCCTCGGCCACAAGCAGCTCATCCCCAACCCGTGGGACGAGATCGAAGCCAAGTACCCCGTAGGTTCCACCGTCGAAGGCACTGTCGCTTCCACTACCGACAAGGGCGCCAACATCGATCTCGGTGCCGACGTTCCCGGCTTCGCATTCAACCGCGAACTCGTCAAGGAAGACGGCAAGCAGGCCGTTGTAGGCGAGACGCTGCCCTTCAAGGTCCTCGAACTCCGCAGGAGCACCCGCAGGGTCCTCCTCAGCCACCTGCGCACCTACGCAGAGGTGAAGGAGAGGGCTGCGGCAGCCGAAGCCGACAACACCAAGAAAGCGGTCAAGAAGATCAATACCGGCGTTGAGAAGGCCACCCTCGGTGACATCGACGCACTTGCGGCCCTCAAGGATCAGCTCGAGAAGAGCGAGAAGAAGGCCGACAAGGAGTAATGAACTTCACTCTCAAGATATTGGGCACGGCTTCGGCCATGCCCTTTTCTGACAGGAATCCAAGCGCCCAGGCACTCAGCGTGCACGGGCGCTGCTTTCTTATCGACTGCGGCGAGGGAACGCAGCAGCAGATCAGGCGCTTTCATCTTCCGTTCACCAAGGTGGAAGCCATTTTCATTTCCCACATCCATGGCGACCATATATTCGGCCTTTTCGGTCTCCTGGGCACCATGGGCCTGTTCGGCAGGACGGCACCCCTGAAGATATTCGGCCCGCGCAACCTGGGGCCCGTGCTCAATTTCTGGAAGAGCTGGTTCTCCGAAGGCACGAAATACGAAGTGGAATTCGTTCCGCTCCAGATGAAAACGCGCGAGACCATACTGGAAGCCGGTCCGGTGAAAGTGAGCGCCTTCCCGCTCAATCACAAGACCGACTGCTTCGGCTACCGTTTCGACGAGCTTACCGAGCCTTCCAGGAATCCCCGCAAACCCCGTTCTTACGCATATTGCAGCGATACCGCTCCCTTCCCGGAAGAGGCGGAGTATGTACGCGGGGTGGACGTGCTCTACCATGAGGCCACCTATCCGGCGGAATTCGCCGACAAGGCGGCACAGTATTTTCATTCCACGACCCTGCAGGCCGCCAACTGCGCCAGAGAGGCAGGGGTCGGGAAGCTGGTCATCGGCCACTACTCCTCCCGTGTGAAGGACCTTTCGGTGTTCGCCCGGGAATGCAGGACGGTTTTCCCCGCGACCGTGGCAGCTGATGACGGGGATGAATTCGAAATAGGAAGTTGAAGATGAAAAAGATAGCACTCCTGTTCGCGGTGCTGTTGCCGCTGTTGGTCCTTGCAGGGGGAGACACCCCGCAGGAAAAGTATATCGCGAAGTATTCTGCAATAGCCGTCAGCGAAATGCAGCGCAGCGGCGTGCCGGCTTCCATAACCCTGGCACAGGGCCTGCTGGAATCGCGTTACGGACAGTCCCGCCTGGCAGCGCAGGGGAACAACCACTTCGGCATCAAATGCCACAATTGGAAGGGCAGGAAGA
>ONSD01000023.1 GCA_900320385.1 uncultured Bacteroidales bacterium
GCGATGAAGGTCTGGTCGACGTCCAGGTTGAACGGCAGGATGCCGCTGAACAGCGAGAAGAAGCCGATGATGATGATGGCGGTATGGGCAAGCGAAACGACGCCGCCGAGACCCCATGTCCAGCCCTTGAAGCGGAACGCGATGTAGGCGAAGATCACGATGAGGGCGAGGATGACGGCGATGATGGCGTCGCGCCTGATGTCGCTCGCGATGCTTGCGCCAACCTTGTCGGACGAGATGATACCGTTCGGGTTCTCGAGGGTGGAGTTGAATCCGGCCATGTCGATGTCTTCCTTATAGAAGCCCTTCAGGGCCTTGAAGAGCATGCCTTCGATTTCGGCATCCACCTCGGAGGACTCGTCGTTCACCTTGTAAGCGGTGGTGATCTTCATCTGCGAATCGCCGCCGAACTGCTTGACCTCGGCCGAAGAGCCCTTGATGTCGGGATTGGCCTCGGCTGCCGCCTCGAACACATCGTTCACGGCTGCACGGACGTCTTCAGCAAGCACGGGCTGGTCGAAGCGTACCACATAGGTACGGCCGCCTGTGAAGTCGACACCGTAGGTGAAGCCCTTGGTGAAGATGGAGAGCAGCGAGATAAGGATGAGGGCGCCGGAGATGATGTACGACCACTTGCGTGCACCCAGGAAGTTGGCGTGGGTGTTCTTGAGGAAGTTGCGGGTGAACCTGTTCTCGAAGGTGACGTTCTTGCCCTTTGCGATGCGGTCGTCGATGATCAGACGGGTGATGAAGATGGAGGTGAGTACCGAAGTGATGATACCGATGATGAGGGTGGTGGCGAAGCCCTTGACCGGACCTGAACCGAAGAAGAACAGGATGAGACCGGTGAGAAGGGTGGTCAGCTGGCCGTCGATGATGGCGGAGTAAGCGTTGCGGTAACCGTCGGCGACCGCCTTGCTCAGACCCTTGCCGGCCTTGAGCTCTTCCTTGACACGCTCATATATGATCACGTTGGCGTCCACTGCCATACCCAGGGTAAGCACGAGACCTGCGATACCGGGCAGGGTGAGTACTGCACCGAAGGCGGCGAGGGTACCGAACAGGAGCACTACGTTGGAGAGCAGTGCGATGTCGGCGATGACACCTGCGCCCTTGTAGAACAGGATCATGTAGATGAGCACGAGCAGGAAGCCGATGATGAAGGAGATCATACCGTCCTTGATGGACTTGGCACCCAGCGACGGGCCTACTACCTGCTCCTGTACGATGGTGGCGGGAGCCGGGAGCTTACCGGACTTGAGCACGTTCACAAGGTCGGTGGCCTCCTCTACGGTGAAGTTGCCGGAGATCTCGGAAGAACCGCCGGTGATTTCACCGTTGACGGTAGGATAGGAGTAAACGGTACCGTCGAGGACGATGGCGATCTGCCTGCCTACGTTGTCTTTGGTGAGGTGAGCCCAGGTGTTGGCACCTTCGGCGTTCATGGTCATCGAAACGGTGGGGTTGCCGCCGCGCTGGTCGCTGTACGATACGCGGGCGTCGGTAACCACGTCGCCGTCGAGGGGAGCCTGGCCGTCACGCGAGCTGGCCTTGATGGCTATGAGCTGGTAGATATTGTCGTTCTGCAGGAATGCGGCCGGCTTGACGCTCCACATGGGGCGGAATTCGGCGGGGAAAAGTTCCCTTACCTGTGGCATGGCAAGATACCTGTTGACGGTGGCGGTGTCGCTGATGTGTGCATAACCTATGCAGGCGTCGCCGCGGGCGTCGGAGGGCTGGAGGGCTGCGAAGAGGGGATTGGCCTTGCGGTAAGCCGCGAGGTCGTCGGTTCCCTGGGCTTCAAGCTCACGGGCGATGACGTCGGTGGTGTCGGAAGCCTCCGAGGCAGCTGCGGTCTCACCTTCTTCCTGTGCAAGCAGCTGGGCAAGTACCTGGTTGGCCTGCATGAGGTAGGGAGAGATTTCGGAGTTGTCGAAGGTTGTCCAGAATTCGAGGGATGCGGTACCCTGGAGCAGCTTGCGCACGCGTTCGGGTTCCTTCACGCCGGGGAGTTCGACGAGGATGCGTCCGGTGTTGCCTATCTTCTGGATGGAAGGCTGGGTTACACCGAAGCGGTCGATACGGTTGCGGAGAACGTTGAAGGAGTTGGCAACGGCACTTTCAGCCTCGCTGCGGATCACGCTCACCACCTGGTCGTCGGTGGATTCGGGCTGGATCTGGTCGCGCATCTCGTAGGTACCGAAGATGCGTGCGAGCCTCTGGCCGCCGGAAACTTCCCTCCATGCGTCGGCGAAGAGGGAGATGTAGTCGGACTGCGAGTTGACGCTGCGCTGCTTTGCGAGGTCGAGGGCCTTGAGGAACTCAGGCGACTGGTTGTTGCCGGAGAGAGCCTTCACGAGGTCCTGGAGCTGCACCTGCAGCATCACGTTCATACCGCCCTTGAGGTCCAGACCGAGGTTGATCTCCTTGGCCTGTACGTCCTTGAAGGTATAGCCGAAGTAAACCTTTTCGGAAGAAATGGAATCGGTGTACCTCTTTTCCTGTACTTTGTTGATTGAATCGAGATAAAAAGCCTGGTCGGCCTGGGGAATCTTAGCGAACGCTGCGGTCTGCTGTGCTGCTGCCACCGCCGCCTCGGCCGACTTGGCGGCCTTGCGGTTCTGGATGGAAGTTACAGCCGTGAATGAAAGCTGCCACAGGCAGGCAATCAACAGCAGGATTGCAACGATTCTGATCGCTCCTTTGCTTTGCATAATGAATCAAAATTTATTTTTATAAAATCTTTTTCAGCGATTTAAGCCGACAAAGTTACAATTTTTTTCCTTAATATAAATTTTCTTGGGGTTATTTCTTAAATTTGCATACCGAACGATGCTATTGAGCCTTCTTTTACAGTCGGCCGTCGCCGCCTTGTTCGCGATGCCGGGGTCTTCCGACAGCGCGCAGGACACTTTGGAAACCCCTCACGTTGAGCAATACCAACTGCTTTCCTTTGAAGCGGAAGACGCTCTCGCGGATTGGGACTTCGCCCTGGCCGAAGCCAAGTGGCGCGAAGCGGCGGAAGTATGCCGCGACAGCGTGGCCCTCGCAGGCATCAATTCCAGGATAGCCGAATGCGTGAACGGCCTCAACATGCAGAAGTTCGCCTACACCCCGGAGGTCGTGGCGCGGAGACGTTCTTCGATCCTGGACTTCCAGCTCTATTATCCCCTGCCCGACAGGGCATGGAGGAGCGTCCCCAACCAACTCGATTCAACAGGCGGGATCCCTTATTCCGCAGCCATTTACGCTCCCGAAGATTCTCCCCGGATATTCTATTCCGCCCCGGGCGCCAACGGAATCCGCACTATATGGGAGACACACTTCGCCGACTCTACATGGACCGTTCCTTCACCTGCCGGCTGCGGACCCGGGGCCATCTACCCCATGGAATACGGACAGGACCTGTACTTTGCATCCGACTGCCTTTACGGCGTGGGCGGGTACGACCTCTACGTGTGCCGCTGGAATGCGGTACAGCACCGCTGGGGGCCTCCGGAAAACCTGGGTTTCCCCTTCTGTTCGCCAGCTGACGACTACCTTTACGCCCGGAGCGGCGACGGCAAGCACGTGGTGTTCGCATCGAACCGCGGCTGCCCCATCGACAGCGTCAACATCTACGTCGTGAAACTGGAAGAAGTGCCTGTGCGCCAGGCGGTCAGCGGCAAGGAAGAACTCCGCCGCCTGTGCGAACTCGCTCCCACGCAGGCCCGCAAGGCCAATGCCGGGCCCCAGGATCCCGAGACCAGGGAATACGGACTGAAATTGCGTGCGCTCCGCTCGGTGCGCGATTCCCTCGCCCGCCATTCGAAAGAACTGGAAGCCATGCGCGCCCGTTATTCCGGCGCCTCGGGGGCGGAACGCGATTTCCTTTCCTCGCAGATAATGGAACTGGAGATGCAGACCCCGAAGATGCAGGAGAGGCTGAACGAGGCCAACCGGGAGCTGGCCGCCCTCGAACAGGACCTTTTCTCGAAGGGAATCATAATCAACCGCGCGTCATTCGAGGAAACTCCCGACGAAACTCCCGACGCCAAGTATGAATTCGTCCGCAAACATAACGGCAAAGCATTGAAACTCAAATTCTTCTAGAATATGTCACCCTCTCTTATCCTTACTATACTCATCCTCTTCGGAGTGCTGCTGGTGCTGGTTGAGGTGCTGTTCCTGCCCGGTTTCGGGATAGGTTTGCTGGGCCTGGCTTCGCTGGGCGCTGCATGCTGGTATACCTTCGCGCATTTCGGCTCCACCGCCGGCATCTGGGCTACGGTCATCCTGTCCGTCGCCCTGCTGCTCACCGTCCTGTTCGTACTGCGTTCCAAGACATGGAAGAAGGCGGAGCTCAACGCCGAAATAGGCGCCAGGGCCAATACCGACAACGAAAGGATAGCGGTGGGCGAGCATGGCGTCACCATCACCCGCCTGGCACCGCGCGGAACGGCGCGCTTCGGCGGTCTCAGCACCGAAGTGAAGTCGGCCGACAATTCGATGGTCGCCCCGGGCACCGAAGTGGAGGTGGTCGCCACCGAATACAACGAAATAATAGTGAAACCTATAAACCGATAGATTATGGACATCTACCTGATCATCGCGATAATCATTATCGCCCTTATCATATTGCTGTGGTTCTTCCCGGTAGCCCTCTGGTTCCAGGCACTGCTCTCGGGCGTGCACGTATCACTTGTGCAGCTGGTGCTGATGCGCTGGAGGGGAGTCAACCCCCGCACGATAGTCTACGCCCTCATCACGGGCACCAAGGCCGGCCTGAAGCTCAAGGCCAATGAGCTGGAGGCGCATTATCTGGCAAAGGGACACGTGACCAAGGTGGTACAGGCGCTTATTTCTGCCAACAAAGCCAACATCCCGCTCGACTTCCAGATGGCGGCTGCTATCGACCTGGCCGGACGCGACGTGCTTGACGCCGTGCAGATGTCGGTGAACCCCAAGGTCATCACCACTCCGCCGGTTACGGCCGTGGCCAAGGACGGTATACAGCTTATCGCGACTGCCCGCGTGACCGTGCGCGCGAACATAAAACAATTGGTAGGCGGTGCCGGCGAGGAGACCATCCTGGCCCGCGTGGGCGAGGGCATCGTGTCCAGCATCGGTTCTTCGGAAAGCCACAAGGCGGTGCTCGAGAACCCGGACACCATCTCCAAGACGGTGCTGAACAAGGGTCTGGATGCAGGAACCGCTTTCGAGATCCTCTCCATCGATATCGCCGACATCGACGTGGGCAAGAACATCGGCGCCGTGCTGCAGATGGACCAGGCGGATGCCGACAAGAATATAGCCCAGGCACGCGCCGAAGAGCGCAGGGCCATGGCTGTCGCCCAGGAGCAGGAGATGAAGGCCAAGGCACAGGAAGCCCGCGCCAAGGTGATCGAGGCCGAGGCACAGGTGCCCCTGGCCATGGCACAGGCCTTCCGCGAGGGCAATCTGGGCATCATGGACTATTACCGCATGAAGAATATCCAGTCGGATACCGAGATGCGGGAATCTATCGCCAAGGATTAAATAATGGCATCTTTTCTGGCTCCACCGCCCTTCAAGCCCGAGCAGACCGGACCTGAAGCCGATGCGCGGTACAAGCGTCTGCGCCTGCAGGTTTTCCTGGGCATCTTCATAGGCTACGCCGGATTCTACATAGTCCGCAAGAATTTCTCCATGGCGATACCATTGCTCGAACCCTTCGGATTCGCGAAGGGCGAGCTGGGTATAGTACTGTCGATGAACGCGATAGCCTACGGCTTCTCCAAGTTCCTCATGGCAAGTGTGTCCGACCGCAGCAACGCCCGGCGCTTCCTGCCCCTGGGACTCATACTTGCAGCCCTTTCTATGGCCTTCATGGTGGTTCCGATCCAATGGATAGGATCCGCCCACAAGGGCCTTGCGATCGCGTTGATGGCATTCATCAACTTCCTGGTAGGCTGGTTCAACGGAATGGGCTGGCCTCCGTGCGGAAGGGTGATGACTCACTGGTTCTCCATCAAGGAAAGAGGCACCTGGATGAGCATCTGGAACTGCGCCCACAATGTCGGCGGCGCCCTGGTGGGCCCGATGGCGGCATACGGTGCGGTGTGGTTCGGCAGCTGGCTCTACGGTGCCGACGAGAGGCTGTACTTCCTGGCGGGAACCTTCCTTTTCCCGGCGGCGGTGGCGATACTCATCGCCATTGTGGCCTGGTGCCTTATCCGCGATACGCCACAGAGCTGCGGGCTGTCTTCGATCGAGAAGTGGAGCGGGCACAGCGCCCGGAATTACGACGAGAAGCACGAACAGACTCTCTCTACCAGGGAGATATTCCGTACCGTTCTGAGCAATAAGCTGTTATGGTATATCGCCTTTGCCAATGCGTTCATCTACATGGTGCGTTACGGCTGCCTCGACTGGGCGCCGACCATACTTACCGAGAACGGCATCGACATCAAGAGCGCCGGCTGGGCTTACTTCGCATACGAATTCGCTGCCATCCCGGGCACGCTTGTGTGCGGATGGCTGAGCGACCACGTATTCAAGGGGCGCAGGGCCCTGCCTATCATGATCATCATGGCCCTCATCGCCGTCGTGATCGTGGTGTACTGGCAGAACCTGGACAAGCTCAACGTGGTGATAGGCTGTCTCATAGCCATCGGCTTCCTTATCTACGGTCCGGTGATGCTGGTAGGGGTGCAGGCCCTCGACCTGGCGCCCAAGAACGCGGCCGGAACCGCAGCGGGGCTTACCGGCTTCATGGGCTATGTGCTCGGAACCGCCATCCTGGCGAACGTGGTTATGGGCTACGCTTCGCAGAACTGGGGTTGGGGCTCTACGTTCATACTGCTCATTGCGGCCTGCATAGTCTGCATCCTGCTAATGGGCCTCACCTACCGCGCCGAGCAGTATCTGGTAGGGAAGAAGTAAGGTCAGAGATCTATCGTCGGCCAGCCGCGCACCCACTTGATCTCGCGCAGGATCAGGCGGGATACTCCCCCTTCACGCTCATACGCATGGCTGAGGTACCAGTCCTTGCCGTCGATCGTGTATGCTGAATTGTGTCCGGACGCGTTGTAGAGGGCGTTGTTGAATGCGACCAGGGTGCCGCCTCCCTTCGCCATGTCCACACCGTCCTTGTCGAGGTAGGGGCCTTCGACTTTGCGTGAACGGCCAACCACCACCTTGTACGAACTGAGGTCGCCGCGGCAGCAATAGTCCCACGATACGAAGAGGTAATACCATCTGCCGTGCTTGTAGATGAACGGTCCTTCGATGGCGTTCGTTCCGGCATACTTCGAAGTGGGATTTACGAGGTCTGTCCTCTTGGTGCCGTAACGCCTGGCTATGGTGCGGGGTTCACCGTCGACTCCCGACATGTCCTTCTTGAGCTTCACCAGCTGGATTCCGTCCCAGAATGAACCGAAATCCATCCACGGAGTGCCCTTCTTGTCAACAATCACATTGGCGTCGATCGCATTCCAATCATCATCTGTGGTGGAATGGATGATTTCGCCGCAATCCTTCCACTCCTCAGGAGAAGAAGGATCCAGCGTGGAACGGGTAAGGTGGAGGATAACCGAAGTGTTGATGCCGAAGGCCGAGGGCGAGCAGAACATGTGCCATTTGCCCTGGTGCCAGATGATGTCCGGCGCCCAGGCGCCTCCGCGGTAGCCGGGCACATACTTCTTCACCCATTCGAAATTGATGGCCGGGGCCTGCTCCAGCTGCCAGGTCTTCATGTCCTTCGAACTCATCTCCTGAACGCCTGAGCCGAAAATGTACCAAGTATCCCCTTCTTTAGCCATAACCGGGTCGTGGACGCGGGGATTTTCACCGTCGAACACGAAGCGGGGGCGGGGCTGTTGCGAACCGGAATCCTGGCCGAGGGCGCGCCCGCCGACCGGGAGGAGTGCGGCACAGCAGAAGATGAGCTGCAATGCCGGGGAAAGAACCATTTTCTTGAAAGAATCCATATCAGTTGTTGTTTTTGGTTGTCAAATGCCGAAAGCTTCCGAGATCATCCCGGACAGTTCGCCGGCCGTCAGGGCTTCCGGCACCAGCCACGACTGGCCGTAAACCAGGCGCGGGATGCCGCTGCGGCCCTTCGCCGTAGTGCGGCCGAATATTTCCAGGGTGATGCCCAGCCGCTCCCGGATGCGTTTGTCCCCGAGGCTGCGCGCAAGTTCTTCGGCTCCGATGAGTTCCTCCGCCTTCGCGCGGGCGTCCTCAACCCTGCGCGGCTTCCACCGGCCGGAAGCATCGTCTGCGAAAAGCCACGAATCGAAGCCGGGGAAGGCTTCGGGATGGTTGAGCCAGATCGCCAAAGCCATTGAGGTCAGTTCGCACGAACCCTTGAACCGGTCTTCGCCGGGAGGGAGGTATGCGTTGCAGGCAGGGCTCAGTGGGGTGGGGCAGAGCACGAATGCTGCGTCCTTCTGCGCTGCGATCCCGGGAAGGAGGGCGTGCAGTTCGCGGCAATGCGGGCACTGATAATCGAAAAGGACTTCGACCGTATTGGGTGCGGAAGGGTCTCCGATCACAGGGAAGTCCGCGGGAGAAGCGATTGGCAGGGCTCCGGAACCGACTGCACCTTCGGCATAGCGTCCGGAAGGGACAGTGAACAGCTGCAGGAGAGCCAGCAGCACCGTGGCGGCGACACCGGCAAGCACCGCCGTCCGACGCAGCGGACGAAGGCGCAGGAGCAGGATGACTGAAACGATTATTCCGAGCGCATGGGTGCACATGCACCATGGGCAGACGGCCTTCACCTTCCAGAACTGCAGCACGATGAACCAAAGCGATGCGGACAGCAACGCCGAGGCGAATAAGGTCAGGGCACCCGATACAAGCCCTTCCATGCCCGGATCCCGTCCCAGGAGGCGCAGGAGCAGGCAGATAAGCAGAGCCAGATACAAGCCGGCGCCGAGCGCGGCAACGGGCAGGAAGCCGGACAAAACCGACCACCTGCCCGAAAGCACGCTCTCGCAGCCAGAACCGGAAGAGCATCCCGGCATGGCCATGCCGTATAGGGAATGTACGGTCAGGAAGACGCAGAGCCCGAAAGCAAGCGCGGCAAGCACCCCGGCGGCCTTATAGGCGACGGCATCTTCCCGGACAGCCATATCAATAAACGTTCGGTTTACCCGGAGTGGGGAGGTTGTCCACCGCTACCGCGCCGGCCGCATGCGCCTGCTTGAGGGCGGCGTCGAGGGTGATGTCCACCACATCGTATTCCACCTTGCGGACTATGGTGCCCCAGCGCATCTCGGTGGATACCCTGCGGGGTTCCGAAACCGACGCCACCTTCACGGGTTCTCCGTCTATGATGAGAGAGGCTCCCGCACCGAAGAAGACGGGCGAAGGCATTGTAAGCACATTGGATCCGGCTTCGGCCGCTTCCGTGATGCCCGTGGTACGAATGGCCTTGAAGTCGGCCTTGTTGTCGTCGGTATCGTTCCCGTCGGGATAGCGCCCGATGCTGACAGCCACGGGCGTTGCCGGAGCGGGAGTGCGTGCACGACGGTTGGGGGTGTAAACCGGAGAGGGAGCATGGTTGCCGGAAGCGCCCCTTCCGGATTCTCCCTGCCAGCCTTCCGACAGCCACGGGTCGGTGACGAGGCCGTAGTTGAGGGCGTCCGCCACGTTGCCCTCTGCGTCGCGCAGCGTAAGGTTGCCGCTGCCCGTGATGGCCGGACCGCCGAAGGTCTGGTCGGCTGCGACTTCTCCCTTATAGCCCGTGGATGCAGTCAGGCAGACCACCGCCTCATCGATGGGATGCGACTGGGCGAGCGGTTCTTCGAGCTGTACCACATATGCCAGGGCAAGCACCGGTTCGTTGCTGGAATGGTCGAACTCGGTCGCGGGTTCGAAGCTCACTCCTGTTCCGTTCACGCTGAAAGGCATATTGGAGGAATGGTTGAACTTGAGCGGCTCTTCGAGTTCGAGTCCCGTTCCGGGATCTTCGCCCGGCTTGAGGGGACCTCCGAAGGTGCTGCGTACGGAAGGAGTGCCCACTGCCTTGACGGTGACGGTCTCGATGCCGTGACCTACGGAAGCTATGTCCAGGCGTATCTTGTCGCCTACGCTTATGTTCTCGGTCGAAGACACCTTGATGTTGGTGTCGCCGGCCTTGGCGTCCATCGAGAGCCAGGCCTGGGTGCCGGGTTTGCCGACCTCTGTGATGGTAACCACTTCATACTTCTCGAGCGAGTTGCTCACTGCCGGATAGGTGGCACCGTATCCGAGGGCGAGCTTGCTGCCAACCCTCATGCCGTCGGTGCTGGTGACGGGGATGTTGGTGGATCCTGCCGGAATGGTGATGACCGGTCCTTCAGGGAGCGGCTGCCATACCGTGGTGGGGACGCCGACAGCTTCCACGCGGGGACCGCGGGGGCCGGGAGCCATGGGCTTGGGCTCCACCGTATAAACGTCCTTGACTCTGCAGACTTCACCGCCTATCATAATCTCGCCGGAGAGGTCGGCCGCATTCCTCAGATAAATCAGGTCGTCGCCCGCCTCGGCCGGTACGGCAAGGCCTGAAGCGGACATCCCGAGCAGGTAGAACCCTCCGGGAGCCAGGGTCGCGTCCTTGTCTATCTTCACACATGAGAAATAGGGGATATGGGCGGCATGTCCGGTAAGGGTCCAGCCTCCTATCTTCACCGGCTTGGTGCCGGCGTTGTAAAGTTCGATATAGTCTCCGGCAACTTCGTTTATCTTGACGGGCTGCACGTTCCTGACCTTGGCAGCAGTCTTTTCGCTGTGCTGCACACCGTCGGAACTCTTCCATGTAGCAACTGCACCGAGATCGCCGCCCATTGCCTTGCGGGACGTCTTTACCACGAACGGCACCACGGCGGTCTGGCCGGGAGCCAGGGCGTAATCGAGCTTGGCGGTCTTGGATCCGCCGGACTTCGCCTTCCACCTGCGCGGGGTGGCGAGCTTGAGCTGGAGTCCGTTGATCTCTTCGTCGGTGGTGTTGGTGAAGATTACGTTCACTTCGCCCTTGGAGCGGGGAGTGAAGGTGATGACGGCACCGGCGCCGCCCTGCCTGCCGACAGGGGCTACGGTGAGGGCGGGAACGTCGTAGCGGGCGGCCACCACATTGGCCTGGATGGCCTGGTTGACAGCCTCGGTGGGGAAGGTGCCGGCTGCGGTCATCGCGGCCTCATAGAAGGTGCCGGAAGAACCGTTGCTGTTGTCGCCGCCGTTGCCGAGCAGGATGGCGCCCTGCTTGCGCATCGGGTCGTAGCTGCTGCGGGGGTTCTGGACGCGGACGCCGTCGTACAGGACTGTGAGTTCCCCTTCCTGGGCGTTGCCCGCCATGGAACGCCAGTGGTGCGGCTCGCCGTCGGCGGTCGCCGTCACGAAGCGCCAGGTAATGGGTTCCAGGGTGGGGCAGTAGCGGTCGTTCGGGTCGGGATTCACGCATCCCACCAGATTGTTCTCCTGGTCGGTCATCACCCAGGGGCCGGGTTCTGCGCCATGGTACCAGCCCAGGCTGTTGCCGAAGTAGGTGGTCTCCATGGTGCCGTCGCCGTCGTCGCGGCTGTCGGTTTCGGCATTACCGTAATCGAAGCAGCAGCCGTCGTTGTAATGATGTCCGCTGATCACCCAGTACTGGCCTTCGGCCTGGTCGTCGACCGCAGTGCCCTTGGGGTCGTTCCAGCGGAGACCCATGCCGGGGGCGATGAACACGCCGTACACCTTGTGGCCGCCCAGGGATACGGGGGCCCAGTCGGCTACAGGGACGTTGTTGAACCCGCCCATGGCCGGGCCGCTGAAGCCGCCGCGGGGAGCCTGGTAGAGGTCGTTCCCGTTGCCGGTCTGGTCGTACAGTATGGTTATCCAGCAGGTGGTGCCTGCGCAGAATTCGTCCTGCGCTGCGGCATCGGCATAGCCTCCCGGATCACCCGCCGAGGGCTGGACCACACCTATGTCGAGGGTCTTGCCGTCGGAGGCGCGCATTATCTGGTAAAGGGGGCCGTTGTACGAGGCCGACAGGGCCCTGGTAGAACTGTGGGCGGCCACGCAAGGGGTTCCGCCTTTGGCATACACGTCGCACGGTCCCTCCGGACGGGAAAGGCCATCGCCATTCTGGGCCGTAAGGGCAATGCCGCCCACTACGGCAGCCGGAGCAGCCAGCGCAACGGCAAGCAATCCGACAAATAATTTCCTTATAAGCATTGGGATGAGGTTTATGCCCATAAATATAGTAAGAATCCTGAAGAAACCGCATGGAACCCTGAGCCTTTTTCAATATAATTTCTTATCTTGCAACGTTATGAAACACAAATCATTACTTGACCTGCTCCTGACCGTTGCGGCGGGACTGGCCCTGCTGTCATGCGCACATGGCGGCCATAACGTCTCCGATGCCGTCTGCGAGGGAATCCGTTCCATCACCGCCGGCGAAAACACACAGGTTAAAACCATCTACGGCACTGTCGAAGGCTATCTCGACGGCACCATCTACACATTCAAGGGCATCCCCTATGCAAAGGCGGAGCGCTTCATGCCTCCCCAGGATCCCGACAGCTTCGAAGGGGTGCGCATGTGCAAGATCTACGGACCGCAGGCCATGCAGGATGAACATCTGCGCTGGAACTTCGAGCCGTCGCAGGCCGACTATGCCTTCGGGAACCAGTTCGTGGTCGAAAAGATGGATGAGCAGGGCTGCCTTGTACTCAATGTCTGGACTCCGGGAATCAACGACGGAAAGAAGCGTCCGGTATTCCTGTGGTGCCATGGAGGAGGCTTCTCCAGCGGATCGGCGCATGACCTGCCCTGCTACGAGGGCTATTCCCTTGCGAAGAAGGGCGACATAGTGGTGGTCAACCTCAACCACAGGCTCAACGTGCTCGGATACGTCGACCTCAGCGCCCTTGGAGGAAAATGGTCCGAAAGCGTCAACCTCGGCCAGCAGGATATAGTCAAGGCTCTCGAATGGATACACAAGAACATCGACAGGTTCGGCGGCGATCCCGGCCAGGTGACCGTGGGCGGACAGAGCGGTGGCGGCGGAAAGGTCTCCAACCTGCTCGCCATGCCTTCGGCCAAGGGCCTCTTCCACCGTGCGGTAATCCAAAGCGGTTCGAGGCTTGGCACCGGCAACAAGGAGGCTTCGCAGGCACTAGGACTCGCTTTCATCAAGGAATTGGGCCTTACTCCCGCCACGATGGACAAGATAGGAAGTTTCAGCTATGAGGAATTGGCAGAGGCGGGCAACCGCGCCTCGCGCAAGATGGCGGAAGCCACCGGTACCAGGGGCGGATTCGGACCTACCGAAGACGGCACCATAATCGATTGCCAGCCTTTCGGCCCCGATGCTCCCGAGATCAGCAAGGACATCCCGATCCTGGTGGGCACCAACTTCAACGAATTCCGTTTCGACATGAAGACCGGACCGTCCCGCGACGAAGTCCTCGCGCAGCTGACCGAAACGATGGGGGCCGACAAGGCACAGCGCTTTGCCGCCGCCTTCGAAAAGGCTTATCCGGGGGCGGATCCGAGTGACATGCTGTTCATCGACAACGGGGCCCGCTCGCGCGCTGTGCAGCAGGCCGCTTCCAAAGCCCGTCAGGGAGGGGCGCCGGCATATCTGTACATGTTCAACTGGAGGCCGAACGTAAACACTCTCGGCGCCAGCCACGGCATGGAACTGCCCTTCATGTTCAACAACGTCTCGCTGCAGAGGGAGATGACCGGAGCGCAGGAGAGGGCATACAGATTCCAGGAAATTGTCGCGGATGCCTGGATTTCGTTCATCAAGACCGGGAAGCCGGCCGCCAAGGGCATGCCGGAATGGCTGCCTTACGACGAAAAGGACGGCTGCACCATGCTGCTGGACGACAAGTGCGAACTCAAGCGGCACTTTGACGACGAACTCATCGCAGTGGCTACAGAATAAACAACACAATCATTCAATAAAGTTATCATGAAAAGAATCAGCATGATGATCCTGCTGGCGGCCACAGCGGTGCTCGCCGGCTCCTGCGGTGGCAACAAGGGCGCCGACTCTTCGTATCTCGGATACGATCCCGATGCACAGCAGCTCCAGATAGGCCAGGATATCGCCGTGGCCAAGACCCAGTATGGTACCGTACGGGGCTTCATCTATCAGAACGTGACTACGTTCCTCGGCATACCCTACGGCGACGACACCGGCGGCGAAAACCGTTTCATGCCTCCGAAGCCCCCGAAGCCCTGGGAGGGAGTGCTCCCGACGGTCTGGTATCCGCAATCGGCCCCGCAGCGCCCCTATACCGAAGGCGCCTCGCCTCTGTCGCAGTTCCGTGACCGCTGGAATTACGACGGCTTCGGCGAAGACTGTCTCAAGCTCAACGTCTGGACGCCCGCGCTCGATGCTGCCAGGCGTCCCGTCCTGGTATGGCTCCACGGCGGCGGCTTCTCGGCCGGCAACGGCGTAGAGCAGGACGGTTATATGGGCGGGAACTTCGCCCGCAGGCACGATGCTGTGTTCGTATCCCTCAACCACAGGCTCAACAGCTTCGGTTACAGCGACCTTGCCGGAGTCGGCGGGGAGAAGTACAAGCATTCCGGCAATGTGGGCATGCTCGACATCATCCTCGCGCTCCAGTGGGTGCATGACAATATCGCAGCCTTTGGCGGGGACCCCGGCAACGTGACCATAATGGGTCAGAGCGGCGGCGGGTCCAAGGTTACCATCGTGGCGGCTATGCCGGCAGCCAAGGGCTTGGTACACAAGGCAGTAGCCCTCAGCGGCGGGTCCACCAGGGCCTCCGACAAGGAATACGCCGAGGCTTTGGGTGCGCAGATACTCAAGACCGCAGGCCTCAAGCCCTCGGAAATCGACAAGCTCCAGCAGATGCCCTGGCAGGAATACTTCGCCCTGGCCAACAAGGCTTCGGCTGAGCTGGCTTCCGTTCCCGGCGCGGGACAGCGCCGCGGCTTCAGCCCCGTGGCCGATGACGTGGACATACCCGTCGGTGACTTCTACACATCCGGGCGCGATGACGTTCCGTGCATTCCGATGATGCTGTGCACCACCACCAACGAGTTCACTTCCGACAGGGACAATCCCGAAATGGAAGACCTCACGAAGGACGATATCGTCAAGATGATAGAACCGCGCTACGGCGAAAACTCCGCCGCGATCTACGACGAGTTCGACAGGATCTTCCCGGGCAACTCCCCCTTCGGCGTCTATACGATAATCAGTTCTTCGCGCCGCAACGTGGTGCGCATTGCGGACAACAAGCTGCAGCAGGGCCAGCCCGTGTACATGGCACTCTTCAACTGGTACCCGCCGCTCTTCGACGGTCTTCCCAGGGCCTTCCATTGCCTGGACATCAGCTTCTGGTTCAACAATACCGATTTGATGTACTCGCACTCGGGCGGCGGCAAGGTGCCCCGCGTGCTTTCGGACAAGATGAGCGACGCCCTCGAAGCCTTCATGCGTACCGGGGATCCCAACACCGGCAAGAAGGGCTCCTTACCTTTCTGGCCCCAGTACAACAGCGAGGAAGGACCGGTGATGATCCTCAACAACGATTCGCACGTCGAGAACGACCCGGACCGCAAGGCCAGGGCGCTGATGGAGAATTAATTCAGCTTCGCCGTGGCTTCGAGGTCGAGGGCTTCGGCAAGGAGCGAAACGGGGTTCTGAACCGGCACGCCGGCGGACATCTCTATCTGCCACTTGCAGGTTTCACATTCCGTCACCACGGCTTCGGGAGCCGCGGTGCGTATCTGTTCGAACAGCCCCTCGCCTATGGCCTGGGAACGCCGGTAGTTTTCCTTCTTGAATCCGTATGTGCCCGCGATTCCGCAGCACTGCGACTCGAGTACGGTAAGTTCCAGGCCCGGGATGCGCCTGAGGAGGTCTATGCTGTACACGGTCCAGCCGAGCAGTTCCGCGTGGCAGGCGCTGTGGTACGCCACCTTCTTCCGGAAACCCTGCTTGAAGGCAAGCCGCACCTCCCCGCTTTCGAGCAGGGAGGAAATGAAGCGTACGGCCAGGCCTACGTCTTCCCGTACGGCCGAATTGTCCACGCCCAGAAGATTGGGATACTCGTCGCGTATCGTAAAGGTACAGGTTGAGCTGGTGGTAAGGACGGGACCGGGGCCGGCCTTAATAAGGCCTATGTTGCGCTCCGCGTTCCTGCGTGCATGCTCAGCCTGTCCGTTGGCGATGAGGGCCACGCCGCAGCACTTTTCGCCGCCGAGGAGCTCGACCCCGTAGCCCAGCGCATTCATCACCGCCACGAAGTCCTGGCCCAGACGGGGATAATTGTAATTGACGTAGCAGCCGTGGAAGTAGCGCACCTTCTTTGCAAAACCCGCCTGCGCCGGCGCCGCTTCGCGCTTGAACCACGACTCGAAAGTGCGACCTGCATATTTGGGGAAGCTGCGGCGATGGTCGATTCCGAGCACCCCGTCCATGATGCCTTTCACCGGCTTCAGGCCCACGGTCCAGTTCACCACCGGGGCCATCTTTGTGGCAACCGAGCCCATCAGGTCGGTGTTGGCGAGAATGAAGTCCCGCAGGCTGGGCGCATGGGTGCCGTACTGGATGCGCGCCCTCTGTATGATATCCGGGATGCGCACCCCGCCCGGGCACGCGGTCTCGCAGCGCCCGCAGTTGAGGCACATCTTGAGCACATCGTCGAAGTAAGCCGAATCCATCAGGCGGAAGCGCTCCTGGTCGGGGCCGGCCTGCTTGGGACCGGGATACATGGGATCCACCGCCATCACGGGACAATATGCCGTGCAGATAGTGCACTTGAGGCACTTCTCGAGGTTCTCCCCCGCCATGGTCTTGAGCTGGTTGATCAGTTTCATAGCGCGGCCTCCTTAATGATGTTGTCGGCCACCTGCAGGGCGGAGAGCATCTGCACCCCCTCGGCGTTGCCGTATTTTATGGGATCGTTGCCCGCCAGGATCTGCCCGGCGGCATAAAGGTTCGATACCGGACTTCCGTCCTTGAGCACGCGGAACGAAGCGTCGGTGGCGACGCCGAAACCCATGTAGGGCTGCGGAGCGAAGACGTCAAGGTCCGTACGTACGGGCGCGCTCACCACGTCAGATCCGAACACCGGTTCGTGCACTTCTTCGGCGGTGGAAACGAGCCCACGGTTCATGAAAGAACCCGATGCAAGGACGTAACGGCTAGCGCTGATGGCGCCGGAGCCGAGTTTTTCGGTAGAAATCCCCGTCACCCTGCCGTTTTCTATCTTCCCGTCGCGGGCGGCGTCGCCGACCAGCACCAGCCCTCCGAGCGAGCGGAAGCGGCGGACGAGAGCCTGCTGGATATGGAGCCCGGGACCGGATTTGTCCCAGGGCAGAACGGCCTGGGGGACATTCTTCAGCACCAGCCAGCAGGGGCGGCGGATGCCGAGCGGGGTGGTCCGGTAAGAATTGCTTTCAGCCGAGCCTTCGAATTCCAGGCCTGCGTCCCGAAGCAGTTTTTCAGCACGGCCGGCCAACTCTCCGGCACCGGAAAGCAGCCTGTATACCGGAATGCCTTCGAGGGCCTTGAGCGGCTCTGAAACCGGCTTTCCGGCGGCATCCCAGCCAAGCAGGTCGAAACTGCCGGTGTTGAAATAAAGGCTGCTTTGCCCGGCGGAGACGAGGGCTGTCCTGACTCCGCGCGAAGAGAGCGATATCCCGCAAGTGAGGCCGCTGAGGCCTCCCCCTATGATGATTACGTCGAATTTCATTTCCTGAGTCCCAATAGGTTCTGGTAAATGTATGCGGTGAACTGAGCCTCGGCCAGGGTATCGCCCCAGGCGATGGGCCGCATTCCCTTCCAGCGCTCACTGAGGAAGCGGCGCAGGTCGTCCTGCATGGCTTCGGCATCGTCGCCGTGAAGGATCCGGGCGGCACGGTAGGCGCAGAGCTGCCCCTGGCAGGTGCCCATTCCCAGACGGGTGCGGCGCCGGAGTTCACCGAGGCTGCGGGCCCCTAGGGTCTCGACGGCATGCCGCACGCCGGCGCGGTCGATTTCTTCACATTCGCAGATGAGGGGTTCCCCCTTTGTGCGCTGCTCCTCGACGGCCTCTACCAAAGGAAGGTGTGCCGAAGCGGTATCGCACTTTGCGGTGTTTCCAAGCTTGGCGCAGACAACGTCGGCGGCTTCTTCCGCCATCCTGCGATAGGTCATCATCTTGCCTCCGGTGATGCTCACCAGGCCCTCTATTCCGTCGCGCACGGCATGGTCGAGGCAGACTATGCCGCGGCTGGTCTTGCGCCCCGTGGGATCGTCGTCGGCCGCAACCAGAGGACGGACCCCGGCATAGGCGCGGATGACGCGGGTGTTGAGGAGCGAAGGCATAAGGGCCGAACTCTCGCGCAGCAGCAAGGCCGCTTCTTCGGGGGTTACACGGAGATTGTCGACTTCTTCGAAAGGAACCTTGCTGCTTGTGGTCCCGGCAACGCATACCACTTCGCCTGGGACGATTATGTCGCCGTCCGACGGCTTGCGGCAGCGGTTCACCACCATGCGGTTAACCCTGTGTCCGAACACCAGGAGCGCCCCTTTGGCGGCCAGCATGCGTATCTGCGTTCCCGCCATGGCCGCTATCGCCTGGCCCCAGATCCCGGATGCATTCACCGTCACGGCAGCGCGCACTTCCTTCTCTTCGCCCGTACGCACGTCGCGGAGGCGCGCTCCCAACACGCGCCCGCCTTCCGTCACCAACGATACCGCTTCGTGCCAGATAAGGGTTTCCGCCCCGTGCATCTCGGCATCCAGGACGTTGGAAAGGGTGAGACGGAAGGGATCGACCGATGCGTCCGGCACCTTCACCGCGGCGGTTATGTCCGGGTTAAGCGACGGCTCCATCTCCAGGGCCCTGCCTGTGTCGACCTGTTCGGCGTCGATACCGGCTGCGCGGCAGGCCTGCACGAACTTGTGCACGTAGGTGATATCGTCTTCGGGAAGGGTTACGAAGAAGCCGTCGGTGGGATCGACGCAATGGGGTGCTATCCTGCGCAGGATGCGGTTCTCTTCGATACATTCGCGCGCCGACACCGGATCGGTTACCGCATACCGGGCGCCGCTGTGGAGCAGGCCGTGGTTGCGGCCGGTGGCTCCGTTGCAGAAATCGGCCTTTTCGACCAGCAGCACGCTCAGTCCGCGCCTTGCACAATCCCTCGCCGTGCCCGCTCCGGTGATGCCCCCGCCGATTATCAGGACATCGTATTCTCTGTGGTTCATCTCGCTTGCCGGCGCCCTTAGCGCCTTCTACAAATATAGGGAATTTTTGTATCTTTGTCCCACTATGGCATTCGTACATCTGCACGTCCACACCCAATATTCCATACTCGACGGAATGTCGAACATCGAGAAGCTCTTCCAGCGGGCAGAAGAGCTTCACATGCCGGGCCTGGCCATCACCGACCACGGCAACATGTATGGAGTGAAGGAGTTCTACGACACTGCCAAGAAGCACCCCGGGGTGAAGCCCATCTTCGGCTGCGAAGTGTATGTCACCCGCCATTTCGACCACACCCTCAAGGACCCCCAGCACAAAAAATACTACCACCTCATCCTCCTCGCAAAGAACGAGACGGGCTACCATAACCTGATGAAGCTGGTGAGCCTCGGGCACATAGAAGGCTACTACTACCGCCCGCGCATCGACCATGCGATGCTGGAAAAATACCATGAGGGGCTCATCTGCTCCAGCGCCTGCCTCGCCGGCGAGATCCCACAGGACATCCTGGGCATCGACGGCACGCCCGAAGACGCCGAAAAGGCCATAGAATGGTACAAGGGCATCTTCGGGGACGATTACTACCTGGAGGTGATGCTGCACAAATGCGAGGTGCAGGGCCTGCCCCCGAAGGCGCAGATGGAAATGGAGAGCCTTTACAGGCGGCAGAAGCAGTATACCGACGCCATTTTCGAACTTGGCGCCAAACACGGGGTGAAGGTCATAGCGACGAACGACGCGCACTTTGTCCGCAAGGAGGACGGGCCGGCCCACGACAGGCTTATCTGCCTCACTACCAACGCCAACGTGGGAGACGAGGACCGCCTGCGCTACACCCAGCAGGAGTACCTCAAGAGCGAGGATGAAATGCTCGCCCTGTTCCCGGGACATACCGAGGCCCTCGCCAACACCATCGAGATACTGGACAAGGTCGAGAAGATAGAGATCGACCGCGGGCACGTCCTGCCCAGGTTCGAACTGCCGGAAGAATTCCTGAAGGGGATAGGTTCCCATCTGGAGAAATACCGCGAGGTGATAGCCGAAGGGGAGTTCGAGATTTCCAAGGACCACGACGGCAACATAATCAGCAAGACAGACAGGGGTGACGACTTCAAGAAGAGCGTCGCCTACCTCTGCGAACTCGCATACAAGGGCGCGGAAAAGCGCTACGGGACCCCGCTCGACGCCAAGGTTGCCGAAAGGCTCGATTTCGAGCTCAAGACCATCTCCCGAATGGGCTTCCCCGACTACTTCCTGATCGTACAGGACTTCATCAACTGGGCGAAGACCCATGGGATTTCGGTGGGCCCTGGCCGTGGTTCCGCCGCCGGCTCGGTTGTGAGCTACTGCCTCCGCATCACCAACCTCGATCCCCTCAAGTACGACCTCCTGTTCGAGCGTTTCCTCAACCCCGAACGAATCAGCATGCCGGATATCGACGTCGACTTCGACGATGAGGGCAGATACCGCGTAATCCAGTATGTACAAGACCGTTACGGCAAAGACCATATCTCCCATGTAATCACCTTCGGCACCATGGCGGCAAAGGGTTCGGTAAAGGATATCGCCCGCATCAGCGGCCTGCCCCTCGCCGAATCGGACCGCCTTACCAAGATGATCCCCGACCGGCCGTTCACCCCGAAGGAAACAGGCAAGGAGATGAAACCCACCCTTGCGAACTGTGTCAAGTACCTGCCGGAGCTCAAGAAAGAATACGAAAGCGGCGAACCGCTGGTGAGGGAAGTGCTGGACTACGCAATGCAACTCGAAGGCTGTGTGCGCCAGACCGGCATCCACGCCTGCGCCATGATCATCGGCCGCGGCAACCTCATCGACTACATCCCCATCACCACCCAGGTGGACAAGGGTACCGGCCAGGAGGTTTGGGTAAGCCAGTACGAAGGTTCGCAGATCGAGGACGTGGGCATGCTCAAGATGGACTTCCTGGGCCTCAAGACCCTCAGCATCATCGACCGCTGCCTCGCCCTGGTGAAAAAGCGCCATCGCAAGACCATAGACATCGAAGCCATACCCATAGACGACCCGGAGGTGTTCGCCCTCTATTCGCGCGGCGACACCAAGAGCGTGTTCCAGTTTGAATCCGGCGGCATGCGGGAGTGGCTCATGAAGCTGCATCCCCAGCGCTTCGAGGACCTCATAGCCATGAACGCCCTCTAC
>ONSD01000162.1 GCA_900320385.1 uncultured Bacteroidales bacterium
GTGAACGGTAATCCCGTCACGGAGCGCGCAGGCTACCAGGTCGAAACCAACGCCCTGTGGTACAACGCGATATGCTTTGCCCTCGAGATGGAAGGCAAATACGGGGACAAGGACGGGTTCACGTCCAGGTGGACGCCGATGCGCGACCTCGTCAAGCAGAACTACATCCACACTTTCTGGAACGCCAGGTCCGGCTGTCTCGCCGACTACGTCGACAACGGCGGCCAGAACACCGACGTGCGCCCCAACCAGCTCATCGCGATATGGGTGGACAATTCGCCGCTCGACGACGAACTCCAGCCCTCGGTTTACAGGGTTGTGGCCAACGAACTCGAAACCAGGCGCGGCATACGCACCCTCTCGCCGCGCGACGTCAAATACAAGGGAGTCTACGAAGGCTCGCAGATCGACCGCGACCTTGCCTACCATCAGGGAAGCACGCGTCCGTTCCTTCTGGATTACTATTGCAAGGTCGGTTTCCGCATCATGGGTCCCAGCTTCGCCAACAAGGCGCAGTGGCTTGTGGAAGGATTCTACGAAGACCTCAGCAAGCACGGAGTGGGTGCCTTCAGCGAGCTCTATGACGGCGATCCGCCGCAGGAAGCCCACGGCGCCATAGCCTCTGCGCTCAGCACCGCCGCCCTTCTCGCCGTAGACTATTGGATGGCCAAATACAAGGAGGAAAACAAATGAGAGTACTGATGTTCGGCTGGGAATTCCCGCCCCATATCGCAGGGGGTCTGGGAACGGCGTGCGAGGGAATAGTCAAGGGACTCGCACACAACGGTGTGGAGAGCATATTCGTAATGCCCTCCGCTTCGGGTGACGAAGACCAGACCGCCACCCGTATCATCAACGCCAGCGACGTGGCCGTGGAGTCGTTCAGCAACACTCTGGACGAATTCCTCGACAAGGTGAAGTTCGTGCACATCGGCTCGAACCTCATCCCCTATGCCGATCCCGAGGAGTTCTCCAGTATCGTGGAGGACGAAAGGGAAAGGCAAGTGAAGGACTTCCGCGTCAGCTACGGCCAGAAATACAAGTTTTCGGGACGTTACGGAGCGAACCTTCTCGAAGAGGTGGCCCGTTACGCCATGGTGGGAGGCACGATCGCCCTCCAGCACAAGGATGAATTCGACATTATCCACGCCCACGACTGGTTGACCTACCTTGCCGGCATAGCCGCCAAGGAACTTACCGGCAAGCCTCTCGTGGTCCATGTGCATGCAACCTCTTTCGACCGCGGTACCGACGATATGGTCGACTCCCGCGTCTATTCCATAGAGAGGCGCGGCATGGAGGCCGCGGACAGAGTGGTTACCGTGAGCGACCTCACCCGCAACATAGTCATCAACAAATACGGCATCGACCCTGCCAAGGTCGTCACCGTCCATAACGCGGTCGACTTCAGCGGGCGCGAGAACCTCGAAGTGGAAAGGGGTGTCCGCGACAAGGTGGTCACCTTCCTCGGCCGCATCACTTTCCAGAAAGGCCCCGAGTACTTCATCGAAGCCGCGGCCAAGGTGCTCAAGCGCACCGAGAACGTGCGTTTCGTGATGGCCGGCAGCGGTGACATGATGAACCGCGCCATCCGCATGGTAGCCAGGCTCGGCATCAGCGACCGCTTCCATTTCACTGGATTCCTCCGCGGTGTCGATGTACAGAAGATGTTCGCCCTCAGCGACGTTTACATCATGCCCTCGGTTTCGGAACCCTTCGGCATTTCGCCCCTCGAGGCGATGCGCACCGGGGTTCCGTCCATCATTTCCCACCAGAGCGGTGCAGCCGAAGTGCTCAAGTACGCTCTCAAGGTCGATTTCTGGGACGTGGACGCCATGGCCGACGACATCTACGCCCTTGTCAACTATCCCGCCCTCTCACGTTTCGCCGAGAAGGAAGGATACGACGAAGTCAACGACCTCAAGTGGAATAACGCGACGGCCAAATTGAAGAAAGTTTATGAATCCGTAATCAATCAAGCATGAAAAAGAATATCTGTCTGTATTTCCAGGTCCATCAGCCCACAAGGCTCCGTCTTTACAGGTTTTTCGACATAGGCAAGGACTCCCATTATTACGACGACTTTGCCAACAGGACCATACTCCACAGGATAGCCACGAAGTGCTATCTCCCCATGAATGAGCTCCTTTTGGATGCCATCAAAAGGCAGGACGGACAATTCAAGGTGGCTTTCTCCATTTCGGGAACCGCTCTCGAGCAGTTCGATCGCTACGCTCCCGAGGTGATCGAGAGCTTCCGCAAGCTCGCCGATACCGGTTGCGTGGAGTTCCTCTGCGAGACCTACAGCCACAGCCTCGCGTCGCTCATCTCCGTCAATGAATTCCGTCATCAGGTGGAAAGGCAGAGGGCTACGGTGGAGAAGTATTTCGGCAAGACCCCGACCGCTTTCCGCAATACCGAGCTCATCTACAGCGACGACATCGGCGCGGAGCTTTACGATATGGGATTCAAGACCGTGCTTACCGAAGGTGCAAGGCATATCCTCGGCTGGAGGAGCCCCGACTTCTTGTACAGCAACCCCAAGGCTCCCAAGCAGAAACTGCTGCTTCGAAACTACGCATTCAGCGACGACATCGCTTTCCGCTTCTCCAACAAGGGCTGGGACGAATGGCCGCTGACCAGCGAGAAATTCACTCACTGGCTCAAGGAGGCCGAGGGCGACATCATCAACCTTTTCATGGATTACGAGACCTTCGGCGAGCACCAGTCCGCCGAAACCGGGATATTCGATTTCATGAAGGCGCTGCCCGGCGCAGTGCTCGAAGCGGGCGGTCTCGCTTTCGTCACCCCTTCCGAAGCCGCATCCAAGCTCAAACCGGTATCGGAACTCGATGTGCATGAACCCATTTCTTGGGCGGACGAGGAGCGAGACGTCACCGCATGGCTCGGCAATGAACTGCAGCAGGATGCATTCAACAAGCTTTACGGCCTTGTGGAGAAACTCTCCATCATCGACGATCCGGTGCTCTGGGCCGACTTCGCCCACCTGCAGGAGAGCGACCATTTCTACTACATGTGTACTAAATTCTTCTCCGACGGAGACGTCCACAAGTACTTCAACCCCTACGACACACCCTATGAGGCGTTCATCAACTACATGAATGTGCTCAGCGATTTCATTATAAGAGTAAACGACGCTTATGCAGCAAAGAATTGAGGCGAACTCTCCGGTATGGAGCAGCGTTCGCATTACCCGCCACCTCCCGGAGGAGTTGAGTGGATTGGAAAGATTGTGCAAGAACCTATGGTGGTGCTGGAATGACAACGCCAAAGCCTTGTTCAAATACATAGACCCCGACGTATGGCATAAATCCGGCCATAACCCGATGGTGATCCTCGACACGGTGAGCCTCAAGCGTTACAGGACGCTGGCGAAGGACGGGGAATTCCTCGCCCACATGAATTCGGTCATGAACGAATTCGACGCCTACATGGAGAAGAAGAAGGAGAGGGGAACCCCCTCGATCGCCTACTTCTGCATGGAATACGGCCTGGATGCCTCGTTGCAGATTTATTCGGGCGGTCTCGGCATACTTGCCGGCGACTACCTGAAGGAAAGCAGCGACATGAACGTGAACATGGTGGCCGTCGGCCTCCTGTACCGTTACGGCTATTTCACCCAAAGGCTCACTCCCCAGGGCAACCAGGTGGCCGAGTACAACGCACAGGACTTCCTCAAGATACCTGCCGAACCCGTGACGGACGAGCAGGGGAAGTGGATGACTATTTCGATGCAGATGCCCGGCCGCGAAATGCACGCCCGCATCTGGAAGGTATCGGTCGGCCGCACCGACCTCTATCTTCTCGACACCGATTTCGAGGACAATATCCAGGAAGACCGCCAGGTGACGTACCAGCTCTACGGCGGCGACTGGGAGAACCGCCTG
This sequence comes from uncultured Bacteroidales bacterium, assembly GCA_900320385.1. Taxonomy (GTDB): domain Bacteria; phylum Bacteroidota; class Bacteroidia; order Bacteroidales; family UBA932; genus Cryptobacteroides. Next base: position 3,909 of record ONSD01000162.1, read on the forward strand.
AAGCAGGAGATCCTGCTCGGCATAGGCGGCATCAGGGCCCTGCGTGCCCTGGGCATACGCACATCCCTCTATCATTGCAACGAGGGACATGCTGCCTTCATCGGCCTTGAGCGCCTGCGCGAGTACATGCAGGAAGAGAAACTCAGTTTCGAAGAGGCGATGGAAATGGTAAGGGCTACCGGCCTCTTCACCACCCACACTCCCGTCCCGGCCGGCCACGATACTTTCGAAGAAGGCACGTTGGCTAAATACCTGGGACACTATCCCGACCGCTTCGGCATCGATTGGCACACCTTCCTCGACCTTGGCAAGATCAATGTCGACGACCCCGGGGAACGCTTCAGCATGAGCGTGCTTGCCGCCAACTGCTCCCAGAACGTCAACGGCGTATCGTGGCTCCACGGCAAGGTTTCCCAGGAGATATTCGCCAACATGTACCGCGGCTATCTGCCGGAGGAACTGCACATCAGCTATGTGACGAACGGCGTGCATTACAATACCTGGGCGTCCAGGGAATGGAAGCAGATACACTATCGTGTCTTCGGCCACGAATTCTTCACGCACCATTACGACAAGCGCTGCTTCGAAGGCATTTACAATGTCAGCGATTCCGAGATATGGAACGTGCGCAAGATTCTCAAGAAGGAACTCGTGCACCAAATCTGCGACAGGCTCTCCGACCCCGAGCTCAGCAGCCATTATTCGCCACGCCAGGTGGTGGAGATAAAGCAGAACCTGCGTGAGGACGTTCTTACCATAGGCTTTGCCCGCAGGTTCGCCACGTACAAGCGTGCCACCCTGCTTTTCACTGACCTAGACCGTCTCGACGCGATAGTGAACGATCCGCAGAGACCCGTTCAGTTCATCTTCGCCGGCAAGGCGCACCCCGCCGACGGTGCAGGACAGGACCTCATCAAACAGATCATCGAGATCAGCAAACAGCCCCGTTTCCTGGGCAAGATAGTTTTTGTTCCCGGATACGACATCTCGCTGGCCAAGAGGCTGGTGCAGGGCGTGGACGTTTGGATGAACAACCCGACCCGTCCGCAGGAAGCATCCGGCACGTCCGGTGAAAAGGCGGCCATGAACGGCGTCATGCATTTCAGCGTCCTTGACGGCTGGTGGGTTGAAGGATACCGCCCCGACAGCGGATGGGCCCTTCCCCAGGAGCGAACCTACGACGACCAGAGCTATCAGAACGAACTGGATGCAGCCACCATCTACTCGATCATCGAGAACGAGATAGCACCCTTGTACTACCGCAAGGATTTCACGACCGGCATGTCTCCCGAATGGATAGGCTACATCAAGAACACCATCGCCCATGTCGCCAGCGAATTCACCATGAACCGGATGATGGAAGACTACTGCATCCGCTTCTACCAGCCGCAATTCGACCGCTACAACGACCTTGCCGCCGACAACTTCGCCAAGGCTCGGGAAATAGCTGCATGGAAGGCCCGTGTGAATGATGCATGGCCCAACCTCACATTCAACGACTACACCGTGCCCAATGCCTCTTACGTGCTTTCCCAGAAGAATACCTTCAGCAGCAAGATTACCGTAGGGCTCGCCGGTCTGGATCCGGACGACATCGGCATCGAGATGGTAATGGCCGTTTCCGACAAGAAAGGACGTCTCCATATCAAGGAACGTTTCGATTATGAAGTGATTGCCACCGATCCTGCCGCCGGCACCGCCACATATGCGGTTTCGGTTCTCCCGGAGACCACCGGTATGTACCAGGTTGGCGTCAGGGTATATCCGAAGAACCCGATGCTGCCGCATCGCCAGGACTTCCCGCTTGTGAAATGGCTGTAGTCGCCACAGGATTCTTCGACGGCGTGCACATCGGCCACCGTTTGGTGATAGACACTCTCGTGAACGAAGCCCGTCACCGGGGCGAAGAGAGTGTCATCGCCACGCTGTGGCCGCATCCCCGGATAGTGCTGGGCGACGATGCCTTCTCCCTGCGGCTTTTAAACAGCCTCGACGAAAAGACAGCCCTGCTCAAGGGCCTCGGCGTCGACAGGGTGGAGGTGATTCCTTTCACCAGGGAATTCGCATCGCTCACCGCGGAAGAATACCTGCGCTCTTATGTAAAGGAACACTTCGGAGGAAGCGCCCTGCTGATGGGCTATGACAACCGGCTCGGAAGCGACCGGAGCACTCCCAAGCAGACCGCTGCCATCGCGCATGCGCTGGGCCTCGACGTTATCAGTACCGACAAGGTGTCGGCAGTGGGTATCGCCGTGAGTTCCACCAAGATACGTGCGGCACTCTCAGCTGGTGACGTGTCCCTGGCCTCCCGCTTCCTCTGTTACGACTACACCCTTTCGGGAGAGGTCGTCCACGGCAAGCGGCTCGGCCGTACCATAGGCTATCCCACCGCCAATATCGAGGTGGCCGAGAAACTGAAACTTATCCCCGCCGCCGGAGTTTACCTTACCGAATCGAGGCTCGGAGAACGCACCTTCAAGAGCATGACCAACATTTCCTCCACCGTTGAAACCCATATTTTCGATTTCGATGAGGATATATACGGAGAGATCCTGAATGTGTCGTTCCTGCGCCGCGTGCGCGACGAAATCAGTTTCGACTCCATCGAAGACCTCAAGTTCCAGCTCATGAAGGATGAGATCAATTGCAAGAAACTCCTTTTAGAACTATGAAAGAGCAGAAACAGCCCGCCAAAGAGCCCATCCTCAAGGAAGAGACCCCCGGGAAGAAGCCTGAAATCGACAAACGCAAGCTGATAATCTATTCCGAGATTATGAAGCCCAAATTTGACGAAGGACTCAAATAATTTATTATCTTTGCAAAAGAAGATATAATGATCAGGGTTCTGCTCAACGGGCAGGACTCCTTTTTAGTTAACCGATTATGCCACAAGTACACTACATGAGCCAGGAAGGGCTCGATGCACTTAAGAAAGAACTCGAGGAGGCTCTTGCCCAGCGCCCCGTCATAGCAGCCGCCATAGGTGAGGCGCGTGAGAAAGGCGACCTTTCGGAGAATGCCGAATACGAATCGGCACGTGACGCACAGGGGCTCCTCGAACTCAAGATAGCACAACTTCAGGACAAGGTCATGAACGCCAAAGTGGTGGACGCCTCCCGCCTGGATACCGAAACCGTAAAAATGCTCACCCGCGTGAAGGTCGAGAACATGGCGGTTCACGCCAATATGGAATTCACCATCGTCGGTGAGACCGAGGCCGATTTCAGCAAGGGCAAGCTCGCCGCCACCACACCCATCGCCAAGGCCCTCATGGGGCATCGCAAGGGTGATGTCGTTGAGGCCACCGTCCCTTCCGGAGTCATCAAATTCAAGATTCTCGACATTTCACTCTAAAGCCATGGCAACCATTTTCTCCCGCATCGCTTCAGGCGAGATTCCCTCGTACAAGGTCGCCGAGAGCGAGGATTTCTATGCTTTCCTGGACATCAACCCCCTGTCTCCGGGACATACCCTCGTAATCCCCAGGAAAGTGGAGGACGATTATATCTTCAATCTTGACGAAGAAACCTATGCCGGTCTCTGGGCGTTCGCCCGCAAGGTGGCGGTAGCCATCAAGGCCACCGTGCCCTGCAAGAGGGTGGGAGTTGCCGTCCTCGGCA
>ONSD01000027.1 GCA_900320385.1 uncultured Bacteroidales bacterium
CACCTGGCTGGTGTGGAACCTTACCAGGGGCGAGGTCCACGTCACCGACGTAACGAACGCTTCGCGCACCATGCTCTTCAACATCCACACCCTGCAGTGGGATGAAGAGCTGCTGGATTTCTTCGGAATCCCCGCCAGCATGCTGCCGCGCGTCTGTGCCTCGTCGGAGGTCTACGGCCACACCAAGACCACGATCTTCGCCCACGAAGTGCCCATAGCCGGCATCGCGGGCGACCAGCAGACGGCCCTTTTCGGGCAGATGTGCACCGAGCCCGGCGACATCAAGAACACCTACGGCACAGGTTGCTTCCTTCTCATGAATACGGGCACGAAGCCTATAATGAGCGCGAACAACCTGCTCACCACCATAGCCTGGAAGGTGGGCGATACTGTCAATTACGCCCTCGAAGGCAGTATCTTCGTGGGCGGAAGCGTGGTACAGTGGCTGCGCGACGGCCTGGGCATAATAAAGAGCTCTTCGGAAGTGGAAGCGCTTGCCGCCTCCGTGCCGGACAACGGCGGAGTGTATTTCGTGCCGGCCCTTACCGGACTCGGGGCGCCATATTGGGACCCGTATGCCAAGGGCACGATATGCGGCATAACCCGCGGAACCACTGCTGCCCACATAGCCCGTGCCGCGCTGGAGGGCATAGCCTTCCAGACCATGGACATAGCCAAGGCGATGGAAAAGGATGCCGGCGTAGGCCTCGGCACCCTCAAGGTCGACGGCGGGGCTTCGCGCGACAATCTGCTCATGCAGTTCCAGGCCGATGTGCTCGGAATCAGGGTGGTGCGTCCGGAGATAACCGAGACCACCGCCGAAGGTGCGGCCTACCTGGCAGGTCTGGCCGTGGGTTACTGGAGCGGCCTGGACGAGATACGCCGTTGCTGGAAGGCTGAGAAGGAATTCCTGCCCGAGGATGACGCTGCGGAGCAGAAGGCCGGCTGGGCGGACGCAATGAAGAGAACTTTAAGCGGAAAAGGTAAAACTGCATAACTATGGAAGTAAGTCTTTTTATGAAATGCATCTTCGAGTTCCTCGGCACTATGGTGCTGGTGCTGCTCGGAGACGGAGTATGTGCCGCCTGCAGCCTCAACCACAGCAAGGCCAAAGGCGCTGGATGGGTGGTGATAACCCTCGGATGGGGATTCGCGGTAATGGCGGGCGTATTCATCGCCGGGCCTTACAGCGGTGCGCATCTCAACCCGGCGGTCACCCTTGGCCTGGCGCTCGCGGGTTCCTTCCCCTGGATGGACGTGATCCCGTACATGGTGTCCCAGATGATAGGAGGCTTCGCGGGTGCGGTGCTCGTATACGCATTCTATGTCGACCATTATGCCGCTACGGCGGACAGCCCCGATACCATGCTCGGCACCTTCTGCACCATGCCGGCCATAGAACACAAGACAGTGAACTTCTTCAGTGAGTTCATCGCCACCTTCCTGCTGGTATTCCTCATCCTGGCACTTGGCACCCACGGCAATGCCGCCCATGTGGGACAGGTAGGCGCCGGACTCGGCAGCGTCGGGGCCTTCCCCGTCACGGCCGTGATAATGTCACTCGGTATGTCGCTCGGCGGCACCACCGGATACGCCATGAACCCGGCCCGAGACCTCTCGCCGCGCCTCGCCCACGCCATCCTGCCCATCAGGGGCAAACGCGACAGCGCTTGGGGTTACAGCTGGATACCGGTGCTCGGTCCGATGACCGGCGGCGCCTTTGCGGCGGCGATTTACCTGGTTACCTACGCCCTTCTGTAATATGCTGGACCTCCAACTGTTCAAGGATATCCTGGGCTTCGACTCCACGAGCGGGTCGGAAAGGCTCCTGAGCGAACATCTGCTCCGCACGCTCAAGGCGGAGAAGGTGCAGAGCTGGGAACTGGAAGACGGCACGCAGAACCTGCTTTTCAGCTGGGGCACACCGCGTGTGGTGTTCTGTTCCCACATGGACACGGTGCCTCCGTACATCGCTCCCAGGATCGAGGGAGACAGGATATGGGGACGGGGGAGCTGTGACGCCAAGGGGCAGATACTTGCCCTCTACACGGCCTGCAAGCAGTTGGAATCCGAGGGCTGCAGCGACTTCGGCCTGCTGCTGGTAAGCGGGGAAGAAACCGGTTCGTGGGGAGCGAAAGCATTTGCGAAAACGGATTTCCGCGCCCCCTTCCTGATTATCGGTGAACCGACCGAAAACCGCATGGTGAGCGCTTCCAAAGGCACCAAGAGCTTCAAGCTGTTCTTTTCGGGAGAACCTTTCCACAGTGGATATCCTCAGTTCGGACATAGCGCCATCGATTATTTCGGTGATTTCCTGAACGCCATGCGAGGGCTCCGTTTCCCGGAAGATCCGCTCCTGGGCGACACCACCTGGAACATAGGCCGGCTGATAAGCGACAATCCCCAGAACATCCTGAGCCCCGGGCTCTTCTGCCGGCTGTATTTCCGTACCACCTTCGCCAGCGACGAGGCGGTGGCGGCCCTGCTGCCCGACTGGGCGGACAGCGGCACCGAGCCGTGGCAGAAGGCCCTCAGCGTACAGGCCGTAGGAGGGGACAGCCCGGCCCGTTACCTTACCCTGGAGGGCTTCCCCTCGGGACCTGCCGCCTTCGGCAGCGACGCCCCCCACCTCACCAATTTCGAAAACCGCATCATCTGCGGGCCGGGCAGCATACGCTTCGCCCATCGCGACGACGAACATGTCGATATCCCGGACCTGGAGACTGCGGTGCGGCAATATGTATCATTCTACAAGGCATTGATATGAAAGTAATCATAAGCGGATATGGCCGCATGGGCCATATGGTCGAGGCGAAGTGCCGTGAGCATGGAGTCGAGGTCGCGCAGGCAAGCGATGACATCTGCGCCACCGATCCCGCCCTGGCGGCGGAATGCGTATGCGTCGACTTCACCACACCCGATGCATTCAAGGAAAACTACCGTTTCATCGCAGAACACTTCAAGGCCGCGGTGGTGGGCACTACGGGCTGGTACGACATCGCGCCGGAAGTCTTCCGGGCGTTTGAAGCGAACGGAACGCCCCTCATCTGGTCGGCGAATTTCTCCATAGGCGTCAACGCCCTTTTCGCTGCGGTCGAAAAAACCGCTTCAGTGCTGCGCGGTCACTCTTATGTGCCCCACATCACCGAAACCCACCATATCCACAAGAAAGACGCTCCGAGCGGCACGGCCAAGGTACTCGGGGGAATAGTGGAGAATGCGCTCGGCGAAGCGCCCCGGATAGATTCCGTCCGTGAGGGTGAGGTGCCGGGAATCCATACCGTGGAGTTCCGGAGCGGCTGCGACGTCCTCGTTTTCACCCATGAGGCCTTCTCCCGCGAGGGCCTGGCTGAAGGTGCGGTGGCCGCGGTCCTTCTTACGGAGGGCCTTCAGGGGGTGCACGAGTTCAAGGACCTGATTATTTGAAACCCTTCAACTTGGGGGTCGAAAGCTCCGAGATAGTGCTCTGGAGTGTTGTGTCGTCTTTCGGGCAGATTAGCAGCACGTCGTCGGTGTTTATCACCAGATAGTCTTTCAATCCGTTGATCACCACCAGTTTGTGGGGGTCTGAATTGTACAGGATGTCCCCTTCGAGATCCTTCAGTATCGAAGGCCCGGCAAGTGAATAGACCTTGCGGGTGCGCGTGGCCCTGTATACATAGTCCGAGAAGGCCTCGAACGAACCGAGGTCGTCCCAGCCGAACTTCGAGGGAAGCACCCATACCTTGTCCGACTTCTCAAGCACCGCGTAGTCTATCGAAATCTTGGGACTTTCGGTATAAGCCCTTTCGACGAAGCGGACGAAACTCTGGGGGGTGCGTTTCTTCTCCCAGCCCCTCCACAGCATGGTTATCTCGGGGCAGAGTTTCTCCATCTCCGATACGATCAAGCCCGCTTTCCAGAAGAAGATACCGCTGTTCCACAGGAATTCCCCGCTGTCGATGAACACCTGCGCGAGTTCTTTCCCGGGTTTCTCGGTAAAGGTCTTGGCCTTGACGGGATCGCCGCCGTAGGTGCCGCCGCTCACCTGGACATAGCCGAAATTGGTGTCCGGGCGTTCGGGCACTATGCCCAGGGTGAGGAGCACGTCGTGCTCGCGCACGTATTCCTGCGCTTTCTGTACCGTTTTTATGAAGATCAGTTCCTTGCCTATCGCATGGTCGGCCGGGAAGATGGACATTATCGCATCGGGATCCTTTTTCAGCAGGACATAGGCTGAATGCAGGATGGCCGGGGCGGTGTTGCGTCCGTACGGCTCAAGGATGATGTGAGCGTCGTCGACGAGCGGCAGCTGCTCCCGCAGGAGCTCCTGGTAACGGGAAAGCGTGACGATGTAGATCCGGTCGGGATCGAACATCTTGACGGCACGCTTGTAGGCACGCTGGACGAAACTGTCGGAATCGTCATGGGTCTTTATGAACTGCTTGGGCCTGCTTTCGCGGCTGAGGGGCCAGAACCTGGCGCCCACACCTCCCGCGAGGATAATGCAATAATTGTGGTCAGACATATATCGGTACGAATGCTTGAGGGTAGTACTGGATATCTATTGAATCGTTGTCGAAAACAACTGAAATAACGTCAAAAAAAATCTCCATTTCCTGCATGGGCGCCCTTTTGGGGCTGTGCAGCCAGCGCAGTGCGGCGGCTTGCAGGTGCTGCATCTTCTTCCGGTCGACGTTCCTCTCGGGAGCCGCCATCACGGGAGCCTTCCGGCTTTTAACCTCTACAAAATGTATTCCGTCCCCGGCCAGGGAGATGATGTCTATTTCGGTATGTCCGCCTCGCCAGTTCCTTTCTATTATGGTATGGCCGGCCCGGACAAGATAGAGGCATGCCTCGTCTTCTCCGCGTCTGCCTGTTATCTGGCTCGCGGACGGCATCAGTCGAAACCGACCAGGGTCACCCCGCTGCCGCCATGGCGCACATCCTCGTCGGATACGCTCTTGATGCCCGGTACGGTGCGCAGATACTTCTGGATTTCTTCGTGCAGGGCTCCGGTCCCCTTGCCGTGGATGATGCGGACGCTCGGAACCCCTACCATTATGGCGTCGTCGATGTAATGCATGACGATATTGAGTGCGTCGTTCAGCCTCTCGCCGCGGACGTCCAGTTCCGGCTTGAAGTTGAGCCTGTGAAGAGCAAGAGAGGGGTCGGCCTGGACCCTGGGCTTGCTGAAAGTGCGCTTCGTGGCCTCCTTGAACTCGTTGGAGGAGATCCTTTCGACCCTGTCCGGCGACATGGTGCTGGTGATGTTCCCCACTATGAGGGTAACGCTCCGGTTCGACACCTTGCACACCTCTCCCACGACTCCGTTGTCCTTGACGCGCACCTTCTCTCCTACCTTGAGGGCTTCCGCCTTGTGCTCGGCCTCTTTCGGTACGGAGGCCTGGGCCGGCCTGGGGCCGTTCTTCCCGCCGTGCCTGCGCCCGTTGAGCTTGGCCAGCTTGCGCTCTATGTATTCGTCCTGAGTCTTCTTCTGGGCTATGGCCCCGAGGAAGCCCTGGAGTTCTTCGCGGGCGTCCTTGGTCTTCTGCCTGTCGGCCTGCGACTCCTTTATTTCGCGTATGGTGCGCTCGACCTGCTTGCCCGCGCCCTTCACGATATCTTCGGCCTCGCGCTGGGCGTCCTCCAGGATGCGGCGCCGCCGGTCTTTTATCTCGTTGAGCTCCTTTTCGTACCTCTCGGTGAGGTCGGACAGGGCTTTGTCGCTGTCTTTTACTTTCTTGAGTTTCTCATCCAGCGCCCGGCGGTTGCGCACTATCCTCCGCAGGTTGCGTTCTATGCCCACGAATTCCTCGCCGGCGCGGTTTTCGGCGTCCTTCACCACGTATTCCGGAAGCCCGGTCTTGCGCGCCATCTCGAATGCGAAGGAGTTGCCCGGGAGGCCTATCTCCAGCTGGAAGAGGGGTTCTATGCGCGCAGCGTCGAAGAGCATGGCCCCGTTCTGCGCTCCGGTGTCGGATCCGGATGCATAGAGCTTGAGATTCGTGTAATGCGTGGTGATGACCCCGTATACCCCGCGCTTGTCAAGTTCGCTGAGGATGGCTTCGGCTATGGCCCCGCCGGCCGCGGGCTCGGTGCCGGATCCGAATTCGTCTATGAGCACCAGCGTCTGCGAATCGGCTTCCTTGAGCATGGCCTTCATGTCCTGGAGGAACGAAGAATAGGTGGAGAGGTCGTTCTCCAGGCTCTGGTCGTCGCCTATGCTCAGCATGATGCGCTTGAACACAGGGAGTTCTGAGGTTTCAGAGGTGGGTATCAGCATGCCCCACTGGAACATGTACTGCAGCAGTCCGGTAGTCTTGAGGCATACCGATTTGCCGCCGGCGTTGGGCCCGGATATCACCAGGATGTGCTTCTCGGGGCTCAGGGTGACAGTCTGGGGGACTATGCTTTTGCCTTCTTTCCTGAGGGCTTTTTCCAGCAGCGGGTGCCTGGCCTTGCGAAGGTGCAGGGCGCCGTCGTCGGATATCACCGGCATGCCCGCGATGTAGTCGAGGGCTGTGCGGGCCTTGGCCATGAGGAAGTCCACTTCGCCGATGAATGCGGCGGTGTCCAGCAATTCGGGCAGATATGGCCGCAGGAATTCAGTGAAGTCGGCGAGGATGCGCTGTATCTCCCTTTCCTCGGCAAAATGCAGTTCGGCCAGTTCGTTCTCCAGCTCTATTATTTCCACCGGCTCCACGAAACTGGTCTTGCCCGTCGCCGACTGTGCGTATACATAGCCGGCCAGTTTCCTCTTTGCCGCGGAATTGACGGGGATGAGGTATTTCCCGTCGCGCACGGTCAGGGAGGCGTCGGCGTCCACAATGCCGTCGCCCTGGGCCCTGGCCAGCACCGTCGCCGCCCGTTTGGAAAGGGATGCTTCCTTGCCGGAGATTTCTTTCCTGATGGCGGAGAGGGCAGGGGAGGCGGAGTCCTTGATTTCGCCGTACTTGTCGAGTATGCCCTCGATCCGGCGCTGCACTTCGGGATATACGTTGACGGGTGCGGCCATCCTCTGAAGGTTGGGGTAAACGCCGTCCTTGATGCTTACGAAGAAGGCTATGATGCGCCTTGCCGTGTCGGTCAGGGTTTTGAGCTTGCCCAGGCTCAGCACGTCGATGCATGAGCCCTCGGCCTCGAGACCCTTCAGGAAGGGGAGGCCGTCGATATATCCGCTGGTAGGGAAGCGCTCCTCGAACATGAGGATGAGGCGCATTTCGTCGGTAAGAAGGAGCCTGCGGCGGATTTCCGCAGGGTCGGAGCTGAACTGCTCGGCCGCAACGCGTCCGGCGGCGTAGTCGGTGCTGCATCGGTCGGAGATTGCTGCCCGTACCTTGTCGAAGCCCAGCTTTTCTTCTACCTTCATCGGGACTTGTCCTCTTTGTGATCGAGCATCAGCTTGAGGGTGTTGATGTTGTCGATTTCGGATATTACACCGTCACGGACGAAACTGATGGTGCCGCGCTGCTCGCTCACCACGATGCAGTCGGCGTCGCTGGTTTCCGTGACTCCTACTGCCGATTTGTGCCTCATGCCGTACTTGGCCGGGAGATCGGTGCGGGAGGTCATGGGGAGGGTGCAGCGGGCTGCGATGATACGTCCGTGGCCTATGATCACCGCTCCGTCGTGAAGGGGGGAATTCTTGAAGAAGATGTTTTCCAGGAGTCTTGAGGAGATGTCGGCGTCGAGCCTGTCGCCGGAACTGATGATGTCCTGCAGGTCGCTGGTGTGCTGGAGCACTATGAGGGCGCCGGTCTTGGTGGCCGACATGTCGGAGCAGGCCTGGGTGAGCTCCTTGACGGCTTCCGTGTCCACTGCCGAAGCTGCACCGCGGAATATGCGTCCCAGAAGTGCGTGCCTTTCCCTTGCCATTCCGGTCTTGCGTCCGACCCTTGCCAGGAACTGCCTTATCTCAGGCTGGAAGATGATGATAAGGGCTATGGCTCCCACGTCGATGATGGTGCCCATCAGGCTGGCGAGCAGCTTCATGCCCGCGGCCACCGCGAAGATGCGAATCAGAACCAGGAGGACGATGGCTATGAAGATGTTCACGGCGTTGGTGCCCCTTAGCCAGCGGAACAGCACATAGAGCAGCAGCGCCACCACGGCGATGTCCAGGATGTCCACGAGGGACAGTCTGAGGAAACCTAGGAACTCCAGCATATCTCTCGCAAATTTAGGAAATAAAGATTATTTCTGCAATGAAGAGAAGGGGTGCTTGAGTCCTTCGTAGGAGTAAATCCTGCCCGTCACGCGGCCGACCCTCAATGGGGCCTCGAAGTACACCGGCACGCGGTTCGCGTCGTCCGAGAGCCAGAGCCTGATGGTGTCGTCGCCGTCCTCGTTGCTGATGCCGGAACGTACGACGAGTTTGACAGTCCTGACCTTGCCGGTGCCGCGGATGTTCTTCACTTCATCGGCCTCGCGCCTCACATGGATGGTGTAGACCTTCGAGCCGGAGGCGATGGTCACCGGGAAGGAGTCCCCGACCTTAACCTTGGAGAAATCTACGTTGCGGAAGATGTAAAACAACGACGGAGTGTCCAGCTGGCCTTCCTTGAGGCTGAGTTTCATGTTCCTCTGCCCCTTGCTGGTGCTGTTGAGGGATGCGTTGATGTTACCGGCCTTCCAGTCGTAGAGGTAGGTGTTGTTGCATTCGTAACTGGCCTCGGTAGACTGGCGTGTGGCCTTGAGGGGCTTTAGAGCGTCGGCGCTGAGCCATGTCTGGTAATCCTCGCGTATCTTTATGAACGGGTCGTAGGCCTTGCCGTTGCGGCCGAAGAGTCGGCCGTGGAAGCATTTTTTGCCGGCGTAGGTGGTTTCTTCGCAGGTAAAATAGGCCTTTGCGACATCGGCGTCGATCACGCCCCACTTGTAATGGACCGTATAGGTTATCTTTTCACCCGCCTTGAAGGGGAGGGTGTCAGGGGTGCCGTTCTTCAGGGGCATTCCCGAGAGGACAACCCCGAGTATCATGGTCAAAATGGTCATATCCAACCGTGTTTCACAATTCGTGCCAGCAAAGGTAAGAAATAATTGTATTTCAGCAGTTTGGAATTTGAAAAATAAATTGTATCTTTGCAGCCCCCAAAAATGGGGTAAAAAGTTATAAACAATTAATCAACAACAACCAATGCCTGGTTTAATTGGAAAAAAAGTCGGAATGACATCCGTCTTCAGTGCTGATGGAAAGAATCTTCCATGCACTGTCATCGAGGCTGGTCCGTGCGTTGTCACGCAAATCCGCACTGCCGAAAAGGATCACTATGAGGCTGTGCAGCTTGCCTATGACGAAACCACTGAAAAGCACGCCAGCAAACAGCTCCAGGGCCATTTCGCCAAAGCGGGGGTAACCCCGAGGCGCAAGCTTGCCGAGTTCAAGGCAGACTTCCCGCAGGAGCTCAAATTGGGCGACACCCTGACCGTATCTGACGTCTTCACCGAAGATACCAAGTACGTCGATGTCGTCGGCACATCTAAAGGTAAGGGGTTCCAGGGCGTGGTTCACCGCTATCACTTCAACGGTGTAGGCGATGCCACCCACGGCCAGTCCGACCGTCAGCGTCACCCCGGTTCAATGGGAGCATCCTCCTGGCCTTCCCGCGTCCTCCCCGGAATGCGCATGGCCGGCCATATGGGCTCCGAGAAGGTGAAGATCTTCAACCTTCAGGTCGTAAAGGTCATCCCCGAGAACAATCTTCTTATCGTCAAGGGTTCGGTTCCCGGATCCAAAGGTTCCTATCTGTTATTGGAGGTATAAGCTATGAATCTGGATGTTCTTAAAATCGATGGTACCGCCGCCGGCAGGCAGGCCGTCCTCGACGACGCCGTTTTCGGCATCGAACCCAACGATCACGCCATCTGGCTTGACGTAGTGCAGTATCTGGCAAACCAGCGTCATGGCAATGCCAAGACCAAGGACCGCAGCGAAACCGCTTACAGCACCAAGAAGATAGGCCGTCAGAAAGGCGGCGGCGGTGCCCGTCACGGTTCCCGCAAGGCCAATATCTGGGTAGGCGGCGGCCGCGTGTTCGGTCCCGTTCCGCGCTTCTACCATAACAAGCTCAACAAGAAGGTGAAGAGTCTGGCCCGTTGCTCCGCCCTGTCCTACAA
>ONSD01000094.1 GCA_900320385.1 uncultured Bacteroidales bacterium
AGGAAGAAATAGATTTCGGAGAGCGAAATCAGATATACCGGAGAGTCGTACTTCATGTTCGGCCTGCAGAAAGCAGCATCCTTGTAGTTGTCGGAAGTGCTCATGTTGTAACCGGAAATACTGCCCCAGTAAGCATTATTGCCATTCGGGCTGAAGAAGGCCTGCAGACGGGGATCGTCATAAGCCGACATTGCCCTGTAAAGAGCGACATTCAAGGCTACATTGACCTGGGTGGAGCCGAAATAGGTGGCGAATTCTTCCTGATAGAAGGGATTCGCTTTTCCTGACGAATTTTCTTTGAAGCATTTGAAAGCTACATCGGATGTCGGGAAATTTCCTTCGTTCACCAGTGCGGTAAGGTCGGAATCTACGCTTGCGACGGCACGCTCCCTCATATAGAGCTTGAGTTTGAGGGCGTTGGCGAACTTGATCCAGTTGGTGGCATCCTCTCCGTTGTAGAGCAGGTTCGTAGCTACCGGAAGACTCGCGCTTACCTTCGAAAGGGCGTCATCGAGTTCCTCGATCAAGCCGGCATATATGACATTGCCCTCGTCATAGGCGGGGTTCAGGTTTTCCTTTCCCTGCTGGGCCTCTTTATATGCTGCCTCACCATAGGCATCTACAAGAACCTGGTAAGCGAAAACCCTTAAGCAGGTAGCGGCTAGATAAGTGCCCCATGCTTCCTCTTCGGCAGCTTTGTTGCGTACGAAGGTAGCATTGCCGATAGCAGCCCTGTTGAGATCCATATAGGCACCATTGGTACTGTTCGCAGCCACCTTGAACTGACTGTATGTTACATAGTTGCTAGTACCGAAAAAATGCGCATACTGCTCGGAGAGGTAGCCGCCGATGATACGTAATACATCACCGTAACGGGCGCTCAAGGCCATTTCGGCAGCAGGAAGTGCCATGTCGGCAGTAGCCAGATCCTCTTCCGGGGAATTCGGAGAATGGTTGATATCGAGATAGTCCTTGCAAGAAGTAAGCGACAGAGCTGCTACTGCTGCAAAAATATAGAGTATCTTTTTCATAATCTGTCCTCCTTAGAATTTGATGTTGAGATTGAAACCGTAAATACGGCATGAAGGATTGACATAGGTCTCACCGAACAGACCGCCTACGTCGGTACCCTCGTTGGTAGATTCGGGATCCACATAGTAGTTGTCCTTTGCAGTCCATGTAAAGGCATTGTTCACGAATGCCGAGAGTGAGACACCGGAGAAGGGACCGATCAACTTCTTGGGAAGATTGTATGTGAGGGCAACGTTACGGAGCTTCACGAACGAACGGTCGATGAAGTAGAAGAGTCGGCCCTGGTCCATACCATATTTATCGAAGTAGTTCTGATAAGAATTGTCGTGGGTGTTGATAGGTTTCGTGTTCTCGGCAAATCCGGTAACTTTGCCTTCATCATCCGTGACAGCGACCACTGAATTCGGGATGACGAAAGGATCACGGTTGTTGTAAGTGGTGATGAAACCATTACCGGTGAACTCCATAATGTTCTTGGAACGAGAGAACATCTTGCCACCCTTGCGCACGTCAAGCGCAGCGCTGAGCGAAAGGTTCTTATAGGTAAGGCTTGTGGCGATACCTCCTGTCCAGTCGTAGTTGGCGTCAAAACCCGTAGGCTCGAGTTCATCAGTCATCACGATCTGGCCATACTCGTCCACGATGAGTTTGCCGACGTTCTTTCCGGTGGGATCGTAGTCGGGATTCGGAATCTGCTTGCCCGTTTCCTTGTCGACGCCCAGGTACTTCTGGTCGGAGACGTATCTCGGGAGATAGGTCCAATATGTACCGAACGGCTTGCCCACCTCAGCATACATATAGACTGCATCCTTGACTGCCGATGTCGAGAAGCCGTCCAACTGGAGTTTCTCACCGATTTCATCCGGGAGAGACTCAACAAGGCTCCAGTTCTTTGCCCAGTTGAAGGAGATATCCCAACGGAAGTCTTTCGTCTGCACGGGAACGAAGTCGAAGAGGAGTTCGACACCCTTGTTGCGGACGTCACCGGCATTGGCCACCATGGATGAATAGCCAGTGGCGGGTTCGGTGCTGATTGAGAAGATCTGGTCGGAAGTAAGCCGGTTGTAGTATGCGGCATCGACGCCGATACGGCCGTTGAAGAACTGCAAGTTGGCACCAACCTCGAACTCGGTGGTCATTTCAGGCTTCAGGTTCGGACTGGCGATGGAGTAACCCCTGCGGAATGCATTGATGGAATTGATCGGGAAGGCAGCTATGCCACTTGCGTATGTTCCGGAGAAACTGGCCTGAGTAAAGGTAGCATAGGTGTTATATACGCCTGCATCGTTACCGGTACGTCCATAGGCGAGCCTGACCTTACCGAACGAAAGCACATCATTCTTGGGCAGCCAGTTGGTGAAAATGGCACTGAGGGTTGCACCGGGATAGAAGTAGTTGTTATTGTCGATCGGGAGGGTTGACGACCAGTCGTTACGGGCGGTAAGTTCCAGGAAGACGGTATCGTCCCAGCCGAGGGTCACATCACCGAAGAGACCGATGAGGCGGCGCTTGCTCTGGCTGTCGGAAATCGTGGTCTTGCTTGAACCGTTGGAAAGATTCCAGAAACCGGAGTAGATGGTAAGACCGTCGGTCTGGCCGGTAATGCTGGTGCCGTAGCGCTCGTTGACGTTCGCACCGAGAATGGCGTTGACGCTCAACTTCTCGTCCAGGAAGTTGTTGTTGTAGGAAGCGAGGAAGTCGTGGTTGGTTTCATATCCACGATAGTAGTAAGCATAAACGTTACCATCGGCATTCATCTTCGACGGTGCATATCCCATGTCGTCCCAGATAAGCGCATCGTCAAGGGCGATCTGGGGTTCTCCCTGCTTGTTGTCATAGTCGCTGTAGTTGAAGCCATAGCGATATGTCAGGGTTACATGCTTGATGGGCATGACGTCGAGCTGGATCTTTCCGAAGATATGCTTGTTGTCGGTGTTGTTGTAACGGTTTTCGATTGCCCAATAGGGGCTGGTGATGCCGTAAGGAGTCAAGTAGGCTTCAGGAGAATTGAAGGCCGCGGGAAGGTTCTTCAGGTCGACAAGTGAAATGTCGCGGGGGAACTCATAGAGGCCGTCAATCACGGACGTTCCCTGGAACATTCCGACGCTCTTGGTATTGGATGTGGCGAAATTCACCTGGGAGGAGAGCTTGAGCCATTCTACAGGAGCGTAGCTGCTGCGGAAAGCTATGGAGTTACGCTTGTAAACATCCTTGTCACTGGGGATGATACCATTGTCATCGGCAAGAGAGTATGACAGATAGTAAGTCATGCTCTGATCCTGGGAAGAACCGCTGAGAGCGATGGAATGCTTCTGGTTCAGGCCAATCTCAAAGAAGTCCTTGACGTTGTCCGGTTTTGCCGAATACTCATGGATCAGCTGCTGGCCGTTCCAGATAGGACCGTAGACCTGCTGGGAACCGTCGAAGCGGGGGCCCCACGAACCGTTCTCGATGAAGGTCTGGGTACCGTTCCAGCCCTGTCCGAAATCGTTCTGGAAAACAGGGAGGAGGGATACCTGACGGGCCTCGACGCCACCGCTGTACTCGATGGAGAAGTTGCGGTCCACTCCACGCTTTCCCTGCTTGGTAGTTATAACGATCACACCGTTGGCTGCACGAGAACCGTAAAGGGCGGTTGCGGCTGCGCCTTTGAGAACGGTAAGGCTCTCGATGTCTTCATTGGAGAGGCTTCCCATGCCGCCGACTACGATACCGTCGATAACGTAAAGGGGCTGGTTGTTGCCGTTGATGGAGCTGTAACCACGGATGATAACATTGACGGAAGCACCCGGGTCGGTGGTGGTTGCCGAAATCTGAAGACCGGCCACCTTACCGGCAAGGGCTGTCGTCACGTTGGTGGCATGCTGTCCGACAATCTCCTCGTTCTTCACGGTAGTGGCCGCGTAGCCGAGGGTTTTTTCGGAACGGGTAATGCCCATTGCGGTGACTACGGCTTCATCAAGAGCGAGAGCGTCGTCTTCCATGGTGATGTCCATGACAGAGGCTGTAACCTCCTTCTTCAGCGACTTCATGCCGAAGAGGTAGAAGGAAAGAGTCTGTCCGGGCCTTGCACTGATGGAGTACTTGCCGTCGGCACCCGTGATGACGCCGAGAGTAGTGCCGTCTACGACTACGGAGACACCGGCAACCGGCTCACCCTTGGTATCGGTGATGGTACCGGAAACCTGCTGTCCCTGAGCGTATGCTACAGCCGATACGGCCAGTAGCAGGCACGCGAAAAGGAGTTTGATTCTTTTCATCTGATTAAAGATTAGATTGAACAATATAATACGGTAACGTATTGACTTAACATATATTATTGTAACCTAACCCTTATGCAGCAACGCTCCTGTCCCATGCGGGACAGAGGTGTTATAAAATGCAGTTTGGGCTTAGTTTTTTGCAAGATCGAAAAAAAAATGCAATTCTCCAAATATCTTATGAAAGAAAAAATTGATTATTAGTCTGATATTTAAAAGTATTTATGATAATTTTTAAATGTTTTCGGCCATTCGGTTTCAACTTTAAATCCGAAAACAGGGAAAATCGATATTTAAAAATTTTAAAAAAGTTTTCCGCCTGTCCGTAAAGGAAAAGGGCCGGCCGGAATCACCGGTCAGCCCTCTATGGAAACAAGGAAGCTCAGCTTACCAAGCCCTGCGCCTTGTAGCCTGCTGTGCCTGGAATGCCGGACTGTTGATGTCGGCCTGGACAGGATAAGCGTAAAGTATGTCGGCAGGATCCACTTTCTCGAGGATATAATCGTTGCCGGCGAGGGAATACGTCTGTGCCGAAGCCGTTCCGGCCGAAGGAGTAAGGACGAGCGGCAAAGTGGGCGAAGACTTCTGGGCGATTGCGAATGAGCCGTCTTCATAATCGACGAAGTACAGGTTCATCGTCTCGACGTCATAGTATTCGGGGATGTCGTTGCCGTCGGTGTCGAGCGCGATCTTGGCGCCGTTGATCTCAAGCTGGTCCTCTCCGAGATAGCTGACAATGCCTACAGGATAGGAGGCACCGCCCTTGGGGGCTACGACATTGAGCTTGCCGTTGTACCTTACCCTGGCGAGGATCATCGCCTTGCCGAGCTTGGTCTTGTTGAATATCACGCTGTCAGCTATGGTGACGCCGCCCTGCACGAGGCCGAGCTGCATGTCGGGCATGAACGAAACGGGAGCGGAATAATCATACTTGTCCCATCCCGTCATGAGCAGGGCCTCTTCTTCCGCTTCTTCGTCAACGGAGAAGGTGACTGTGCAGAAGGTTTTTCCGTCCTTGGGAACATCGTATGTGCCGCAGAACCTCATAAGGTCTTCGGAGTATACCGGCGGAGCGTCGGCAATACGCTTCATGGTAGCGGGGAATTCAAGATCGTTGCCATAACTGTAAGCGAGAGACCCGTTCAGCCAGCCGTAGAAACCGCAGCCGAGCACGGGATAATCCTGCGCGCCGCCGCCGAAATCAATATTGGCATAACCGCCTTCGATATGGGCCAGTCCGTCGTCATACAGGCCTATGATACCCGCGGGATAGCTGCCGGAGATAATGTATGCGTTGGAAATGTCGGTGCCTTCGGGATCTACCAGGCCAGTCATGCGCACCTCTACGGTTCCAGAGTCATTGGTATATGTGTAAACTTCCTTGGCGGCCATGAATGCCATGAGACCGCTCTCGGCATCGAAAGCTCCGGGGAAGGCGAACGGCATACCCTGGAAGCCTGAGATCTTGTAGCTCTCGCCTTCCTTGTCCTGTTGGATGAGAAGGGTGTCAACTTCGCCTGCACGCTCGAGAACCCAGTATCCGGTCCAGTCGGCATAGGTGGTGGGAACGAGTTCTATGGTCTTGCGGTAGAGCACGGCATCGGCATAAGTGCCGGCGGCGTTGTAATTCTGGGTAACGCTGTACACGACCGCAACGACATTGGTGTTCTCAGGAAGAAGGTCGACTACATAGTCGGCGTCGCCGCTCTTGATCCTGGAAGCGAGGTCAACGCCCCAGGCCTTGAGGGAGTCAATGCGCGCAAAGGCGTATTCTTCGGTGCTCTCGTAAAGCTTGGTGAACTCCGACTCCGGCATATAATCGAAGTCGTAATAGCCGGAGGTACCCTTGATGCTGATCACCGATTTGGTGGAATCGGCATTGTAGCCGAGTTCGATGGTGATGTCCGGATCCTTAGTGAGAGTGGTGTACACATAGTCGCCGGTGGTGGTGAATTCGGCTACGGCAGGAGTGCCGTAGGTGAATCCGGCGGCGGTAAGGCCGGTAACGATGTAGCGGTAGGGCTTTCCACGTTCCAGATCCTCGAGCGGAATGGTGGCATTACCCGTCTTGAGGATGTGCTTGTTGACGCTGAGACCGCTCACAAAGGACGAAACCACATCCTCGGGAGCAGAGGTTACATCGTCGCTGAGGAAACCGTACCAGGGAGAAGAATCGTTGCCTTTGACGCTCACGTTCACGGTAGCTGCATAGTCGCTTACGGATGCGACCGCCGCCTCGAACGTCGCAGTGTCATAGCCGGGAACCTTCTCTTCCGGCTTCTGGCATCCTGCAATCAGCAAGGCTGCCATGGAAGCAAGGACAAATCCGAAAAGTTTGGTTTTTTTCATGTTGCTTGTTATTTTGATTTATTGTCTTCTTTAAAAACTCAGGCCCAGGCCAACGCAGAGCGTATTGCCAATGACTTCGTTGGCTGTGAGCCAGGCGACGTCGAGTCGGGCGAACTTATATTTGAATCCTGCACCGAGCGATGCATACGAGGGAAGGACGCTGCCTTCGCCTCCGTAATGATAGCCGGCACGGACGAAAACCATGTCGTTATAAGAGTACTGCAGGCCCAATGCGGCTGCGAGCCCGCCTGCAAGGAAGTAATCGATGTCCAGGGCGGCCTCCAGCTCATTGCCGGGAGCGATGGCGGCGGTATAGTCGGCCGCCACCGTGGCCGATGCCGGGAGGGGATAGGCCTCGCCGGACGAACCCTTGACCGAAGTGCCCAGCGAAGAAACGCCGGCGCTTACACCGAGGGCGTCCTTGCGGTAGAGCACGAATACGTCGGCGCAGACGGCGCTGTACTTATCGGCATCGAAGGACTGTGAAGCGAAGCGGACATTGGCGCCCGCGCCGAAATTCCCTCCGAACTTGAGGCCGAAGCCGCCGCCCACGATGAGGTCCTTGGGCGAAACTTCTCCGGTGATGTTTCCGGCATCGTCGGTCCGGGTAAATGCCGCACCGGTTCCCGATGCAAAGCCGAGCGAAAGCCCGAACTTCTCACCTGCCTTGAAGGAAACGCCGGCGTCGATGTTCGAAGTCTTTGCTCCTGCGGGAGCCCATGATTCGTACGACAATCCTGCATTCACCTTGCCGGGGGCGAAGGGAATCACTGCGGAATTGCCGAAGGCTGCCCAGGCCGGGGAAGAAAGCGAAGCCTTGCCCGCTGCGGCCATGCCGGAGCTTACCGGATTGCGGTCGATGCGGATGAACGGAAGCGCCGTCTGGGCCGCGGCGGCATGGCACGAGAGTGCCAGCACCGCAACTAGGATGTATGTCTTAACGTTCTTGCGCATGGCTTACTTCTTTATGATGGTCTTACGGTATTCCTTCGAGCCGTAGGTATATACGAGCGAATACGAACCGGGGGCGAAGGTGCTGAAGTCGACCTGCGCCGGCTTGAACGCACTTGCCGGCTGCGAGCCCTCGTACATCCTGGCACCGGTCTGGGAGTATACCACGATGGGGATATTCTCTTCGCTGATGCCGGTCGAGATGTACAGGGTGGTCTTGACAGGGTTCGGATATTCGACGGTCTCGACCGAAGCGTCGCGCACGAGCACGAGGAACGTCATCAGGGCGCTGGCCTTCCTGGCATCCACGGCGGAGATCGTCACCTCGGTAAGTCCGTACTGCAATGCAGTGCAGACCAGGGTGTTGCCTGTCCGGTTGGTATGGAGTACCGACGGGTTGGAAAGCTTCACATCATAAGTGAGCGGCTCCCCGTCGGCATCGGTGAAGAACTCGCCCATTTCGAGCTTGAACGATTCACCGGTGACTGTCAGGAGCTTGTCTTCCATTTCCTTGACGATAACCGGCACCTGGTTCTCACGTATGGTATAGGTGAGGTCGTACGAAACCGATTTGCCGTAGGAGTCGGTAGCCTTTATCCTGGCGGTATAGGTGCCGGGATCGGCCACGAGGCAGTTCAGATTCACCACATAGGAGCCGTACAGGTCGGTTCCCCAGACATCTGCCGCCGAGCCGGGAGTATATTCCACGGTAACGGCATGGCCGTCGGGATCGCTCACGTTTATGGGGATCACCACGGTCTGGAATGCGCCGAACGAGAGGTCGCCGGAGTAGTCGCAGGATATCACCGGAGGATTGTTGGTCTGGGTGGTGACCTGCTTGATTTCGGAAGCCTCGCCGTAGGAGAGCAGATATGAGTGCGGAGCTATGGTGACGTAGTACAGGGTTTCGAAGTCGAGACCTGAAATCCTTCCCTTGGCTTCATCGCCTGTCTTCAAACCGGACGTTTCGACATCTGCCGAAAAGACCCCCTCTCCCGGCTTGGCGGGATTGAGGTTCTCGAGGGCAGCGCGATCCTTGGATGCAAACAGGGTAGCCCCGTATGCGGGCTGGCCGTCGCCGCCGTCGCTCACTTTCCAAGTAAAATCGATGTTGTTGGACTGGGGCGCAGCGGTATATGATTCTATTTTCTCCGGGGTGGAGCCTTCACCGTAAGTGACAGCTCCGAGGGCATCCACCATAGGACCTATGTTCTTAGCGTAGATCCTGGGGTTCGCACCACCCACGAGCTTATCCCAAAGCATGTCGGGCGTAAAGCCGGGCCCTCCGCAGTACGAAACCACGAGGGCGGCCACTCCCGAAACGTGCGGGCAGGCCATCGAGGTACCGCTCTGGTTGCCGTAAGAATCGCCAGGAAGCGTACTCAGGATACCTGAACCGGGTGCGCAGATGTCAACCCAGTCGCCGTAGTTGGAATAGTCGGCCTTGTAACCGGACAACTCAACCGAACCTACCGCGAGTATCTTTTCGTAGTTCGCAGGAGCGCCGTTGGCTATGTTCTCGTTGCCTGCGGCAAAGATAACTATGCCACCCTTCATAGGAGAATCGGGCTTCTGGTTACCCTCGGCATCGCAGCCTGCATACTTGATGAAGTAGTCGACAGCGGCCTTCATGGCCCCGTCGATGGTGGCGGCGAGCGCGGCTTCGGTCTCTTCCTTGTTGAGACGTCCGTCGTTGTCCCAATCGTAGTTGTACCCCCAGCTGTTCTGTGAGATAATGGCTCCGTTGTCGGCCGAGTAACGTATCGCTTCAGCGGCGCTGCCGTTGTATCCGTTCTTACCGAAGAACTGGCACGACATGATCCTGACGCCGGGTTTGCCCTTCTTGTAGTCGCCGCCGGCTATGCCTGCGACACCGATGCCGTTATTGCTGACGGCGGCTATGGTGCCGGCCACATGGGTGCCGTGCGACATTGCATCGACCTTGTAGTTGTTCTCGGCAAAGTTGCGGCTTCCGCCCTTACCTCCCGGAATGCAGTTGGAGGCCAGGTCGGCATGGTCGAGATCGACTCCCTCGTCAACCACGGAGACTATCACCGAAGGATCTCCCGTCGTGTAATGGTCCCATACCGGTTGCACGTTGATATCGAACTTGCTTCCGCCGGAAACGAGGTCGGTCTGCTGGGAGAAGTACTTGTCGTTGAAAGCGTCCACCCTGATACGGCGTTCCGGTTCCGCGCTCACGACTCCCTTCATCGAAGCAAAAGCGAGCACTGCGCCGGCTACAGGAGCGTCGCCCCTGTACTTGATGCGGTACCATTGGTGCAGACCCTCGCGGCGGGCACGCTCTTCGTAGATGCCGCCGTCGCCGAAGACCCTCTCCATGGAGACGATATCGTATTCGTCCACCGCCTGGTTCAGCTCCATAGAACGTGTAACCACTTTACCCTCGAGGAGATCAGGCTCGATTGCCTGCATCGTTTCCTCGGAGAAGCGGACTATCACCGTCCCGGGAGCCACCGAATGGTCGACCGGCACTTCTCCCGTCACGCGGCCCGACTCCCTTCCCGTATCACCGGAAGAAAGGGCATCGGGGCCCAATTCCTCCTTGGTACAGGAAAATGCCAGCGCCGCGAACGCGACAAGCGCTGATATGAACAAGTATCTTTTCATCTGGCTAAATACTCCACAACCTTGGCAAGGCTGAGGGGTTTGTTCCACTTTATCTTGTTTTCTTTAAGGAATTTTACGGCGTCATCCTTGTCTATGCCCGGAAAAGCCAGGAAGTCCTTGCGCGAAGCCGGCAACATAGTCCCGCCGACGAGCAGCCACTGGCTCTCCTTCTGAGGAATGATCTTTCCGGAGGCCTTGTTGTCGAGCACTTCTTCGTAACGGGAGTTCCCTGCAATGCCGAAACCGCCCATCTCGGAGGTGAGGCCGAGCCCCGCGAGCGTGGTGTGCTGCGACGAGGCAGTGGACGACGAAATGCCGTATCCGATATCGGTCTTGTTCATCTCCTCGATGTCGACTTCGGTGAATTGCAGCACTGCTCCATGGTCGGTCTCGACCAGCACCTTGAACATCTTCCCTCCACGGTTCACATAAACGAAGTCCCCTATCCTGGCGGTGTAGACCTTATTCATGTCGGCCTCCATTATGTTGGAGCCCTCTACGTAGTGAAGCTTTCCGTCTGCGATGCATATGTTGAGCAGGCGCCCTTCGTCAAGGTCCCCTCCCATAAGGCGGATGGTGCCCTCCAGGAATTGCTCGTTGAGGTATGGCCAGGTGTCACGCGGCTGATACCTCTGGGCACAGGCCTCCCCTGCCGCCGAAATGAGCAGCAGGAGAGATGCCATTATGCCGTAAAACCTTTTCATCATTTCTTGGTCCAAGTGGTCTTGTAGCCGTCGGAGTCGCCGAGGATGAAACCACCATAAGTGGGCCATACATAGTCGTTCAGGAAGTAATATCCCGTCGTATTCACGTATGAGCCGTCGGCCTGACGTTCGAATACAACGTCGCTCTCACCGATATACCAGCCTGCTCCACCGCTTCCGGTGGTGGAGCAACCGCCGCCGAGTATGCACTGGCCACCGTTGCCGGCGCTGAAGGAGATGATCTCCTGGCCATAGTCGAAGGTCAGCGTGGACCTGTCTTCTGAAACGGAGCATATTGCAGGATCGGCCTGGGTAAGGTAAGCGCCGGCCAGATCGTAGATCGGGGCGATCTTGTCGCAAGAGAGTTTCGTGACATCGCCGTCCACCGCCGAAAGGTTGAGCGTGTATTCAATCCTGTTGCCGCCGCTTCCTGCGGGGGAATTGGCGCCGTAGCATACCGCCGTCCATGCACCGATAAGGTCGGAGAGAGGATGCTCGGCATCGTTGACGGTCACGTCAATGTTACGGGATGCACCGATCTCGACACCGTTGGTGGCTTGGCCGAGACTCAGCGAGAAGTCGACCTTTCCGGGTTCAACATATCCGTCGATATGGCTCACGGCCACAGTGATATACTTCAGGGTATCGCCGGCTGCGAAGTTGAGCACGCCCGTTTCGGGATCGCTGATATAGTAATGCGTACCGGAAATACCGGATCCGTCCTTGGAAGTGACGGTGACGCTGAACGGATTGCCGTCGGCATTCATGAGCCTTACGGGAACGGTGAAGGAACCGACGCTCTCGCTCATGGTATAACTGGCGGCGCCGTCGAAAACCACGTATGGGAAGAAACCTATGAATTCTTCCTTCCTGTCGCACGATGCGAGGGCGAGTACGCCCAGACCGAGTGCAAGTATGGATTTGAAAATATTCTTCATGATTCTCTGGTATTAATTATTCCTCAACAACTGCATAGCCGGGATTCTGCTGCGTGGCGATGTTAAGGTTGGTCTGCATCTCATAAGTGGGAATCGGCCACTGGAAGAAGTAATCGGAAGCCTGGGCGCTCTTCTGCTCGAAGTAAGTGCCGGTCATCACGACATTCGCGGAAAGGGCTGCGGGCTGGGCGGTACGTGCGGTGAAGCCAGTACCCCAGCGTTTGAGGCAGCTCATGCGGAGGCCGTCGCCTACGGTTTCGCGGAACCACTCCTTGCGGATGTTCTCTTCGGAAGCGGTGGTCTGGGTGGCGCCTCGGGCAGCCTGAAGTGCATTGAGAGCGGTCTTGGCCTTCTCATTGGCACCGTTCTTCTGGTAGGCTTCGGCGGCGATCAGGTAAAGCTCACCTATCCTGATGGGCTTGATGGCGGTCTGGCCGTTCGGCACTCCGCTGTTGGTATACTGGCCGTTGCCTATGCATTTAATAAAGGTATAAAGATCCTCGTCGGAATGTGCGGTACCGTTCTCATATACGGGGACATTATCGGCGGAAAGGAACCACATCACCTTGCGGAGGTCGTCCTCTTCATAAGTGTCGAGCAGCTTCTGCGAAGGCAGGAAGTAGGGCTGGAACACGTTGCCCACGCCGGTAACGGTGCCGTAGCCGGTATAGAGGCCGAGTCCGTTGGGGCCTTCGGAAAGGCTGGCGTAAAGCTGCACTATGGGTTCGGTGCCTTCGTCGTTGTCGTATTCAGCTTCGAACTCCTCTTCCGTGGAAGCGAGCTTGTAAAGACCGCTGTCGATAATGCCCTGGGCGAGTTCAGCGGCAGTTGCATAATCTTGGATATCAAGGGCATAACGAGCCTTCATCGCCTTTACCAGGTCGATGGTGGGGCGCATGGCCCGTACCTGGCCGGGAACTTCCGCGAGGAATACGGCGGCGGAGTCGAGGTCCCTGCCTATCTGGTCGTAAACTTCCTGCACGGTAGCGCGGAAAGGCCTTTCGAGCTGGTCGTAAACGAGGATGAGCGGAACGCAAAGGTCGGTGGATGCCGTGGAAGGGTTATATGCCTTGCCGAAATGGCGGGCGAGCTGCATGTAGCTGTAAGCCCTGAAAAGGAAGGCTTCGCCTTTCATCACCTTTGCGGCTTCGCGCAGGGCGTGGTCGGAAATGGTGTTGGCGGCATTTATAGCGATGTTGTAGTTCTTGATGACGGTATAGTAATTGCCCCAGAAGCCTTCTACGTCCTGGTCGCTGGCCGTAAAGTCTTCGTTGGTGCGGTGGATGGGACCGAAGTTGTTGCCGTATCCCACCGTGGCGTTGAAAGCGTCGCACATTACATCGTCCAGGGAATAGAAACTGCCGGACTGGGTGCCCCTGAAGTTGGCCATTATGTTATTCTCGAACGAGGTGAGGTCGCTCTGCTTCTGGATAACCGGCTGGGTTTCGTCGTAAACGATGGCCGTCGTCGGGAACAGGTCGAGGTTGCAGGCTGCAAGGGTGAGGGTGGCAGCAACGAGGACAAGGATATTGTTGAATATGTGTTTCATATCTTTTCTGTTTTAATCTGTCTCAACGTCACATTAGAAAGTAAGCTCGATACCTCCGAGGTACTGCTTGGAAGAACCAGGCAGACCGAGGACGAGGTTGGAGTTGGCTTCGGGGTCGGAGCCCATGTAGTTGGTGAGAGTGAAGAGGTTACGTCCTGTGAAGGTGAACCTGACACCGCCCAGCACGCCGTTGGTCCAGCGGAGAAGGCTCTGCGGGAGGTCGTAGGCTACCTGGAAACTCTTCAGGCGCATGAACGAAGCGTCTTCGAGAAGATGGGTGTCGAACTGCATGGTGGTGCCGTTTGACCAGTCGGGGAAACGGGCGTTCCTGTGTTCAGGCGTCCAGAAATCGGAAACCGCCCTGGACTGGTTGTAACCGTCGAACTGGTTGGGGTTACAATAGAAGAAGGCGTCGTTGTTGATGAGCCTCTTGCCGAGCACATAGGAGAAGTCAGCCAGGAAGGAGATTCCCCTCCAGCCGCCGGAAAGGCTGAAACCGCCGTTGATGGGAGCGTAACGGGCATATCCGGTATTCTGCTCCAGGGTGGTCTCGTCGAAGGTCTTGGTCACCTTTTCGGGATCCATGGTCGTGATGTCCACGTTCTCACCGGGGATATACCACATCATCTGTCCGTCTTCGGGATCCACACCTGCGTAGATAGGATAATAGAACGATACCGGCTGTCCGACTACATAGGTGATACCGGTATTGGCGACGGTCCAGCGGTCACGGCCGTCGAAGAGGGCGGTGATCTTCTGCTGGTTGTAGTTGAAGGTGGTGTTGAAACGCAGGAAGTAGTCACGTCCGCGGAGCACGTCGACTCCGAGGGTGATGTCCACGCCCTTGTTGGAAAGGCTGCCCACGTTCTGGGTAAGGGAGGTGAAGCCGGAGGTATAGGGCTGCGGCACATCCATCAGCATATCGTCGGTACGGCGGTCATATACTTCGAAGTCGAAGTCTACCCTGTCGAACACGCGGCCGCTGAGGGTTGCGGTGAAGAGGCCCTGCTGTTCCCACGAAAGATCGTAGTTCGAAGGACCGGAAACGTAGAGCGAACCCTTGTCGGCATAGAAGGAGCCCGCACTGATCGTTGCGTAAGGCAGATAGTCGCCGATGGAAGAGTTACCCTGGGTTCCGTAGCTGATCTTGAAATTGAGGTCGTTAAGCCAAGTGACGTCCTTGAGGAAGTCTTCCTTCTTGACCTTCCAGAGAGCACCTACCGACCAGAAGGGCGCCCAGCGGACGTCGCGGCCGAAACGGGAAGATGCATCATAACGGAAGGTTACGTCGAAGATGTATTTGTCGAAAGCGGTGTAATCGGCATGGGTGAAGAACGAAAGGGTGGCCATGTCGGTATGGCTTTCCTCCATGTCGAAGCTGGCCTGTGTACCGTTCTGCAGGTTGACCAGGCGGTCGTCGGTCTGGTTGGCAGCATAGGTGTTGAAGTAATCATCATACATGCTGATGCCTTCCTGGCCGGCGAGGACCGAGAAGCGGTGGTTCTGTCCGAAACCGAACTTGTATTCGATGGTGTTGGTAACCGTAGCCTGATAGTAGAGCTGGGACGACTTGTCCCTGCCTGCGGTGTAGTCCGGGAAGAGGGCCTGGACCGAAGGATAGGAAGTGTAAGTCCACAGATTGACGTTGCCGTCGATACCGGCACGCGACATGATGATGAGGTTGCGTACGGGTTCCAACTGGACGAACACGCTGCCCACGAGGCCGTAACGGTTGCTCTGTCCGTGACGGAGAGGATACAGCCAAGAGAAGTTCATCTGGCCGATTCCGGGGAACTGGTACTTGTACACATCACCGGTGATGGGGTCGATGGCCGGATAAAGCGGGTTGTTCATCATGGAAAGACCGCCCGAGAGGTAGTTGTTGCCACCTGCGCTGGATCCGCTTCCCCAGTTGCCGTTGGTGGTGCGCTTGTCGAGCGAGAGGTTGAGGTTCATGCCGACCTTGAGCCAGTCCTTCGGAACGCCCTGGACGTTGGAACGTACGGTGTAACGGTCATAGACGTTGCCGATGGTGTTGCCCCTCTGGTGGAACTGCGATGCCGAGATGGCATATGCGGTCTTGCGTCCGCCGCCCTCGATGGTAACGTCGTTCTGCGACTGCGGGTTGTTGAACTGCTGGAAATACTGGGTCCAGTCGGTGTTGTATGTATAACCGTGGTCGGCATAGGTCTCCTGAAGGTAAGTAGGCGAATGCATGCCGGACCTGGCCCAGAAATCGAGGAGTTCCTGGCCAGTCATCATGTTGTCCCACATGGTGAAGTCGGCCAGGGTGCTGATACCGAACTGGCTGCGGGCGGTGACGGTAGCCTTGGTGTCGTAGGAGCCGGCCCTGGTGGTTACGTAAACCACGCCGTTTGCAGCACGGGAACCGTAGATGGAGGTAGCGGAAGCATCCTTGAGGACGGATACGCTTACGATATCGTTCGGGTTCATGGCCATGATGGTACGGCTGGACGACGGGATACCGTCTATGACGAACAGTGGTGCGGTGCCCGAAGAAAGGGAGCCCACGCCATGGAGCGTCATGGATACGTTGTTGTCACCGGCAACACCGCCGGTGGTGAGTACCGAAAGACCTGCTACCTGGCCCTGGAGCGCATCCAGGGGGGATGCGGCGGGCGAACTCTTGATAGCCTCGGACTTTACGGTGGTGACAGAACCCACGAGGTTGCTGACCTTCTGGCCGGAACCGTAACCGATCACCACGGTCTCCTCGAGAAGGGTAGAGTCGGATTTGAGTCTGAAATTGATGACGTTGCGGCCGTCCACATTTTCGGTGATGTCCACGTAGCCTACGCAGCTGACCATGATGGTGGCGTTGGCGGGGACGGTGAGCGTGTACTTACCGTCCAGGTCGGTGGAGGTACCGGTGGTCGTACCGGGTATCATCACCGTGGCACCGGGAACCGGGCCGTTCTCATCAGTGATGACACCGCTGACGGTGATGTTCTGCGCGTAGGCAGTGAAACCGAGCGCGAGCATCAGGGTTGTCAGAAAGAGCTTAATTTTTCTCATAAGCCATTTAGGGTTAATAAACAATAATCTGCTATCTACTTAAAAAATATAGTATTCCTTCCAATAGTCCGGAACCGATCAATAAATACTTACAATACCTAATTATGCAGTTTGAGCCATGCAATATCGTAATTTTTTTTGTCCCGTGCAAGAAATAGAGGAACGCGATCCTTAATTATTTTAATAATACTAACCCACAAGGGTTGAAACGGCATTTGGGGGCTGTTGCAAAATTTTATAAAAAATTATTGTAAATCAATAAAAGATTATTATATTTGCGAAAGTAATTATAATATTCATCGATATGATAGCAAACTGGTGGGGCGCCCTGGACCCCTCAATGAAAATCCTCTGGGGAATCACCCTTGCGGCATCGCTGATCTTCATCATCCAAACCATCCTCACTTTCATAGGAGCCGATGCGGACGCCACCGGCCTCGACGGTGCGGACCTGGATGCCGGCGGAATGGACGCTGCCGACCTCGGCGGAGACATACCGGACAGCGGTCACGGCAGCGGAGGTAACATATACACCTTCCGCAACCTGATCAACTTCCTGCTCGGCTTCGGCTGGACCGCCATCCTTCTCAGGGATTCCGTACAGTCGAACGTCCTGCGCATAATACTGGCCATAGCCGTAGGCGTCGGCCTGGTGGCGCTGGTGATGTATCTCTTCCGCCTGCTCGGGAAAATGCAGCAGAGCGGCAACATCAACGTCTTCAAATCGGCAATAGGCTGCCAGGGAACGGTCTATCTTACCATACCCGCAGCCCGCACCGGCGAAGGCAAGGTGCAGATCAGCATCAATACGGCCGTCCGTGAATACAACGCCCAGACCGAAGAGGACTCCCCCATCCCGACGGGCACTCCCATCAAAGTGGTGGAAGTCATCAACGACAGCACCCTTCTCGTAGAAAGGCTCGACAATTCGATAATCTAACATACAGCAATCATGAACCAGCTTTATCTCATCATCGTCATCGTTTTCGTAGTGATCGTGACGATCGCAGCGCTCCTGCGCCGCTACCGCCGCTGTCCTTCCGACAAGATCCTCGTCATCTACGGTAAGACAGGCAGACAGACGTCCGCAAAGTGCATCCACGGCGGCGCCTCCTTCATCTGGCCCGTATTCCAGAGCTATTCTTATCTTGACCTCAAGCCGATCAGCATCGAGTGCAACCTCACCAACGCCCTTTCGAAGCAGAACATCCGCGTTGACGTGCCCTGCCGCTTCACCGTGGGTATCAGCACCGAACCGGACGTGATGACCAACGCAGCCGAGAGGCTTCTGGGACTCAGCACAGAGTCCATCCAGAGCATCGCCACCGATATCCTCTTCGGCCAGCTGCGTCTCGTCATCGCCACCATGGACATCGAGGAAATCAACGCCGACCGCGACAAGTTCCTGGCCAGCGTGAGCGCAAACGTGGAGGCGGAACTCCGCAAGATAGGCCTCAAGCTCATCAACGTCAACGTTACCGACATCCGGGACGAGTCGGGTTACATCGAGGCCCTCGGAAAGGAAGCCGCAGCCAAGGCCATCAACGACGCCAAGAAGAGCGTCGCAGAACAGAACCGTTACGGTGAAACCGGAAAGGCCATGGCGGACAAGGACACCCGCGTGAACGTGGCCGCCGCAGATGCCGAAGCCGTACAGGGAGAGAATACGGCCAAGATCGAAATCGCCAATTCCGACGCCCTGCGCCGCCAGAAGACCGCCGAAGCCGACCGTCTTGCGGTCGCCGCCGAAAAGGTCCAAGCTGCCAAGGCCCTCCAGGAGGCCTACCAGAGCGAGCGCGACGCCGAACTTGCCCGCGCCGAGCGCGAAAAGGCAACCCAGCAGGCCAACATCGTGGTCGCAGCTCAGATCGACAAGGAAAAACAGATAATCGAGGCCGAGGCCAAAGCCGAACAGGCACGCCGCATCGCCAAGGGTGAAGCGGATGCCATCTTCGCCAAGATGGAAGCGCAGGCCCGCGGTACCATGGAAATCCTCACCAAGCAGGCATCCGGTTTCGCACAGACCGTGCAGGCCGCCGGAAACGACCCGCAGAAGGCCGTGCTCATGATGATAGCCGACAAGTTGCCGGACATCGTCAAGACCCAGGTGGAGGCCGTCAAGGGTATCAAGTTCGACAAGGTCACCGTCTGGGACGGCGGCAAGGGCGCAAACGGCAAGGGCGCTACAGCCGACTTCCTGAGCGGGCTCATGGGAAGCATCCCTCCGCTCCAGGACCTCTTCAAGATGGCAGGCATGGACCTCCCGGAATACATGAAAGGCAAGGAGCCGGCAGACAACCAGGAAGCCAAGGCTCCCTCCGGACAGTCTTCGGAGAAGAAAGGAAAGGAGTAGAGGGCCGTGGCTATAATCGTCAACATCGATGTAATGCTGGCTCGCCGGAAAATGTCTTCCGGCGAGCTGGCAGAGAAGATGGGAATCACGCCGGCCAATCTTTCGATACTCAAGAACGGAAAAGCCAAGGCGCTGAGGATCACGACTCTGGATGCTCTGTGCCGCTGCCTCGAGTGCCAGCCGGGAGACCTGCTGGAATTCAGTCCCGACGAAGGGAGCTAATCAAGGACGACCAGAACCGGTGCCGGGTGGTCGAAGACTAGGGAAACCACGTCTTGCGAAGCCCTGTTGAGGGTAGCCTTCCACCAGGCGTCGAACACCACATTGTCGAGGGGCCATTGCAGGCCCTTCGATTTTATATTCAGGGTAGGATCGGTGGTGAAGAACGAGACCTTGCGGCCGCAGCCGATGTGCAGTTCGGAAGAATCCGAGATGGCGAAAGCGGTGGTGTAGTCGCTCACCATCTCCACATGCACCCCGGCTGCCGATAAACCGGCTCTCTCCCATTCCATGAGCCAGCCGAGGTTGCCCACCGTATGGGCCTCGCTGCCGCCTCCGGCGCCCAGGATATGGATATCGGTGGCTTCGGGCCAGCGGCCGCGAAGCACTATGAAAGCCTTGGCCAGGTCGTTGTCGTCCTGTTCGGGGATGTGCACCAGTCTGTCGGCATACTTTTTTTCGACCGTATCCGGCGTGGAATCCATGTCCCCCACGATGACATCGGGCACCAGGCCCATCCTTTCGAGCCTCTGGACATTGTAACGGCTGTCGCAACAAACCAGCACATCGGCGTTGCGCAGAAGGTATAGAGGGTATTCCTTGCGGGGGAAATCCCCGCTGCACAATATTACTGCATCCATGGCTATCGTTGCTGTCCGCCGGCCAGATCGAGTATCTCCGAGGTGATCTTGCCCTGGCGGCCCTTGTTGTATTCGAGGGTCAGTTCGTCCAGGAGCTCCTTGCCGTTGTCGGTGGCCGCCTGCATGGCGACGGTGCGCGCGGCGTGCTCCGAGGCCAGGCTGTCCAGCAGGACGGTATAGACCTTCAGCCTCATCACCTGGGGCATGATGGCTTCGGCGATCTGCCGGGCAGACGGCTCCATTATATACTTCGATTCGAAATCCTTTGCCTCACTGCCTGCGGTATAGTCCAGCACGAAAGGCAGATAGGTCTCAACCATCACCACCTGCCTGGATGCGCTGACGAAATGGGTATAGACCAGCACCACCTTCGAATACACGCCGGAATCGTATGAGTCTATAAGTTTCTGGGCGAATTGCGAGGCTTCGGCGTATCCGGGGGATGCCACCAGGTAGTTGTAATCCCCTACCGGTACATATCCTTCCTTGCGCAGGCGCTCGGCCATCTTCTTGCCGACGGCATATACGTCGGCATCTCCGCCGTATTCGCCGAGCACCGACAGGGCCTTGCGGATCACATTGCCGTTGAAGGCCCCGCAAAGGCTGGAATTGGACGAAACGCACACTACCGCCACTTTGCCCGTTTCGGGAGCGGGAACCGCCTCTCCGGACTTGCCGGCCGCGGCGCGGACCTCCTCCAGAACCCTTGAGAGTTCCTTCTGGTACGGCACCATGGCCTCAACAGCCTGCTGGGCCTTGCGGAGTTTGGCGGAAGCGACGAGCTTCATCGCGCTCGTGATCTTGAGCGTGGAACGTACCGAAGAGATCCTGTCCTTTATTTCCCTGAGTGCGGCCATCGGCTTGTAATGACGCTACTTTTTATCCTTGATCGCGACGCACACCTTCGCAGCCACATCCTCAATGGTCTTGAATGCGGCATCGGAGACCTTCCCGGACCCCAGTTCGCCGAGCACCCCGGGATAAGACGCCCTCATGGAATCGAGGAACATCTTCTGGAACTCCTGCACCTGGTTGGTACGGATGTCGGCCATGAGGGCATGCGTGCCGCAATACAGCACTGCGACCTGCTCTCCTACCGGCATGGGTGAATACTGGGGCTGCACAAGCAGCTGACGGTTCTTGCGGCCCTTGTCCAAAGTCATTTCGGTAACCTTGTCCACGTCCGAAGAGAACTTGGTGAACGACTCCAGCTCGGCATACTGCGCCTGGTCGATCTTGAGGGTTCCGGCCACCTTCTTCATGCTCTTAACCTGGGCGGAACCTCCGACGCGGGACACCGATATGCCCACGTTGATGGCGGGACGGAAGCCCTGGTTGAACAGGCCGGTCTCCAGGTAGATCTGTCCGTCGGTGATGGATATCACATTGGTGGGGATGTACGCCGATACGTCCCCGGCCTGGGTTTCGATGATGGGCAGTGCGGTAAGGGAACCGCCGGCCTTGACCTTGCCGCGCAGCGAAGGCGGCAGGTCGTTCATCTGTTCGGCCACTTCCTGCTGGTCGATTATCTTCGCCGCCCTCTCGAGAAGGCGCGAATGAAGGTAGAAGACATCGCCCGGGTAGGCTTCACGGCCCGAAGGCCTGCGGAGGATAAGCGACACCTCACGGTAGGCTACCGCCTGCTTCGAGAGGTCGTCGTACACCACCAGCGCCGGACGTCCGGTATCGCGGAAGTATTCCCCGATGGCGGCGCCGGCAAAGGGTGCAAAATACTGGAGCGCTGCCGGATCGGCGGCAGTTGCGGCTACCACGATAGTATAGTCCATGGCACCCTTGCTGCGGAGCGTCTCCACTATCGATGCAACCGTAGAACCCTTCTGTCCCACGGCGACATAGATGCAGTATACGGGCTTGCCTGCCAGGAATTCCGAACGCTGGTTGATGATGGTGTCTATCGCCAGGGCGGTCTTTCCGGTCTGGCGGTCGCCGATTATCAGTTCGCGCTGACCGCGGCCTATGGGAATCATGGCGTCGACGCTCTTCAGGCCAGTCTGCAAAGGTTCCTTGACGGGCTCGCGGTACACTACTCCCGGAGCCTTGCGCTCCAGGGGCATCTCCACCTTGTCACCGCCTATCTTGCCGAGACCGTCGAGGGGTTCTCCGAGGGGGTCGACCACGCGGCCGACCATTTCCTCGCTGACAGGGATGGATGCGATGCGCCCCATCCTGCGTACGGTCATCCCCTCCTTCACCTGGTCGGTGGGGCCGAGGAGCACCGCTCCCACATTGTCTTCCTCGAGGTTCATCACAACCGCCCTGATGCCCGAAGCGAATTCCAGCAGTTCACCGGCTTCGGCGTTGACAAGTCCGTAGATGCGGGCAACGCCGTCGCTTACCTGCAGCACCCGGCCCACTTCTTCGAAGCCCACCGAAGTGTCGATGTCCTTGAGCTGGCTCAGCAGGATTTCGGAAATCTCACTGGCTTTTATGTTTTCTTGCGCCATTATACTATTCTGTTATTCTTTTCGATAAACTGGCTGCGGATACGCTCCAACTGGGTACGGACGCTGGCATCCAGCTGCCTGTCGTCCGCTTCCAGCACGAATCCGCCCATCAAAGAAGGATCCACCGCGCTTTCGATCACCACCCTGCGGCCGGTCTTGGCTCCCAGCAGCGACGATATCCTTTCCGGAAGGCCCGGCGCCTCGACAGCAAAAGTCAGGTGCACCAGGAGCACTCCGGCCTTGTCGCAGTACATCCTTACAAAATCGTTCAGGATGAAGCGCAGGAGATTGCCGCGCCCGTTGCGCTCCAGCAGCATCACAAGCCGGACGAGGTCGTCTTCCAGCGGGGAGGGTGCGACGGAAGGGTCCGCCAGCAGGGAGCGGGCCTGGCTGAAGACCTGCTCGCCCCGGCCGCTCTCCTGCGTAAGCTGCAGGAGGGCCCTTGCATAGCGCGTCGAAATCACTCCCCCGTTCATCCTAGTTCACTTCCTTTTTAATGTCAGCCGAAGCGCTCTCATCCACCAGACGGTCGATCAGAGCGACCTGCTCGCTGTCCGAAGACAGGGTTTTGCGGAGCACCTTCTCCGCCACCTCCACCGACAGGGTGGCCACCTGACGGCGCACATCCCTCATCATGCCCTCGCGTTCGGCATCGATTTCAGCCTTGGCCTGGGCTATCATCCTGGCAGTCTGGGCCTCGGCGTCTTCCCTTGCCTTGGCGAGGATCTCGTCGCGGGTGCGCGCCGCCTCCTTGAGCATCTTTCCCTGTTCGGTCTTGGTCTGCTCGATCAGTTTGGCCTGTTCGGCGCCGAGCCGGGCCATGCGGCTTTCTGCCTCGGCAGCCATGCGCAGCGACTCAGCAATGTGGGTGTTGCGCTTTTCGATGGCCGAGGTTATGGCCGGAAAGCCCCATTTGGCCAGGATAAAGAGCACCAGACCGAAGATGAGGACCATCCAGAACAGAAGGCCCGAATCCGGAGTAATGAGGTTCATGCCTTACAGAACGATTGCAAGAAGGCAGGTGATGACTGCCAGAAGGCTGGCGCCCTCGATCATACCGGCTACGATGAGGGTGGTACTGCGGATGTTGCCTGCCGCTTCGGGCTGACGTGCGATGCCTTCGACAGCCGCCGATCCTATCTTGCCGATTCCAAACCCGGCAGTGAAAGCCGAGAGAGCTGCGCCGATGGCGGCACCTGCCTTTCCGAGAGCCACACCCGTGGCTGCCTGTAACAATACGAATCCTAACATAATTATAAGTTTTAAAGTTGTTTACCCTTTGGCCCGCGCCAAGCCTATGTAGATCGACGAGAGCATTGTGAATATATATGCCTGGATGAAGGAAATAAGCATTTCCAAGCAGTCCAGGAAGATTCCGAACACCACGCTGATGACGCTCATGCCCCCGAGGAGCACGCCGCCGTACCTGGCCACGATGAAGATGATGCACACCATGCACAGGATCTGGATATGGCCGGCCAGCATGTTGGCGAAAAGACGGATCGTGAGCGAGAGGGGCTTTATGAGGGCGCTGAACACTTCGATCACCGCCATGAGCGGCTTGAGCGGCCCGGGCACATCCGGATTCACCATCTCTTTATAGTAGTGACGCGTGCCGGTGAGGTTCACCGTAAAGAAGGTGAAGAGCGCCAGCACCAGCGTACAGGCGATATTGCCCGTAAGGTTCGCTCCGCCCGGGAAGAAGGGGATGATGCCCAGGAAGTTGTTGAGAAGAATGAACATGAAGACGGTGAGCAGATACGGGCTGTACCGCCTGTAGTCCTCCTCTCCTATGCTTTCGCGGGCCATGTTGTGGACCATCATCACGAGCGGTTCCATGAGGGCCGCCAACCCGTGCGGGGTTTCCCTCTCGGGGTCGTGACGCTTGTACCACCGTGCTGTGAGCAGCACCAGCACTATCAGGAGCAGGCTGCCGATCATGAGCGAGAGCACGTTCTTGGTGATGCTGATGTCGAAGGGCCTGCTGCCGTCCGACTCCACCAACTTGCCTTCGTGAGGCTGGCCTTTTCCGGCTATGTGAAGCCCCTGATACTCACCTTCTTCAAGATGCCGGGAATTAAAACAGTGCCAGCCGTCGGAGGCCCTGACGATTATGGGAAGATGGATGGCTATGCTCTTTCCGCCTATATCGGTGATGTGCCATTCGTAAGAATCGCCCACGTGGCCGAAGATCACTTCCGATACATCGAGGTCCTGTCCCGCCGCGGCAAGCGGCAGCAGGATGAAGGAGACGAGTATGGCGAGCTTCTTCCCTATCATATATCTTCCGATTCGGCACAAATGGTCATGGTATCGGCAACGAGACGGACGGTCCCGGAGCGGATGTCGATATGGCCCTCTTCGCCCCCGGCCCTCCAGCGTATCCTGCCGGCTTCAAGGGTCGATATTATGGGGGCATGCCCCGGAAGCACCTCGAAGGGCGCAAAAGATCCAGGCAGGAAAACTTCGTCCGCCTGGAATTCGAGCATGCCGCCTGGGCTGAGGATAAGGACCTTGATCATGCCTTGGCTTGTTCAAGTATCTTTTCGCCCTTGGCGATGGCGTCTTCGATGGTACCTACATTGAGGAAGGCCTGCTCGGGCAGATGGTCGCAGTCGCCGTCGAGTATCATCTTGAAGCCCCGGACGGTATCGGCTATGTCAACCATCACTCCTGGCACGCCGGTGAACTGTTCGGCCACGCTGAACGGCTGGCTGAGGAAACGCTGCACCCTGCGGGCGCGGTTCACCGTGAGCTTGTCCTCGTCGGAGAGTTCATCCATACCCAGGATGGCTATGATGTCCTGCAGTTCCTTGTTGCGCTGCAGGATCTGCTTCACCCTCTGGGCCGTTTCGTAATGGTCTTCGCCCACGATGTTGGGGTCGAGGATGCGCGAAGTGCTCTCGAGCGGGTCCACCGCGGGGTAGATGCCGAGGGCAGTGATCTTGCGGCTGAGCACGGTGGTTGCATCGAGATGGCTGAAGGTGGTGGCCGGAGCGGGGTCGGTGA
This sequence comes from uncultured Bacteroidales bacterium, assembly GCA_900320385.1. Lineage (GTDB taxonomy): Bacteria > Bacteroidota > Bacteroidia > Bacteroidales > UBA932 > Cryptobacteroides. The sequence continues at coordinate 25,138 of ONSD01000094.1, forward strand.
GGTCGTCCGCAGGCACATAAACCGCCTGCACCGAGGTGATGGAACCATTCTTGGTGGAGGTGATGCGTTCCTGCATCTGTCCCATTTCGGTAGCCAGGGTGGGCTG
>ONSD01000020.1 GCA_900320385.1 uncultured Bacteroidales bacterium
CAGCGGTCCATGCTGGAATCGGATTCCGAAATGAAGCCCTCGTTCTTGTATGCCCAATGCGCGGCGATGCCCCTTTCGGCGATGTCGTCCATGCGCTGGGAGCGTATCTGCACCTCAATCCAAATACCCGCATGGCTCATGAGGGTGCAGTGCAGCGCCTCATAACCGTTGCTCTTAGGCGAAGATATCCAGTCGCGGGTGCGTCCCGGATGGGAACGGTAAAGGCCGGTGAGGATGGTGTAGATGCGGAAGGCAAGCTGCCTTTCAGCATCAACGTTGCCGGCGTTCGAATCAAAGATGATGCGCACCGCATACAGGTCGTAAATCTGTTCGAAAGGAACATTCTTGTTCCTCATCTTGAACCAGATGGAATACGGGGTCTTTATGCGCTTGATGATGCGGAAGGAGATGTCGGCACGCTTGAGGGCCCCTTCGATGGGAGCGATGAACTCATCTATCTCCTTGTCCCTCAAGGCGACGTTGCGGCTGATGCGGTCGGAAATCTCCTTGTATGCATCGGGTTCCTTGTAACGGAGCCAGATGTTCTCCATCTCCGATTTTATCGTATAGAGACCAAGCCTGTGCGCCAGGGGGATGAAGATGAACATGGTTTCGCTGAGTATCTTGTCCCTTTTGTGCTCCGGCATGAACTCGATCGTACGGCAGTTGTGGAGCCGGTCGGCGAGTTTGATGAGCACCACCCTCACGTCGTCGTTGAGGGTGAGCAATATCCTTTTGAGGTTCTCCGCCTGCAGGCTCTCTACCGGTGTGCCCTTGCGGTCCTCGTTGTCGAGTACGGTCTTTATCTTGGTGAGCCCGTCCACCAGCAGGGCTATCTTGTCCCCGAAGATGTTGCGGAGGTCTTCGACGGTGGTGTCGGTATCCTCCACCACGTCGTGAAGGAGCGCGGCAGCTATGGATTTGTATCCGAGTCCTATCTCGGAAACGACTATCTTCGCGACGTCGATGGGATGGAGCATGTACGGCTCTCCCGAACGGCGCCTCACATTCCTGTGGGCCGTGTTGGCGAATTCGTACGCCTGCTCCACCACCGCCAGCTCTTCATCGGAGCGGCAACGGCGGCGGGCCGCCTCGCGCAGCGACTCCCAATCCTTCTTTATCAGGACGTAATCCTTTATGGTGAACTTCGAAAAACTCATTCGCTTATATGATAATCGTCGACATGCTGCAGACTGTACGTGAGCTCGGCTCCGTAAATGACTATCTGCCAGCTGTAATTGAGCCAGATGAGGAAAAGGGGTATGGCGGCCAGCACTCCGTACACGGCATTCAGCCTGCCTACGAAAGTCTGTGTTTCAAGGTAGAGGTACTGGAAGGCGAGGAATACGGCGGCATCGAACAGGGCCGCCTTTATCGCATGCCGGTATTCAACCTTCACGGCAGGGATGTACTTGTACATGGCCGACAGGGTGAACACCAGTATCCCATAGAAAATGATCCACCCGACCAGGCGCGAAATGCCCCGCCAGCTCCATCCGATGAGGTTTGCTGCATTGGTGTAGAGCACAATCCCGTAACAGAAGATGATCACGATGAAAGGGGAGAGGAAGAGCAGCCCTATGTAGAAGCCGAAGCGCTTGTATATCTTGCGCGGGACCTTGCGTATGCCCCAGACGTTGTTGAACACCCTCTCCACCTGGAACATCATCCAGATCACGGTCCAGATGAACATGAGGGCGGAAACGACACCCACGGGACCCGACTGCATGGCGTCCACGATGTTCTGGGCCTTGTCGAGGATGAGGTCGACCAGCTCTATGTTTTCCGGGATAACAGCGCGGACCAGAGATTCCACCCAGTCGAAGATACGCAGGCTGCTCGAGACGAACATCATGAAGGCTGCGAAGGGGACCATCGCAAGCGTCATGCAGTAGCTGAGCGCCGTGCACTGGAAGCCCATGCGGTTCTCGGCGAATGTGTCGAGGGTGATGCGCACCAGCTTGACGAAGCGTACCAGCCTCTTCCAGGCCATGGATGCGAAAGCGGTTTCGGCATTCCACACCTTGTCGGTAAAGAGCAGGCTGCTTATTCTCTTCCAGTCCATCATCTAAAACAGGGTAGGTTCAATATCTTCCTGGTTTGCGTGCACCGCAGGACCGCTGTCGGGAAGAAGGGCGCGGAAAGCCTCTTCGCTGAGCACCGGCACGCCCAGGGCTGCACATTTCTTTATCTTTTCAGGGCCTGGATTCTCCCCGGCAAGCAGGAAACTCGTCTTTCCGCTCACCGAGCCAGAAACCTTCCCTCCGTGGAGTACGATCAGTTCCTTCATCCCTTCCCTGGAAATCGAGAATGTTCCCGAAACCACGAACGTACGCCCTTCCAGGGCTCCTGACAGGTTCTCGGCCGGCTTTTCCACCGAGAACTGCAGGCCGTCCGCCTTAAGCCTCTCCACTTCGGCCAGATGCCTGGGATCCTTGAACCATCCGGCAACGCTGTCGGCTATCACTTCCCCGACATCCGGGACTTCAAGGAGCTGCTCCTTAGTAGCCGAGGCAAGGGTGCCGATATCGCCGAAATGGCGCGCTATTTCCCTGGCAGTGGTTTCGCCTACGAAACGTATGCCAAGGGCGAACAGGACGCGCTCGAAAGGAACGGCCTTGGTAGCCTCGAGGCTCGACAGGAATCTTCGTGCCGACTTTTCCTTCCAACCTTCCAGCAACAGGAGCTGCGACATGCCGAGATCGTAGAAATCGGCAGGGGTCTTTGCAAGCCCGAGATTGTAGAACTGGTCGACCGTGGCCTCGCCGATGAGGATGTTCATGGCCTTACGTCCGGCGAAATGGAGCATCTTGCCCTTGATCTGCATCGGACAGCCATCGCTGTTCGGACAGAACCATTTGGCTTCGTCCGCAGCCCGGACAAGGGGAGTACCGCAGTCGGGACAGACTTCCGGAAAAACGGGTTTGGAAGCTCCGGAGGCGCGTCGCGAAAGCTCCACTCCGGTTATCTTTGGAATTATCTCGCCTCCTTTTTCCACGTATACCCAGTCGCCCTCATGCAGGTCGAGCGCCTCCATCTGGTCGGCGTTCACGAGCGTAGCCCGTTTCACCACGGTTCCGCTCAACTGTACCGGCTGCAGGTTGGCAACCGGGGTGACGGCACCGGTGCGGCCCACCTGATAGTCTATCGAAAGGACCGGGGTGAGGGCCTGCTCCGCCTTGAACTTGTATGCAACGGCCCAGCGTGGTACCTTGGCGGTGTAGCCGAGTGCCCTCTGGTAGGCCATTTCGTTGATCTTGATAACTATGCCGTCGGTGGCGAAGGGCAGGAACCTGCGCTGGGAATCCCAATGGTCGATGTATGCCTTGATTCCGTCGATGCCGTGCACCACGCGCATTTCGTCCGAAACGGGAAGGCCCCACGCCGCTGCCGCCCGAAGTGCATCGTAATGGGACACGAAATCCAGACCGCTTTGGGCCGGGATATGGTACAGGATGCACATCAGGCCGCGGTGGGCCACTTCATCGGGGTCGAGGAGCTTGAGGGAGCCGGAAGCCGCGTTGCGCGGATTCGCGAAGGGCGGATCTTCATTCTCTGCACGTTCCCTGTTCAGGGCGTCGAAGGCATCGTAGGGCATCAGGATTTCCCCGCGTATCTCGAACTCAGGAGGATAATCCCCGGTAAGGGTATGCGGGATATTGGATATGCGCAGGGCATTCTCGGTGACGTCGTCACCCGTCACCCCGTCGCCGCGTGTGAGCGCCCGCAGGAGCTTGCCATCCTTGTAGGTCAGGCAGATGGCGGTACCGTCGAATTTGAGTTCGCAGCAGTAGCTGAAACCGGCAGGAACCGTCTTTTCGGCCCTGGCGGCGAACTCTTCCACCTCCCGTATGGAATAGGTGTTCGCGAGCGAGAGCATGGGGTAGCGGTGAGGCCGCTGCACGAATTCCCTTCTCACGGACGGTTCGGCATTCTCGCCTGCGCCCTGTGTCTCAAGGTCGCTTCCGACCCTGACGGTAGGGGAGTCGGGACTCTTGAATTCGGGGAACTGTTCTTCCAGGCGCTCGAGCTCGTGCATGAGCTGGTCGTAGTCGTAATCCGACATGGTCGGCGCGTTGTCGACATAATACCGTCGGCTGTTCTCATTGAGAACATCCCGCAACTCAAGTATCCTTGCCCTTGCTTCGCTTTTATTCATAATTAACTGACAAAATTACGAAAATTAATTCTTATATTTGGGGGATGTTTCAAAAAACTCATTAAAAAGAAACCTACCCAAAAAGAAATGAAAGAATCCATAATCATTCTTTGTGGCGGCGGCCCCGCCCCCGGCATGAACGCCGTTGTTTTCACGATTGCTAAAACATTCATGTTCCGCGGATTCCGCGTGATCGGCCTCCATGGAGGCTACAGCGGCCTGTTCTCACCGGATCCTGAATTCGAAGACCTCGACTTCCGCCATGCCGACGCCTACTTCAACAGGGGCGGCAGCTATCTGCGCATGAGCCGCTTCAAACCCACCCAGGAAGATTTCGAAAAGAACTTCAACCTGAAGCTCTTCACCGAAAACAACATAAAACTCCTCGTTACCGTCGGCGGCGACGACACCGCATCCACTGCCAACCGCATCGCCAAATTCCTCGAAGCGAAGAACTATCCTATCCACAACATCCACGTCCCCAAGACCATCGACAACGACCTTCCGCTCCCGGGCAATGCCCCCACCTTCGGGTTCAACTCCGCCCGCGACGAAGGCGCACACCTGGCACGCACCATCTACGAAGATGCCCGCACTGCCAGCAGCTGGATGCTCATCAGCGCCATGGGACGCAGCGCCGGCCACCTCGCTCTCGGCATCGGCGAAGCCATCCATGCCCCGATGACCATCATCCCCGAGATGTTCGGCCGCACCAAGATATCCCTCGACAAGATAGTCCGCCTGGCCATCTCCTCCATCATTAAACGCAAGACCCTCGGCATCCCCTACGGAGCCGTCATCATAGCTGAAGGTGTGTTCCACGACCTCGATCCCGAAGAGATCAAGGCCTCCGGCGTGCACCTGACCTACGACGAGCACGGGCATCCGGAACTTGGCAAGATCAGCAAGGCCGTGTTGTTCAACGACATCCTGAGTCAGGAACTCCCCAAGATAGGTCTCAAGGTCAAGATGCGTCCCGTCGAGATCGGTTACGACATCCGTTGCCAGGATCCGGTTGCATACGACCTCAGTTACTGCACCGAACTCGCGATGGGCGTCTACGACCTCTACGAGAAAGGAGAAACAGGCTGCATGGTCTACATCGACCCGGCCGGCAACGCCTTCCCGCTTTACCTCAAGGACCTCCAGAACGCCGAAGGCAAGATTCCGCCCCGCCGCGTGAACGTTGACGGCGGAGTAGCCCAGAACTACTACCGCTACATCTGCCACTTCATCACTCCGGAATCGTATGAAGCCGCACGCAAGTACGTCCCGAATCCGGAGGATTACGACTTCCGCAAAATCCTCAATTGGGAATAATTCATTGATTATATAACTATCACTCTTTCACTCACCAAAAACTCACATTATGGGAAAATTTGTAGTTACCATCAGGAAGAACGGTGAATTCCAGTTCAACCTCAAGGCCACCAACGGCCAGGTGATCCTCACCAGCGAGGGTTACACCACCAAGACCGCCTGCCTCGCCGGCATCGAATCCGTCCGCAAGAACGCTGCGGCCGACAGGTTCGAAGTCCTCGTGGCTAAGAACGGCAAGCCCTATTTCAACGTGAAGGCAGCCAACGGCCAGACCGTAGGCAGCAGCCAGATGTACGCTTCCGAAAGGACCATGAAGCAGGGCATCGCCTCAGTCAAGGCTAACGCTCCCGAGTCTCCGGTTGTAGAAGAGATATAATCTCTGCATCGTAAGGCTTCGCCTCTACAGAAATGCCGTCCCGCCAGGGGTGGCATTTTTGTGTAATCAGCCCGTCCGGAATGCGTATCGTGACTGAAGCCGGGAAGCTGGAAAAGTTGCAGAACACGAGCGAAGCCCTGTCTGCGGTATAGCGCAGGAATGCAAAATGCCTGTCGGGATCGAAGCCCTCGTAAGCCGAACTGCAATAGCAGAGGTCGTGGCACGCGCCTCCGGAGAAGGGCTCCTCGTTTTTCAGGGGAAGGATGGCGCGGTACCTGTCCAGGACCTCCTGTTCCGCGACGGGCAGGGGAGATCCTTCACGGATATGGGAATACAGCGATGAAAGGGATGCCGGATGGCTCCAGTTGAAGATGGAAGTCCGCCCTTCCGCGCCCTCGGATGCCGTTTCTCCCAGTTCCCCTCCGGCGTAGAGCATGAAGGCGGCATCGTTGAAGAGGGCTTCAAAAGCAAGGGCTGCATAGCCCATGCGCGCATCCCCGGCAAAATATGGCGATGCGAGCCGCTGCTCGTCATGGTTCTCGAGGAAATTGAGCATGTGCCCCTGCAAGTCGGACAGCCGCTGCCAGTTCCAGCTGAGCGCCCTGGCCGTCTGTCCGTGGCACAGTATGGCCCTCATGCTGTCATAAACTCCCGATTTATCGTACAGATAATCGAACCCCGCATATTCTATGTAGTTCCTGTATGAGTCCTGATTGTAAACCTCGGCTATGAACAGAGTTCCCGGATAGCGCATGCGCACTCCCTCTATCAAGAACTTCATTAGGTCGACCGGCACCATTTCCACCATGTCGCAGCGGAATCCGTCCACCCCCAGGCCGGCCCAGAAATCCAGGATTCCCAGCATGGAATCCCAGGCTTCGCGGCGGGAATAGTCGACCTTGCGCGTGTCGGTCCAGTCATAATCACAGCGGTCGAGAACCGGCACATCCTTGCAGTCGGGGGCCACATGATTGGGTATGAAATCGATAATCACGGAAAGCCCGGCATCATGTGTCCGCTTTATCAGAGACTTGAACTCATCCAGCCTATCATCGGGATTATCAGCAAGATACGGATTAACATCCCGGTAGTTTTCAATAGAGTAGGGAGAACCCGGATCCCCTTTCACCCAGGGTTTGCCGGTGGAATGACGTATGACACCCGTATACCAGACATGGGTAATGCCCAGGGTCTTGAGATATGAAAACGCGGGAACGTCCCAATCGGAGAATCTGCCGCGGCCCCATAAGCGGGGCAGGACCTGGTATATAATCATCTTCTCCTGAATTCAGACAGAACAACGGCCGTCGCGACCGCTACGTTGAGCGACTCGGCTCCGCGTCCGACGGCGAAGGAAGGTATGGTGAGCCGCACATCAACCTGGGAAGCGGTCTCCCCGCTTATCCCATGGGCTTCGTTGCCCATTACGACCAGTCCGTCCTTCGGCAGGGCGGTCCGGTAGATGTCCTCTCCGCCGAGGAACGTGCCGAACACCTTGCGGCCGGCAGCGCGGAAGGAAGCGCACAGCGGAGGCAGCGGAGTGTAGACCACCGTCTTGCGGAATATGGCTCCCATCGAAGCCTGGATCACCTTGGGATTGTAAAGGTCGACACAGTCGGGGGAGGCGAATACCGCATCGGCGCCGAACCAGTCGGAGATGCGCAGGATGGTGCCGAAATTGCCTGGGTCGCGCACGGCGTCAAGGCCGAGGAAAAGCCCGCTGGAAATGTCCGGGATATCCCTGGAAGGGATACGCACCACTGCCAGGGAAGGTGGAGCTGAAGCGAGACCGCTCATCCTCTCCATCGCCTTTTCACCTACCTCCTGCCGGCGGTATACGTCTACGACGTCAAGTCCGGACCCGAGGGCTTCGTCTACCATCTTGTCTCCTTCGACCACGAAAAGGCCGAGGGACTCACGGAACTTCTTCTCCTGCAGGGAACGCACCCGTTTTATTTCTGAATTGGCAATCTCTTTCATCCGGGCAAATTTACGGTATTTTTATTACATTTGTAAGTTAAACATGAAGAGATTGCTTTTACTCGGCCTTTGCTGCCTCGCAGCGGCAGCCTGCAGCACCACCCGCGTGCTGGGGCCGGGGGAGTATCGTCTCGCACAGAACAAAGTGGTGCTTCCTCCCGACAGCGGCTTGAGTGAAGGCGACGTTTCGGCCTATATCAGGCAGAAACCCAATTCTTCCTGGCTCCTTGGCTGGAACCCCATGCTCTATGTCTACAACTGGTCGGTCAGGGAAAAGAGCTTCGTCCACAAGATAGGCACTGCGCCGGTGGTGTTCGACTCCCTTTCCATAGGCACTTCGGCCGCCAACATACGCAACCGCCTCGAGTATCTCGGATGGTATGGTTCAAGCGTCACCCCGCGCGTCGACATTTCACGCAAGAACGTCAAGGTCAGCTACATAATCGATCCGGGCAAACGCTACCTGGTGGACACCCTCGTATGGGACATTCCCGTGGGAGGGGAATTCGAAGCGGATTTCATGGCCGACAGCACGGCCATGACCGAAGCCATCGTCGGCAAGTATCTTTCCGAGAAAGACCTCGAGGCGGAAAGTGTCCGCTC
>ONSD01000018.1 GCA_900320385.1 uncultured Bacteroidales bacterium
ATTCGCGGCTCCGTTTCAGCTATTTCCATCTGACTCCTGGAATGATCGAGGGGGAGGGAGATAATTTCGGCTACTCCCCGGTACTCCCTTTCCAGCAGGTCAGGCATTATAAAGTTGTATCTGACAATACGTTTTACATCGGGCAAGGCAGCCTCAAACTTATCCTGGGCTGGCAGGGGAACCGTCGGCAGGAGTTTGAGGAACTTGCCGAAGAACCCGGCCTTGACTTCCGGCTGAATACCGTCAATTATGACCTTCGGTACCAAAGCACCTTCGGAGATGGCTGGAAAACAGCCTTTGGGCTTGCGGGGATGGGGCAGAGGAGCGACAATCTCGGAGATGAATATCTGATCCCTGCATACGACCTGTTTGACGCGGGTGTATTTGCCACTGCTTCCAAACTCATGGGTGCTTGGACGCTTTCCGGAGGGCTGAGGGCCGATGTGCGCTGGCTCCACAGCAAGCCGCTTGAGGACAGGTTCGATGAGTTCCGAAGGCGCTTCCCGGGTATCAGTGCCAGCATCGGTGCCGTTCGTCCATTGGGAGAAAACTTCACGTTCAGGGCAAACGTGGCCCGTGGTTTCCGCGCCCCTAACCTTGCTGAACTGGGCTCCAACGGCGAGCACGAGGGGACTTTCCGCTATGAACTGGGAAACAAGGACTTGGAGCCTGAATACAGCCTTCAGGGAGACCTTGGCCTGGATTTCAACTCCAAATACGTGTCCATACAATGGGCTCTTTTCGCCAACAGGGTGGACAATTATATTTTTGCATCCCGCAATGGTTCCCTGTCTGACGAAGGCCTTCCGGTCTACGCTTTCCGCAGCGGCCTCGCCCATCTGGGCGGAGGGGAGATAGCCATTGACATCCATCCCATACATCAACTGCACCTGAGCAGTGCTTTTTCCTGCGTCCGCGCCACGGAAAAAGGAGGAGATGACCTTCCGCTCATTCCGGCTCCGCGTCTCTATTCTGAAATAAAGTGGGAGATTTCCCATGACGGAGGGGTGCTGAACAATGCCTTCGTTTCCGTGAATCTTGACTGGAACTGGGCCCAGAACCACTTCTATGCGGCTGGAGGAACGGAGACTGCCACCCCGTCCTACTTCCTTTTCGGCGCTGCCGCCGGAACCGATGCCATAATCAGGGGGAAGAAGCGTTTCTCGCTGTATATCATAGGCTCAAACCTCACAGACCAAGCCTATATGCCCCACCTCAGCCGCCTTAAGTATATCGGAATCTGCAATATGGGGCGCAGCGTTTCATTCAAGATCATCATTCCCTGGTAACAGCCGGGCCCGTTGTCATTCTTCCCCGGAACGGCCCAGCTTCTTCTCGATTTCGAGGAGGCTGGAACTTTCGCCCAGCAACAGCTGATACAGGCGGTCAATCTGATTCTCGCTCATGCTGGGGTACATATCGAACCATTCCTGCTTTGAAGTGCCGTATACCGAACGGCTGTGCAGGATCAGGAAGATGAGTGCCGGGTCCTGGGTGCGCATGCCGGGAGGTATGAGATAGCCCTCGCTGTCGCGGGTGTAGTCGTACCAGGGGGCGAGGTCGCGTATGTGGGTGGCTATGTAATAATCGGCATAGGGATGGCGGTTGCCGGCCGCTGCGCTCCACCACTTCATGGCGTTCCGGTAATCCGGCTCTCCGGAAGGAACGCTGCCCTCATAATACATCTGCCCGAGGGAAAGCTGCGCAGCCGCATCTCCGGCTTCCGCCGCCTTGCTGTACCATTCGAAGGCAGCAGCAGGATCTTTGGCTATGCCGTCCCCGGTATAATACTTCTTGGCCAATGCCGTCATGGCCCGCAGGTTGCCTGCCGCCGCATCTCTGGAGAGCTTGTCAGAGGCGGTCCTCGCCGGTACCAGATAGAAACGGGAAGTAAATGAAGAACTTACGGAAGGTACCTGATAATCGTTGGTTTTGCCGGCCAGGCCCTTGCCCATGTCGATGAGCATGTCGGAGATCGAAACCCCTTCTTCGCCGGCATTCTCGATGAAGGCTTCGGCAAAGGGGCTGTTGCCGCCCTCTCCGTCCAGGGCGAGTTTCCCATTGTGGGTGGAGTAGATAATCGCCATGTTGGGCTCTGCCTCCATCGTCACCCTCTCCGAAGCATCCTCGCCTGAGAGGGCGTTGCGGCAGGCGTCCAGGAATACGAGGGCCATCTGTTTCCCGCGTACTTCCGAGAGCTTCTGCATGAGTTCCTTGCCGTTGAGATATCCCTCAGGGGCGCTTTCTTTCCCAAGGTCGGCATCCACGGGCAGGAAGTATGGATAATTGTCATGGGTCACCCCGTGCCCCGCATAGTAGAACAGCACCACGTCGTAGTTCTGGGCCTTCTTGACAAAATCCGCAAGTTGCGAATCCATTTCCCTGCCTGTGCAGTCGTAAGCCGTGTAGGTAATGAATCCCATCTCCAGAAGCTTCCGGCTGACGAGCGAAGCGTCGTTCACGGCGTTGGCGAGGCAGGGGAGGGTCTCATAGTTGGAGTTGCCCACCACGAGCGCTATCCTGTCCTGTCCGGGAACGGTGTTGATGGGGTTGGGGGAATTGCAATTTGAAGCCGCGGCGCTGCGGGTGGAGAGCTTGCGGGTGACGAAGTAATCCTGGATAGTGGAAACGCCTTTGGAGGAAAAGGCCTCCTTGGAGAAGATGTGCAGTTCGGCCGTACGGGTGTTTTCTGCGTAGATGAACTGCCCCGGCTTTTCCCAGGCGATGCGCTCGTCGGCATAGAAGGTGCTGCCGACCTTGCACTCGCGGCCTTCGATACGGATGGTCTCGGAGTTCATCCTGGCTATCCTGTATGCGTCTTTGTCCTGGGCGCCGCATATGGGGAGGGAGAGCAGCGCGGTAAGGAAAAGGAGGAGGTATCTTTTCATATCTTGTCTTTATTCAGGTAGTTGTCGAGCCAGGAGAAGAACAGGGAAGGGATGAGGATGTTGTACGATCCCTGGGTGAGGATGAAGATGAGGGTGCTGATTATGCTGAGTATGGAAGTTATGCCGAGGAAAGATATGAACCACTTGACGAAACGGTTGTCCGAGTTCCGGAGTGCCGGTATGAGGTCGGTGAACTGGACTTCATCGATAGCGAAGGCAGCCAGCACGAAATAGACTATGAGCATCATTATGATGAAGCTCCAGTTGACGAAATGGGTGCCGTTGAGGAGATTCTCGGTGGCTATGTAATTGATGTACGGCCCCGGCTGGCGGCCCATGTAGGTTTCGTGCATGTCCTCGACGAAGTTGCCGATCACCACCACCTTGCCTTCCGCCCGCCTGGCCAGGCTTTCCATATTGTATATGCCCAGGTCGTACCCGAGGTCATAGTAGTTGAAAGAGTCGCCGGAGTCGCTCCATTTCTTGCTCATGTCGACAGGCAGCCGGACGAAACTCACATTGGAGCAGAGCTTGCCGTCGCAGGTGAAGAAGGGGGACAGCTTCCGGCGGGTGATGGTCTTGCCGGTAAGGTCGTGGTAGGCCCTGAGGGCCATGGATTCCTTTCCCTTCTGCAGATATTGGTAGCGGGAGAAACCCGTATTGAAGCCGGTGTAGCGGTAGTCGCCCGAAGCCGCCTTGGCCTCGAGCGTGGGGTCGGCGAGCGTCATGCCCCTATGGACCGGTATCACCAGGTCGCGCATCCCGCGGATGAGAGAGAAGAGCTGCGTGTCGCTGCTGTCGCGTTCCAGCCCGTCTTCGAAACGGATGTCGAGGCAGATGTACTTGTAAGTGTCGGAAGCCTTCAGCTTGGTCAGCAGGTCGGTCAGCGCCGCCCTGTCGGTGATGTCGGTCACTCCATGCGGTTCTCCGAATCCGTCGTAACGCCCGATCAGCTGCTTGTCCCACGAGACGTTTATGAAGAAAGCGTCATCCAGGGTGCTGCGACGGTCGAAATGCCGCTGGATGATGTCTTCGATGAAAAAATACTTCCCGTTTCCTCCGCCTACCGCGAACGGGATGTTGCCGAAAATATAGACGCCGACACTGAGCAGGACCGCAATGCCGGCAGATATGAGAATCCTGACCCAGGCCTTCTTCATCAATTATTGCCCGGCAACGGAGTTGAGGATATCCAGGACTTCCTGGATCTTCTTTTCAAGATCGTCCAGTTTCTTATCGATGACCTCTTTGTCGATCTGCTGAGCTTCGCTTCCGGAGGGCTTGGGGTCCGCTTGTTTTGCTTTAGCCATGTTTGAAAGGGATTGGTGCTTGAATCCAAAGGTAAGAAAAGATATCGTAAAAACCTTAAAAATCGTAGCCGAGCGAGAGGTATGTGGTTACGCCTGTAAGCGATGACCAGCCTATGCTGGCCGAGACAGGACCCGCTATGGTGTTGAGCCCGTAGGAAACTACGCCTCCGAAGACGTGCTCGAAGTTCTTGAAATCACCCGTGTCCACCATATATTCTCCCCTCAGCGACAAGTAGTTCCGCTTCAGGAGGAGGATGCGGCCCTCGAGGGCGGCGATGCCCGTGTTCTTGCCGTTGAAGACCCCGAAGCGTATGCTGCGGAAGGGAATCTGCTGGTCGATGTACCTGCCTTCGGTGAACCCTCCGGCCATGTTGGCGTACATAAGCGGGAAACGGTTGCCTATGAGACTCCTGGCATACAGGGTCGGGAGCAGGGTGAAGTTCTTGCTGAAGGGGACGGCCGCGTTGAATTCCAGTCTTGCCGTATGGAAGGACCTGTCGACGGATCCGTCATTGCAGAAGGTGTTGGTCCAGCCATAATCCACGCCTGCAGATATGCCCCTGGTGGGGAAGTAGGCGTCGTCCATTGTCTCATAGAAGTGACGGAAGAAGAGAGTCAGGTAATCGTGCCACTGCATGTCTTCGAAATAATAGGAATCCAGGTCGTCCAGATGGTATCCGCCTGTGCGGATGACCGAATTCCTTATGCCCACGTTCATGTCGCTGCGTATCCAGTTCGCATTGGACAGATACGCTTCCTGTTCGTATTGGGTGAACGACATGTTGAACCGGTTGTTGATGTTCTCGAAGTTGAGGTACGACCAGTCGGTCCAGCGGTTGTGCAGTTTGACGTTGAGGGTGGGCAGTGAAGTGAAGCGGTATTCGTAGTGTATGTCCAATATGGGGTTGAGGCAGACGCGGGTGGAAATGTCGAGGGAATGCCCCAAGAGGGTGTTCTTTCCGAGTCCGAGATTCAAGAAGAGGGAAACCGCTTCTTCGGTGTCGAGCTTGCCTCCGATGCCGAATTTGTGGATCGGGGCCTTGTCGCCGGTGATTTCGAGATCGAAGGGCTCCGAGGACCCTATGAGCTTGTAATTCACCGATTCGAAGACACCTGTGCCGTAAATGGACTTGACCAGGTTGTCCGCCTCCTGCCTGCCCAGTTCACCCGTGCGGTAAGGGCGTATGCGGTTGAGTATGTATTTGATTTCGTCCTTGCGGAAGCCCTTGAACGAGATCGAACCTATCTTTACCTTTTGGTTGTTTATGTCGATTACGCTCCTGGGACCCTTTTCCAGCCCTTCCCCGTTCAAGCGGGCCTTTATGGCCATCAGCTGGTCCTTCTTCTCAACGGCAGCCTCGTAACCGGCCTTGATGATATAGTCGATGGCTTCGGAATCGAAGGACATGGTGCCGTAGTCTTTAAGGTCGGGGATTACCACCACGTCGGTGACCGTACGGTTAAAATAATAATCGTCCTTGGTGAGCATCCTGGAATGGGCGCTGAGGACATCGGCAACGTTCGAAATGTCGCCGAACTCGACATTGCTCAGTTTGAATGCGAGTCCAATCACGATATCTGCACCCATGGATTTGGCTGCGGCGGCAGGGAAATTCCTGCGTACCCCACCATCTACCAGCACCATGCCCTCGGTCCTTACCGGAGTGAACAGCCCGGGAATGGACATGGTCGAGCGCAGGGCGACGGGGATGCTGCCCTCGTGCCAGTACTTGGCTCTCTGCGTGACGAGGTCGGTGGCTACGCATACGAATGGGATTGGCAGGTCGGCGAAGTCGGTCCGGTCGTGATATCCTACGCTCAGGCTGTTGAACACGGAATAGATGTTCTGTCCCACCAGATAACCGGCCGGAAGGCTGGAAAGGAAGTTGCTCTCGGTGCGGGAAGTGTATTCGTTCTCACCGGCCTTGAAAGTCAGCTGTTCGGGCTTCGGATACCTCTTGGACGCAGTGCGGTTCTCGTTGTAGTCGGATTCCCTGTAATGGAAAGGGACAGAAAGCAGGAAAGTTTCCCTGTAGCGTTTCTCTTCGAAGGGGATGTAGTCCTTGGATATCTTGTCGCTCATCAGCAGGTCCCAGTCGAAGCTGCGTATCATCGAATCCAACTGCGAAGCCGAGTATCCCATGGCGTAGATGCCCCCTACCAGTCCTCCCATACTGGTGCCGAGTACCATGTCGATGGGCATGTCGATCTCTTCGAGGTACTTCAGCAGACCGATATGGGCTGCACCCTTGGCTCCGCCGCCGCTGAGCACCACGGCGACGGTGGGACGGTGCCGGCGTATGCTGTCCATACGGGCGTTCATCTTTTTAAGGAAGAGGGAATCGCTCTCCCGGTCCAGGCCGAAATCGGTCAGGTAACCGAGCTGGGCTGCGGAAGGAAAAGCGAATGCCAGGATTGCTGCCAGTGCAAGTACTGTCTTTTTCATACATCAAATATAGGAAAATGGCTGCTTTTTTCTTTAATAATCCGTAACTTTCTGCGTCTATTGTGCAGAAACAGTAAATAACATAATGAAAAAGACATTGTCATTCCTTGCAGCGCTGCTGCTTCTTTCGTTCACGGCAAGCCCGTATTGCGCAGCTTCATGCGGGACTTTTGAGGCTTCGGAGACATCGCTGTTCTCCCGCAACAAGGTCAACGCCCTTGTGAGCAGTTTCAGCGGCGTCGACGGCGTTGAGGTCGTGCATATAGGTTCGGTTGGAATGTCGCTCGCCCGTACCGTTACCAGGATAGCCGCTCTCGACGACAGGGACGCCCGTCAGGCGGTAAAAGTGCTCAAAGGACTCAAGAGCCTGACGGTTATGGACTTCGACGATGCTTCACCAGAGGTTAAGGAACGCATAGCCCGCAAGGCATCCAAGCTCTTCACCCCGAAGAACCTGCTCGTGGAAACGGTGGATGACGGCGAGAAGACCTCGATCTACGGTGACATCTCCCCGGACGGAGGCAAAGTGAAGAACTTCGTGGTGTTCAGCCCCGAAAGCGGCACGCTAGTCTGCCTTTTCGGCACCTTCGACCTGGATTCGGTTATGAAATACATCGACTAGAGCATGGAGTCCGCAGAATTCAGGAAGGTTTGGCTGCCGTTGGGCGAGGCAGTGTACAGGGTGGCGCTTTACATCCTTGAGGACACCGACGATGCGTCCGATGCGGTGCAGGACCTGTTCCTGAAACTGTGGAACTCGAGGGACAGACTGGATTCGGTGCAGAATCCCAAGGCCTACGCCATCACCCTCATCCGCAACCTTTGCATCGACAGGATACGCCGCGCCTCCAAGGCCAGAATGGTGGAGGCTGACGAGAACCTGCCGGCTCCCGAAGAAGACACGATACTTGCCAGGGAGAAGATACAGAGGGTGCTGAACCTCATCGAAGGCCTGCCATCCAGACAGCGCCAACTGGCCAGGATGCGTCTTCTCGACGGCCTGGAATACAGTGAGATAGCCCGCAGGACGGGCGTAAGCGAAAACAACGCCCGGGTCCTTGTGAGCATAGCCCGGAAAACCATAAAGACAAAAATGGAAGAAAATGAAAGACCTTGATACCATACAGAACCTTACGGACGGACAACTGGAGAAGATAGCCGGCGACGTTTCGGTGAAGATGCCGGAGCGGCTCCGTGAATCCCTCTCCCTGATCTGTCCCGAAGAAGAGGAAGCTCCGCGCAGGCGCCGTTCATTCTGGCTCCCGGCCGCCGCCGCTGCCGCCATAGTGGCAGGGGTGTTCATCTTCACCGGAAACTTCCGCAGGCCAAAGGACACTTTCAGCGATCCGTACCTGGCTTATGCCGAAGTGGAACGCACCTTCGCCTTTGTCTCCGATAAGATGGACAAGGGTATACAGACCGCCGGAAAGGCCGTCCCGGTGATTCAGAAGACGGACGACATCCTAGAAATGATAAGCAAATGAAAAGGACAATAGCAATAATCGCAGCGATGCTGCTCACCGTGAGTTCCTTCGCCCAGAAGGCCCGCGACATCTACAACCGCTACTCCGACGAAAAAGGAGTCAGCGCCGTATATATCTCTCCGGCCATGTTCCGCCTGATCGGCCGTATCCCGGATCTCGAAATCGGGGAAGGGGATGTGAACATCGCACCCCTGATAAAGAGCCTGAACGGGATGTATCTGCTCAGTTGTGAGAATCCGGCGGTGGCCGAGAAACTCAAGAAGGATGTGGGCAGGCATATAGAACGCGGCACTTACGAGCTCCTCATGGAGGCCAAGGACGATGGGGACGTGACGAGGATGTACACCGTAGGGGACGAAAAGACCATCAAGAGTTTCGTCCTGATGGCCTTCGAGCCCGACGAGACCACCTTCATCTCTTTTGAAGGGGAGATCCCGCGCGACAAGCTGGAAGAAGCGATAGCCAAGGCTGCCGCCGAAGATTAGGGACTATCGAATTTCTTCGTATATTTGTAAGTTTTGAATATGCGAAGAACCATAATGCCCATATTTGCCGCCGCCCTTCTGGCGGTGGCTTGCAGCGAGGGTCAGGGCGTCCGCAACGACGTTCCCGACCTTTTGCGCAGCATCCCTTCCCGTTCCATAGTGGTAATGCATCTCAAGGACTGCGAACCTGCCCTGGAAAAGTTGCTTGATTCCACAAGTGCCTTCAGGGCAATCGATTACGGGCATTTCGCCAAGGCCGAGGCCATACTCTCTTACGACTATGGCGCAAAGCTGATCCCCCTGCTGTCCATCAATACCGGCAAGGTGGCCGACACTGTGGGCGATGTTTCTTCCATCATTTCGCAGGCAGCCCGGCTCAAACTTCACTCCCGCTTCAGCCGTGACACCGTCGAAGGCCGCAGCGTGCTGTTCATCAGCCCTTCCGAGGCCGCGCTGGGAGAGGTGGACAACCATCTTTCCGCACGTACTTCGATACTTGAGGCGCCCGGTTTCACGGAAGCGCTTGCAAAAGGCAGCGGCTCGGCGGGGACAGTCTATCTGCGCAACGATGCCGCTTCCCGCTGGCTCCCCAATGATTTCCTGCTCAAGTATATCCCGCGGAGGAAGATGGTGGATTTCTTCACCCGTGCATGCGAGTGGACTGTGGCCGCCCTTTCTTCCGGCATGCTCGATGACATGCAGATAAGCGAAGAAGGCGAAGGGGACCGTTATTTCATGAATGTTTTCGACGCCGTCGAGGCAGGGGAGAGCCGTCTTTCAAAGGTGCTTCCGGACAGCGCCGATTTCGTCGTGGACCTTCCTCTCAAGAGTTGGAAAGGGTATTACGACGCGAGGGTAAGGTATCTGGATGCGCGGGCGGTTCTTGACAAGCACAAGAGGGCGCTGCGCACACTGAAGGGTACTTTCGGCAAGGATCCCCTGGCATGGGCGGCGGAACTGGACCTGAAGGAAGTGGCGCTGGCTTCGTTCGACGGGCATTCCGTGCTGCTGCTGCGCCCCGCCAAGGGAAAGAACCTTCCCCGTGAATCGGGTGGTTTTGCCTATCCGGGATTCGCCGCCGAACTCTTCGGCGGGGTGTTCGCTCCAGGCGACGAGAGTTCATGCGCCGGCGTGCAGGGATGGCTTGCAGTGGGCGGAGCCGAAGACATAGAAGCGTTCACCGCACGCCAAGTCGGTGTCTCCGGGGATTTCCCGGCAAAGGACCTCAAATTTGCGGTGCTCGCGGACGGAAGGCTGCTTTGCGGGACTTCCGCCGGAATCAGTATCAAGAACAAGAAGTAGTTTATGAATTTCCAATCTGTAAATAAGCTTTTCGAAAAGAGTTTCAGGGAGAACTGGGACCGTCCGGCCCTCTCCAACTACCAGGGCGATACTTTCACTTACGGGGAACTCGCCACCAAGATAGAACTCCTGCACATGGGGTTCCAGGCCTGCGGACTCAAGAAAGGGGACAAGATAGCGATTTGCGGCCGCAACCAGGCGAACTGGGCGGTCAGTTTCCTTGCGACGATGACTTACGGGGCTGTACCTGTGCCCCTCCTGCATGAGTTCAAGCCCGGTAATATCCATTATCTGGTGAACCACTCCCAGGCGAAAGCATTTTTCGTAGACGAAATGATATGGGAGAACCTTTCCGAGGAAGAGATGCCCGGACTGGTGGTGATAGTGAGCATGAAGGACCTCAAGTACATATATTCCAAGAGCGAGGAGATGCAGCGCATACGCAACGGCATTTTCCGCGCGTTCCTCGAGAAGCATCCCGACCGCCTGCATCCTCAGGACCTGGATTATTACGAAGACAGCGCCGATGAGCTGGCCCTCATCAATTACACTTCCGGTACTTCTGGCTTCAGCAAGGGCGTGATGATACCTTACAGGGCCCTGTACGCCAATATATTCGCAGCACGCTACGTGGCCGAGCCGCAGATGGACAACACATCCAACATGGTGGCCATGCTGCCTTCGGCACACATGTACGGAATGATGTTCGAGCTCCTGTTCGAAATGACCATAGGCGCCCATACGCACTTCCTCACCCGCGTGCCGAGCCCCAAGATCATCCTCAAGGCTTTCCAGGAAATCCATCCTGCGGTGATCATCGCCGTTCCGTTGATCATCGAGAAGGTTTACAAGATGCAGCTCAAGCCCGTCCTCGACCGCACCAAGACCTTCCGCAAGATACCCATCCTGGGCCAGGCCATCACCTACAAGATACGCAGCGAACTCATCAAGGCCTTCGGCGGCGAGTTCGAGGAGGTCATCCTTGGCGGAGCGGCGTTCAATCCCGACATCGAACAGTTCTTCCACAAGATACGTTTCCCCTACACAGTAGGTTACGGCATGACCGAATGCGCCCCTCTCCTTACTTACGAGAAGTGGAGCAGGCTCCCCAAAGGTTCCTGCGGCAAAGCCATTCCCGGTTGCGAGATCAGGGTAGACAGTCCCGATCCCGAGAAGGTCCCCGGAGAGATCCAGGTGCGCGGCGAGAATGTATTCCTGGGCTATTTCCGCAACGAAGAGGAGACCGCCAAGAGCTTCACCGACGACGGCTGGTTCAAGACTGGCGACATGGGAGTCATGGACTCCCACGGCTACCTTTACCTGCGCGGCCGTATCAAATGTATGATCCTGGGCCCGTCGGGGCAGAACATCTATCCCGAAGAACTCGAGGCGGTGGTGAACAACGTTTCGTATGTGAGTGATTCCCTCGTGATCGAAGACACCGGCGGTCTCACCGCCCTGGTATATCCCGACTATCAGCAGGGCGCCGCCGACGGCATGAGCAAGGAAGCCCTTATGGAACGCCTCCGTGCGGAGGTCCCCGAAATCAACAAGATACTTCCGAACTACGCTCAGATCAAGAAGATGGAATTCATGCCCGAAGACTTCGAACGCACACCCAAGCGCAGTATCAAACGTTATCTATATCAGCGCAATTCCAAATGAACAAGTTTGACGACAAATATTTGAGGATGGCGAGGATATGGGCGTCCAATTCCTACTGCAAGCGCAGGCAGGTCGGAGCCCTCATCGTCAAGGACAACATGATCATATCCGACGGGTACAACGGCACGCCAGCCGGTTTCGAGAATGTATGCGAGGACGAAAACGGGGTTACCAAGCCTTACGTCCTGCATGCCGAAGCGAATGCCATTACCAAGGTGGCCCGTTCCGGAAACAGCGCCGAGGGAGCTACGCTTTATGTGACTGCTTCCCCCTGCATGGAATGTTCCAAACTCATCATACAGTCCGGAATCAGCAGGGTGGTATACAGTGAGGCTTACCGCCTGGACGATGGCATAAAACTGCTTGAGAGGGCTGGTGTCGAGGTCGAAAAAGTCGAAGTGTCGGATGAATAGGTATTCTTCAGTGTGGGTGGCCGTGTTGGGCATCGCCGTGGGGGCGATGGCTGCGGTCGCCGTGCAGAAATTCAACGAGAACAGGGCGAAGATCAGGACCGAGTACGCCGATTGGGGCAAGCTCAACCTGGTATTGCGCACCATTGACCGCAATTATGTCGATACCATCGACCGCAAGGCGGTTTCGGACGCCGCGATAAGTGCGGCGCTTTCTGCCCTGGACCCCCATTCCATCTACATGCCTCCCGTGATCCTGGAGGAGACGGAATCGGAACTCGCGGGGAACTTTGACGGCATAGGCATTCAGTTCAACGTGCCCAACGACACCGCGATAGTGCTCGAGGTCATTCCGGGCGGGCCGTCCGAAAAGATAGGCCTTCAGGCCGGCGACCGCATCATCAAGGTCGATGACAAGGTGATAGCAGGCGTGCGCTTCCCACAGGACAGCATGGTGCACAGGATGAAGGGCCCGGCCGGTTCCAAGGTCCTCATAACGGTCAGGCGCGGCAAGGAGACCGTGCCGTTCGAGATCACACGCGGCAAGATTCCGGTAAACAGCGTGGATGCCGCTTTCATGGTGAACGATACAACAGGATACCTGCGCCTCAGCAAATTCGCCCGTACCACTTATTCGGAGGTGGTGAAGAGATGCAAGGACCTCTTGGCGGAGGGGATGAAATACCTTATTTTCGACGTGCGCGACAACAGCGGCGGTTTCTTCGACCAGTCGCTGCTTTTGAGCGACATGTTCCTCCGGAAGAATTCCGACATAGTTTACCTCGAGGGCCTGCATCGCAAGAGGGAGGGCTACACCGCAAGCGGCAAGGGTTTGCTGCAGGATGTGAAGCTGGCTGTGCTGATAGATGAGAGTTCGGCTTCTTCGAGCGAGATTTTCGCCGGGGCCATCCAGGACAACGACCGCGGGCTCATCATCGGCCGCCGTTCCTTCGGCAAGGGCTTGGTGCAGGAGCCGGTGTATTTCAGCGACGGCAGCGGCATACGCATTACCGTCGCCCGCTACTACACTCCTTCGGGCAGGTGCATACAGAAGCCTTATGCCAGCGACGAGGAGTACCAGAATGACATTTGGGAGCGTTACGTAGGCGGCGAAATGCTTGATGCCGACAGCATCAAGGTCGATACTACGCAGGCTTACAAGACCCTGGCCGGACGCACCGTCTATGGCGGTGGAGGGATAGTTCCTGACGTATTCGTACCCATGGACACCACCCATGTGTCCAAGTTCTACCAGGCATGCAGCCGCAAGGCCACTCCGATGCGCTTCGCTTCAGCATGGTTCGATGCACACAAGGCTGAGATCCAGCGTATCGGGGATTTCAAGGAACTGGAAAGATATCTCAACGGATCGGGGCTGGAGCAGGCTTTCCTGTTGTTCGCCGCTTCCAAAGACGGACTCAGGCCGTCTTCGGAAAGAGAGTGGCAGCTCGAGAGGAATTATATGATGACTTCGGTGCGCGCCCTGGTAGGCAGGTATTCCTTGCTTGGCGACGATGCTTTCTATCATCTGTATCTGGGTACAGATAAAGTGGTGGAAGCGGCATTGGCAAATTGAGTTTTTTTGTATATTTGCAGTCCAATTCGGCAAACGCCTCTGGAGAGATGGCTGAGTGGTCGAAAGCGGCGGTCTCGAAAACCGTTAATCCCCATCCGGGGATTCTGGGGTTCGAATCCCCATCTCTCCGCTCTATGCAAAGCAGCAAATGCGCCGCACTCAGTGCGGCGTTTTTTGTGAAGCAGGACCGTCAAAAGCTCGTCTTTTGTAAGGTTCCTGCTTCACAAAAAACGGACTGGTAGTCCTGCATTCTGCCGCTTTGCTCCCGGACAAAAGGGGAAATGGCCGCCTCTGCGGCCAAATCCCCCATCTTTTATTATCCCTCATGATCCCCGGAGAGAATATACATCCAAAAAATTTGCAAAATAATTTGGTTTATAAAATAAACTTGTTTATATTTGCATCGGGAGAGTGAACGTGCCTTATCGCGAGAGGCAGGGGAGCTATCCCGGTGAATGGCCATTCACGTGTTTTATCATTATTAAAAGAACGACTCGAAAAATGGAAAACCTTACAACTGAAAACAGTCTGCGCTTAATTCGCGAGACAATCGAAAAAAGCAGGAACACTATCGCCAGGAACAGCGGCAAGCCGCTCGTACTCTGGGGAATACTCGTAACGGTGACGGCTTTCATAGTCTGGGGCCTCTGGACAAAAACAGGTTCCCCGATGTGGAACCTTCTCTGGTTTGCGATGACAGCCATAGGCGGCGTCGGAACCCATATGCTGACCAAGAACAATGAATCAGTTCCGGAGAATACCCTTTCCCGCATGCTGGGAAAAGTATGGATGTGGTTCGGCATCATTTCGACAGGGTTCTATTTCCTCATATGGGTGGCCGTACTTATCTGCCGTGCCACAGGATGGGGTGTTGAGACTGCAGGCATCGACTTTACCCTGATCATATCCCTTCTCCTCGGGCTCGCCGGAGCCATTTCGGCCGAAATCATGGACAACAAGGCCATACTCGTCTCGGTGGTGGTATCTACCGTCCTGGCCGTCCTGATGTCGATCATGCTCACCGGTCCAACCCAGATACTTGCTATTGCGATACTCGGTGTATTCACCCTGATCGTTCCTGGCATCATTCTTCAGAAAACATCAAAATAAACGGAAATGGAGGAGCAAACAACATTCAAACCCCTTGACCCGCTCCTGCATTCCGAGCTTCGTCTTGCGGTGATGTCGGTCCTGATCAGCGTCGAAGAGGCGGACTTCGTCTACCTCAAGGCGCAGACCGGTGCGACAGCCGGCAACCTGAGCGTACAACTCGACAAACTGCAGGGAGCAGGATACATAGAGGTGGAGAAGACCTTCAGGGGACGCAAACCCTGCACCCTGTGCCGCATTACCGAACAAGGCCGCAACGCTTTTTCCGGCTATGTGGACGCGCTGCAATCCTATATCAAAAAAGCCGGCAAATGAAATTTAGGCAAAAATTTCGTCCCCGATACTTGACAAAATCGATTTAATTGCCTATATTTACCGACGAAAACTAGGGTTAAATTAATCCTTTCAAGATTGGGATTTCTTGAAAGGTTGGTTGATGGCTACGACTGCGGCTCTTATTGAACCGCAGTCGTATTGTCTTTTACCTGTTTCTCCAGAAGAATTCGAATACCCTCTTGGTAATGTAGTCGTTGCCCAGATTGTGCGTGTGGGCGGCCAGGTGCATCTGTTCGAAGTATTTGTTATGTTTCTCGAGTTCATACACCACCTGAAGGCTCGAAGCCGGGTCGACGTTGTCGTCGATCTCACCGTTGATTATGAAGAGTTTCCCCTCCAGCCTCCATGCGTTGTCCACGTTGGAATTCTCTGAATACCAGGGCCCTACGGGATAACCCATCCACTGCTCGTTCCACCACATCTTGTCCATGCGGTTGTCGTGGCAGCCGCAGAGCGCCACGCCTACCTTGTAGAACTCAGGATGGAACAGGAGGGCGGAAAGTGTGTTCTGCCCGCCGGCGGAGTAGCCGTAAATGCCGACGTTGGAAATGTCGAGGCTGGGGTATTTGGCCGCCGCAGCTTTCATCCAGAGTATCCTGTCAGGGAAGCCGGCGTCCTTTATGTTGCGCCACGCCACGTCCTGGAAGCTCTTGGTGCGGTTGTCGGTTCCCATGCCGTCGATGGTAACCACCACGAAGCCCATTTCCATGAGGCGCGAGAAGCGCATGTTGCCATAGAAATTCTTTTCGACATGGGAATCGTGCGGCCCGGCATAGATGTATTCCACAACGGGATACTTCTTCGAAGGATCGAAGTTATACGGCCTGAAGATGGTGCCCCATATGTCGGTGACGCCGTCGCGGCCCTTGGCGCAGAATACTTCCGGCATGGTATAGCCGTTCTCGACAGGAACCGAGATGTCGGTATGGCTGAGTTCCATCAGGCGCGAACCGTCCTTGGCCGAGCGGAGCCATGATTCTCCCGGGAAGTCGGGTCTCGAGGCGTTGTCCACGAAAGTATCGAATCCGCGGTCGAAGAAAACGGTATGGTTTGCGTTCTCCGGGGTAAGGTCCTTGATCTTGAGGGTCTTGAGGTCCAGACGGACCAGGTGCTTGTTGTATGGGTCTTCGCCCTTGGAGGCGTTGAGGCCGTTCACATACATCAGGACATAACCCTTCTTTTCATCCACATGCTGCACTTCCCGCACGTTCCACTCGCCGGGAGTGAGGAGCTTCATGGTGCCGGATGGTACGTCTATCATATAAAGATGCCTCCAATCGTCCCTCTCCGAGGTCCAGAGGATGCGCTTGCCGTCTTCGAAGTAATAGCGGTAGATGTCGTAATAGTATACGAAGGTATCTGTCTTTTCTTCGGCAAGGATGCGGTTCCTTCCCGTGGCGGCGTCGACCGCTATGAGCTGGTACAGCTGATGCCCGCGCTGGTTGTATTCGAAGGTGAAGTATTTGGAATCCGGCGACCACTGTCCCATCTCCAGGAAGTACTGGTTCGAATAGGCTTCGGTGGCGAAAGGTATCCTGGCCATCGCAGCAAGGTCGTATAGGTATGGCGTCTCCTGCGGGAGGGCGTCACCAGGCTTGCAATAGTTCAGGTAACGGTACTCCGGCTGGATCTGGTCTTCGGGACGGGAATTCCGGAGTATTATCTGCCTCTCTTCCATTTTCTGCTTCCTGCTCGCGGCGATCTTCTTTCCGTCAGGCGACCACATTACCTTATGGTAAGGTTCCAACTCTGTGCCATCGAAACTGAGTTGCCTCAAGCTGCCGTCTTCGGCCTTGATCCATATATTGTCGTCGCGGATAAGCGCAGTGCACTTTCCGTCAGGGGAGGGGAACTCCTTTTGCTTCGACAGGGAATACATGGTCTCGTCGGAAGGGTCGTAATAAGGGGCCTCGGGACGGATGGAGCGGAGTTCTTCCATCGAAGAAAGAGTCCTTGTCTTCGTCAGGGTATTGACGGAGTATATGTTGTCGCCGCTCTTTTCGTGCATGCGGTACAGGAAGGTCACGGAGTCTTTCCATGCCGGGCGGACGCTGCCTCCGTAGATCTGCGATGCCATCTTTGAAAGAAAGACCGCGCTGCTGTCGTACCTCTCTGAGAATTCCTGGCTCCATGTGCCCTGGGCATGGAGGGAGAACGCCGTGAATACGGCGAGGGCGATGATGGTCAAGCGTTTCATGTTATTGCGCTATGAATTGGTAAATAATGTATCCGGTCTGTCTTGCCGGGGCTGAAGGGGAGGCGGAGAACTTGCTGAGGCGTGCCGCCCTTACGGCGAAGTTCCTGAGGCATCCGTCCTTCGAGGATGATCCCTCGTCTATCTTGGCGCTCAGCACGTTCCCCTGGGGATCCACGCCTATGATCACTTTGACTTCCCCCGCTCCCATACAACGGTATGCCGGTATGGGAAGACGGCTGGCCTTGCGCCCTTCGAGTTCGTAGCTGAGTACGGAAGGCCCGCTGTAGTTCTGGCCGCTCTCCTTCTTGGAAGTGGTCTTGGGCTTTTCAGTATCCACGGAAGCGAAGTCGTTCTCTTCGGGAGCATCGAATCCGGCGCTCAACTCTCTCTGGAGCCTTTCAGCGTCTTTGTACAGCTGCTCCGCGTCCTCGGCCGAGTTACGGTCATCCCGAAGCTGCGAACGGTCCACCACTACGTTGTGGACGTATTGGTTGCCTTGGGAAAGGATTTCGTTCAGGCGGTCGTTTATGCTTTGTTTGAACTCAAGTTCGCGCTGGAGCTTCTCTATCTGTTCGGCTTTGGTGAAGTCCAGCACAAAGGTATTCTCCTTGCTGATGGTGAGCCCCAACTGGGTTGCGAGCAGGATTATGAGCACCACAAGGTGTACTATCACCGTGATGTATATTCCTGCTCGGTCTTCCTGGGGGATACGCTTCACTGCCTGGCGCTCTTCTTTTCTTCCCTGAGGGCTTTTTCGATGGTGTTGGTAATGACGTTGATCGCTACCTTGTTATGTCCGCCCTGGGGAATGATGATGTCGGCGAAGCGTTTGCTGGGCTCAATGAATTGCAGGTACATGGGCTTTACGGTACGGCTGTAGCGTTCCATCACCCATTCCACGTTCTTGCCGCGTTCCCGGATGTCGCGGGCCATTACGCGCATGAGACGGTCGTCATCGTCGGCGTCCACGAATATCTTTATGTCCATCTGGTCGCGCAGGCGCGGGCAGGTGAAGATAAGTATCCCTTCAACTATGATGACGTCGGCCGGAGCCACGGTGACGCTTTCGGTCTTGGAGCGGGAACAGCTGATATAGGAATACACCGGTTGCTGTACGGTCTTTCCCTCTCTGAGCTCCGCCATCTGGTCGCAAAGCAGGTCCCAGTCGATGGCGTCGGGATGGTCGAAGTTCTGGTTGCGCTTCTCCTCGTCGGTGAGGTCGCTGGAATCTTTGTAATAGGCGTCCTGCGGAATCACCACGACCTTCTCTTTGAGACGGTCGGTGATGGCGCGCACAACTGTGGTTTTTCCTGAGCCGGAACCGCCGGCGATACCGATGATTAGCATATTTGTCAGAATTCAGCGTTCTTTGGAGTCCTGGGGAAGGGGATGACGTCGCGGATGTTCTGCATGCCGGTAATGAAGAGCAGGAGCCTTTCGAAACCGAGACCGAATCCGCTGTGGGGGCAAGTGCCGAAACGGCGGGTGTCCAGATACCACTCGAGCGTACGGTGACTCATGTGCAGCTCGTCGATGCGGGCCTGGAGCTTCTCATACGAAGCTTCGCGCTCGCTGCCGCCGATGATCTCGCCTATCTTCGGGAAGAGCACGTCCATGGCGCGTACCGTCTTGCCGTCATCGTTCTGCTTCATGTAGAATGCCTTGATGTCCTTGGGATAATCGGTGAGGATGACGGGTTTGTTGAAGTGCTGCTCTACGAGGAAGCGCTCGTGTTCGCTCTGGAGATCCATGCCCCAGCTTACAGATTCTTCGAACTTGTGGCCGTCTGCTTCCGCAGCCTTGAGTATCTCGATGCCTTCCGTATAGCCGAGACGTACGAACTCAGTGTCGACGACGCCCTGCAGGCGGGCGAGGAGTTCGGGGTCGTAACGGTCGTTCAGGAACTTCACGTCGTCCAGGCAATTGTCCAGGGCATACTTTACGAGGCTCTTGATGAAATCCTCAGCCAGGTCCATGTTGTCCCGGATGTCGTAAAAGGCCATTTCGGGCTCTATCATCCAGAATTCCGCCAGATGGCGGGGGGTATTGGAATTCTCCGCCCTGAAGGTGGGGCCGAAGGTATAGATCTCTCCCAGGGCCGTGGCTCCGAGTTCACCTTCAAGCTGACCGCTCACGGTAAGGGAGGTGCGGCGTCCGAAGAAGTCTTTCGAGTAGTCGGGAAGGCCCTTCTTGTCGCGGGGAATGTTGTTCATGTCGAGGGTGGCCACCTGGAACATGTTGCCGGCACCCTCTGCGTCGGCGGCGGTGATGAGCGGGGTGTTGAGGTATACGAAACCCTTGGAGTGGAAGTACTCGTGTATGGCGAAAGCCATCTGGCTGCGCAGGCGGAGCACAGCCCCGAAGGTGTTGGTGCGCGGGCGGAGGTGTGCCACGGTGCGCAGGTACTCGAAACTGGTATCCTTTTTCTGAAGTGGGTAGCGTACCGGATCGCACTCGCCGTAAACCTCTATTTCCGAAGCTTTTATCTCTACTGCCTGGCCGCTTCCGGGGGATTCCACCAAGTCGCCGTGCACGGCTATGCAGGCGCCTGTGGTTATTTTAGCCAGGAGTGCGGGGTCGATGGCGGTCTTGTCCACCACGACCTGTATGTTATGGATAGTGGAGCCGTCGTTGAGGGCTATGAACGCTATCTCTTTGTTTCCTCTTTTGGTGCGCACCCAGCCCTTGGCCAGGACTTCCTGGCCCGGGGCGGATGCAAGCAGATCGATTACTTTCTTGCGTGCTGTCATCTTCTTGGATTTTAAAAAGCAGCCCTCATTCAGGGGGCTGCTCCTATAGATTCGGGTGACAACTATTCACCCTTTCTTGCAGAATACATTATCTTCAACGCCGAGCAGCGCCTGAGCTCCTGCTTTACGTCGGTAATGATACCCATTCTCACGTCCTGGTCGGCCTTGATGCAGACGGTCATGAAGGAACGGTCGGCTTCGCTCTTGGACTCGCGCTCGGCGGCCACGAAGTCACGGATGTCCTTGGTGGTCTTGAAGGAGTCGTTGAGCTGTATACGCGCGTCGGTACCATACTGGCTCTGGAGAGCCGGGATAGGAGTACCGATGTTGATATACGAAGCCAGGTCCTTGCGCTCGAGCTTAGCGGCCTCGGAAGCGGCAGGCACCCTGACCTGCACCTTGCTTTCGCTGTCGCGCATCTGCGTAGTAACCATGAAGAAGAACAGGAGCATGAACACTATGTCAGAGCTGGTTCCCAGTTCCGGCACGGTTTTCTTTTTGCCTTTTTTGAACATTGACATAATTGGGTCCTCCTGTTACTTTTTGCTTACGTCCTTGGGCTCGGCCTCAGAAATATTCTGGGGAACGAGCTTTTTGATGATGTCCTGCTGGTCTTCGTCCAGAGAGAAGAATTTCTTTCCGAATTCACGGTATGAAGCTTCATCGCGCAGCTCATTAACTGCTTTAACCAGTTCGTTCTGGACTGCGAGATAAGCCTGGTAACTGGTGCCGCGGTCGTTCTGCAAGGAAATGACGCCCTTGCTTACCCTGCGCTGGCCCCTGAGGCCTTCAATATCCTGGAGCTCCATTTCGGGGAGGTTGGGATCGTTGGCTGGATTGGAAAGGAATATCTTGATCTTGTCTTTGAGTTGGCTGACGTCTATGGGGTCAGTACCGGCCATAATCTTGTCCGCGGAGTTGATCTTCACAACGATGATGTTGCGACGGTTCACCTTCTGGTCCTCAGTCTTCTGCTTTTCGTCAGGCATGGGGGGAAGGCGACGACTCAAACCTGTCTGCGTGTCCATGGTGGTGGTCATCAGGAAGTAGCAGAGAAGCAGGAATGCGATGTCGGCCGTTGACGATGTATTTAGTCCGGGGGTAGATCTTTTAGCCATAGAGATTAACCTTTTTTATTGTTGAGAGCCATGCGGATCTCACCCACGACGATGGCGATTACAGCCAGGATTGCGAGGAAATACGCAAGATAGAGTACTGTGTCGGTCAACTTGAGCGTACCTGCGCTGGGCTGGTCCACTGTGAGTCCCTGTGCGGGGGTTCCTGGAGCAATGAGGTATACTATGAAGCATATCGCTGCGATCGCCAGGATGGCGATGCCGATCTTCACCAGGTTCTTCTTGTCGTTCGCGATGCTGACCCCCAGGCCTACGAGCACTACTGCCACGATGGCAAGTATCACGCAGATGTAGGCGAAGGTGAGCAGGGCGTCGACGGGCAGGTAATTAGCGGATCCGAAGCCTGCGATGAAGCCCCAAACCGTAATGACCGCGCCGATGACGATCAGCAGAATCATTATCCAGGTAAATAACTTATTCTTTTTCATTGTCAGATAAGTTTACTGGATTTTACTTCTTCTTTTCCTGATATTTGGTAAGGATGTCGATCATCTTGATCGAGCTGTCTTCCATATCTATGGTTATGTTGTCGATTCTGGACAGGATGTAGTTATAGAACACCTGGAGGATAAGGGCTACGATAAGACCGGCCACGGTGGTGATAAGGGCGACCTTCATACCACCAGCAACGACGGTAGGAGAAATGTCACCAGCCGTCTGGATATCGTCGAATGCCTGGACCATACCGATAACGGTTCCGAGGAAACCGAGAGAAGGAGCCATCGCGATGAACAGTGCTACCCAGCTGAGGCCGTTCTCCATGAGGCTGGACTGTACGGAGCCGTAGGAAACGATGGATTTCTCAACGACGTCGATGCCCTGGTCGTAACGGAGCAGACCCTGATAGAAAATGCTGGCCACCGGGCCGCGGGTGTTGCGGCAAACGTCCTTAGCCTTTTCGATACCGCCTTCGTCAAGGGCCTTTTCTACCTTCTCGAGGAGCTTCTTGGTGTTGGTCTTGGAGAAGGAGAGATAGAGGATCCTCTCGATAGCGAATGCGAGACCGAGGATAAGGCAGAGGATGATGAGGGACATGAATCCTGCACCACCTTCGATGAACTTGGTCTTGATGGCCTGGGTGAGCGGAACTTCCTTCGGAGCTTCTTCTGAGAGAGGTGCTACTTCTTCAGCAGGAGCTGCTGCAACTTCCTCAGTTGCTGCGGGTTCGGCTGTTGCTGCTTCCTGGGCGGATACAATGCTGGCAGTGAAAACCATAACGGAGATTGCTGCCAAAATCATGAAAAACTTTTTCATAACTGTTTTTTAGTGATTAGATGATAATGTTTATTTGTTCGAGTAATAACTTTCAAAATCGTTGCAATTTAGTAAAAATATTTCATTTAGCAACACTTATTTTGATATTTCGCCCCTCATATTCTTGCCCAGCAAAGTCTTCACCCTTTCGTTGTCGGGGAATTCGCCCATGAGGAAAAACAGCTTTCCGAGCGCTCCTTCCGTCGTCATGTCTCCCCCGGACACCACGCCCGCGTCCTTGAGCGCCTTGCCAGTGGCATAGAGGTCCATGTTCACCTCGCCTGCGAGGCACTGTGTAACGTTGAGGACTATCTTTCCCATGTCCGTCGCTTCGCGCACGATGTCGGTGAACCAGGGTTTGGAGATGGCATTGCCTGAACCGTAGGTTTCCAGGATGACTGCACGTATCCCCTTGCCGCAGAGTACGTTGCGCGCGACCTGCGCTGTGATTCCCGGGTGGATTTTCAGAATGGCCACACGTGTGTCAAGCGCGGTGTGTATAATGAGCGTGGCGCCGGGGGAGGCGTTGCTGCGGATGAAGTCGTGATGGTAGCGTATGTTGATGCCGGCTTCGGCAAGGGCAGGGAAGTTGGGGGAGTGGAAGGCGTCGAACGACGAACTGTTCACCTTGCAGCTGCGGTTCCCTCGGAGCAGCAGGGAGTTGAAGTAGATGCACACTTCCGGCACGACGGCCCTGCCGTCTGCGGTCTGGGCCGATGCTATCTCTATGGCTGAGACCAGGTTCTCCTTGCCGTCGGTGCGCAGCGAGCCTATGGGAAGCTGGCTGCCGGTAAAGATTACGGGTTTGGAAAGCCCTTCGAGCATGAAGCTCAGCGCCGAGGCGGAATATGCCATGGTGTCGGTGCCGTGAAGGATGACGAAGCCGTCGTACAGGTCGTATTTCTCCTTTATCAGTTCGGCGAGGCTCTTCCATAGCGACGGTTCCACGTCGGAAGAGTCGATGAGTGGGTCGAAGGTGTAAGAATCGATCCTGGCGGCGAACTTGCGAAGTTCCGGCACTTCCTCCATTATCTGGGAGAAGTCGAAGGGGGAGAGGGCGCGGCTTTCAGGGTCTTCCTTCATTCCGATGGTGCCCCCGGTGTAGATGAGCAGTATTGTGGTCATATTCCGAACAGTTTTTCGGCAGCCGCGGTGGTCTCTTCCGCCACGGTCGCCAGGCTGGTGTCCTTGATCTCGGCTATTTTTGCGGCAATAAGCGGTATGTTGGAGCTTTCGTTCCGCGTGCCGCGGAGCGGTACCGGAGCCATGTATGGGGCATCGGTCTCCAGCAGGATCCGGTCGAGCGGCAGGGCTTTGACAACCTCCCTGAGGTGCGCGTTCTTGAACGTGACCACCCCGCCGACGCCTATGCGCCAGTCGCCGTACTTCTGCATCTCCATTATGCTTTCGATGCTGCCGCTGTAGGCATGCATGTTCCCCCGCAGGTGCAGGTGTGCGCAATCCTTAACTATCGACATGAAGTCCTGCATGGCGTCCCTGAGATGGATGTTCACCGGAAGGTCCCACTGTGCTGCGAGTTCGAACTGGGCGCGCAGCGCCTCCTTCTGCTGTTCCTTGAACGTTATGTCCCAATGGTAGTCCAGGCCTATTTCGCCCACCGCCACGGGATGCTTCGGAAGCCATGATTCCAGCATGTCCACCTCGTCCCTCCAGTTCTCCCGGACGTTCTCGGGATGCAAGCCTATCATGGGGAACAGCACTCCGGGATGCTTCTCCACGATGGCGTACATGGCTCCGCGTTCGGAAGAATCGATGTCGGCCAGCAGCATCCTGTCGACACCGGCGGCCTTCGCGCGGGCGATTACGTCTTCTTCCTCGCCGGAGAAGGCTTCATCGGTGACATGGGTATGCGTGTCCACGAAATGCATATCCGCAAATTTACAAATTTTTCGTGTTGATGGTACAGCGTTGCAACAGGTCGATGTCTATGATTCCGTCTGCCTGCAGGGTGAGTGCGGCTGCGGAAACTTCGCCGTAGTCCGCTCCGGTCCTTTCGCACAGTCTGTCGAGCGTGATGCCGCGGTTTTTCCTTATGAGAGAGACTGTCATCAGGAGTTTTTCCTTGTCCGGACGCCCTTCGTAACGACGCCGGAGCCACTCCTCCGAAGCATCTCCGCTCCGCATGCCGCAGCGGGAGAGGCCAAGCTGGCGTGGTAGGCCGTCGAGGGAAGAAATGGCTTCAGCTATCTTTTCCTGGATCAACGCGTTGCATCCTGCCGACCTGAGGTCGTCGATGCGTCCCGGGAGAGCGAATACCTCCCTTCCGTAGCCGTGCGCCAGCCGGCAGGTGATGAGACCTCCTCCCTTGGCTTTCGATTCCACAAGGATGGTGGCGCTGCACAGGCCGGCGATGATGCGGTTGCGCCTTAGGAAAGTGAATGCCTGCGGCATGGTGCCGGGAGGATAGTCGGTGACCAGACCGCTTCCCGGAGAGGATGCTATCCTTGCCGCAGCAGCGGCGTGCCTTGCTGGGTAGACCATGTCGATGCCGCAGGGGAGCACCCCGATGGTGGAGAGTCCGCATTCGAGGGCGGAGAGATGTGCCGAGATATCTACGCCGAAAGCCATCCCGCTGACTATCACCGGCAATGAAAGTGAACGGGCTATAGCCGAAACTATCCTCGGACACATTTCCCTTCCGTAGGGCGAAATGTCCCTGGTGCCCACGATGGCGATGGCGGGCCGGTCTCCGAACAGCTGTCCAGGCGGGGAGGCGGACCGGCAGTACAGTCCCACAGGGGGATCCTCGCATTCCTTAAGCGCCTCCGGGTAGCCGGGTTCGCCTATCCCGATGAATCCCAATCCTTTTCCACGCAATCCTTCCAGTTCCTTTTCCGCCTCGTCGAGGGCGCGTGAGTTGATTTTCCCGTGGTACTTAGAGCCCGGTCCCAGCAGTTGTCCTGTCTCCTTCTCCCCGAGCCCGAAAACGGAAGTGGCCGAGCCTAAGGTGCGCATCAACTCCAGCGCATAGCGGGGCTCATAGCCGAAAATGCGGTTGAGTGCACATGTGCAGATCCGCTCCTTCATCATATCGTCCATAGCCCGAAATTAAGGAGTAAAAACGAAAAAATCCGCAGCCGTACAGGGGCGGACTGCAGATTTATACGTTTTCGGATGTAGTAAAGGTTTTTCCTTTATGCCGAAAGATTTTCCTATATGATCAGGAGCGCATCGCCGTAAGGTCCGAAGCGGTAATCCTGTTCCAGGGCTACGTCGTATGCGTTCATTACGTTCTTGAATCCTCCGAACGCAGCCTCGCACATGAGCATGGTGGACTGGGGGAGGTGGAAGTTCGACACGAAGGCGTCCGCGATGCTGAACTGGTAGGGCGGGAAGATGAACTTGTTTGTCCACATGTCGGAAGGCTTCACTTCGGCATTGGTGGTCACGTAGGTTTCGAGGGCCCTGATGACGGTAACGCCGACGGCAAGGATCTTGTGGCCCGCACTCTTGGCGGAGTTGATACGCGACGCCGCCTCGGGAGTGATGATCATGCGCTCGCCGTCCATGCGGTGTTTCGACAGGTCTTCGACATCAACGGTGCGGAAGTGTCCCGTGCCCATGTGGACGGTTATGAAAGACTTGTCTATGTCCTTGAGGATCATGCGGTTGAAGAGTTCCCTGGAGAAATGCAGGCCGGCTGCTGGTGCCGAAACGGCACCTTCTTTGTCGGCGAAGATGGTCTGGTAATTGACAGCATCTTCGGGTGTCACGGCCTTCTTGACCCACGGCGGAACGGGCGTCTCGCCGAGAGCGAACAGAGCCTTCTTGAATTCTTCGTACGGTCCGTCGTAGAGGAATCGCAGCGTGCGGCCGCGGGAAGTGGTGTTGTCTATCACTTCGGCCACCATGCTCTCATCTTCGCCGAAATAGAGCTTGTTACCTATCCTTATCTTGCGGGCGGGCTCCACTATCACGTCCCAGAGTTTCTGCTCGGTGTTGAGTTCGCGGAGCAGGAACACCATTATCTCAGCTCCCGTCTTCTCTTTCTTGCCGTAAAGGCGGGCGGGGAAAACCTTTGTGTCGTTCAGTACGAAAACATCGCCCTTGCCGAAATAGTCGATGATGTCCTTGAATACCCTGTGCTCGATTTCGCCGGTATCTTTGTGGAGAACCATCAGTTTGCATTCATCCCTCCATCTCGGAGGTTCCTGCGCTATCTTTTCCTGGGGAAGGTCGAAGTTGAATTGAGAAAGTTTCATCGGCTCAAAAGCTTGCGTACTTTTATTATACGGCGGAGTATCCCTTAAAGTTTCATCGCACCGGCCTTTTTATACACGGGCCTCGCGGAATACCTCCTGGATGGACGGGAAACTGTCCCTGAGGTAGGGAGGGAGACTCGATTTGGCCACCCATGCGGCCTTGCTGATATCCTCTTCGCGCTGGGGGGTCAGGTCGACTGGGTCGGTATAGAGCATGTCGTACCACCAGGTATGCTTGAGGTGCCAGAGGCCGTCGCGGAGGTAGCAATGGTCGGTTATGCAGATGAGGTCCCGAAGTTCGAGTTTGCTGACGCCTGTCTCTTCCTGCACTTCGCGCAGAGCCGTCACCTTGATGTCCTCGCCTTCTTCCTGATGCCCCTTGGGGAGGTCCCACAGACCGTTCCGCTTTATCAGCAGGTAGTCGCCGCGGCGGTTGCTCACCAGGCCTCCTGCAGCGTTCACCTCGCGGAACTCTGCGCACAGGCGGTGGTACATCTTGTCGGTGTTGGATGTGGGGATGTAGATGCGGCTGAGGCTCTCCGACGCTTCGAACATCAGCACCAGGGTGTGGATGTCGATTATCTCGCCTATGTGGAACTCCATGGCGTTCGGATCCGCCAGGGCCTGGTCTTCCGGGGTGCAGATGACTATGCAGCGTTTCTCGAAATAGATTTTGTGCATAATATTTGTTACCTTTGCAAGATGCAAATTTAATAAAATCGGGAATATGAACACACAGTATAACAGCAAACACGGAATTGTTTCGCGCAGCCAGGCAGACCTTTACATGTCGATGGTCGACCTGCGCAACTTCGTGAATTTGCTTCCCGAAGACAAGAGGCAGGGAGTGCAGGCCGATTATGATACCCTCTCCGCCACCGTGCAGGGCTTCACATTGGGAGTCAGGATGACGCGCCGCGAGCCGTATTCCTACCTGGAACTCGCCGACAACGGGGCGCCTTTCAGTTTCAATGTCGCCATACACCTCGACCCGGTCGAGGGAGAGCCCGGCAAGACCGATTTCAGCGTGGTGGCTTCGGCCAATCTCAATTTCATGATGAAGATGATGCTGGGTAATAAGATACAGGAGGCTCTCGACCGCATCGTGGACGGTCTGGTGGACGCGTCCAACGGCAAGATGCCCGAGGGCGTGCCGGACGATATCAAAGAGAAGATAAAGAACGGCGGTTTCGGATTCTGACAGATGGAAGACAGGGCTACGGCCATAAGGCTCAACCCGTTCAAGGGCCTGGAAGGGCCGGAGGGAACTCCGGTCCCGTGGAGCCCGTACGGCAGGATGCTGAAGTCCCGGCCCGATTTCACCCTCGACCCGCTTTTCCATGCGGGCTGCTACTACGTCCAGGACAGTTCCGCCATGTATGTCGGGCATATCTTCCGAAGGATCCTCGACCGTATGCCCATTGCCTGTAAACTGAGGGTCCTGGACCTCTGCGCCGCTCCGGGCGGAAAGACTACCGACCTCGCAGCCAGCCTGAGGGAACGCTGCGGCGATGCTTTCGAACTGGTGTCCAACGAGGTCATGAAGGCCCGCGCGGCCGTGCTTCGCGAAAATGTCGCCTTGTGGGGAGATCCGGCGGTAGTCGTCACGAGCGTGGACCCTGCCGTGATAGGCCGCAGCCTGCCGGGATACTTCGATGTCATAGTAGCCGACGTCCCCTGCAGCGGCGAGGGCATGTTCCGCAAGAACGCCCGGGCTGAACAGGAATGGAGCGAGAATATAGTGAGCCTTTGCGCGGCAAGGCAGAAAAGGATACTTGCAGATGTATGGCCGTCCCTCAAGCAGGGCGGCTTCCTGGTCTATTCCACCTGCACTTACGAACAGGCCGAGAATGACGACAACCTGGCCTGGGCGGCGGAAGAGCTGGGAGGGGATATCCTCGAAGCCGAAGATGAATTCCCGCAGTACGGGGTCCGGCTCACCCGTTTCGGGAACCTTCTGAAAGCCGGCGAAGTGCCTGGCGAAGGCCAATGGGTGGGAGCCCTGCGGAAGACGGCGGAAGCGCCTGTTCCCGGACGCCATGGATCCGAAGTCCTGCGTCCTTTCGCTCCGGAAGCCGCCGACGCCTGCCTCTCGATAGAGCGCGACCCTGGCATTCCCACAGCGGAACTGGACCTGCAGCAGGCCCTCATGTACCTGCACAGGGACTCCCTGCATCTGCCCGATGCCCCCAAAGGCCTTTTGGCCGTTTGCTATAAAGGACATCCTATGGGATATGTCAAGAACCTGGGTTCCCGCTGCAACAACCTTCTTCCTAAGGGACGGAGGATACTGAAAGACGTAAAATGATGAAGACGAACATAATTATCGCGATCCTGGCGGCACTTGTGCTGCCGCCCGTCGCCGGCCGCGCCCAGAGCGCCGCCGAATTCAAGGAGAAATACGAACGTCAGGTCCGGAATGCCGGCGCCGACGGAGTGGGGGTGGAGTACATCCTGGACAGTTGGGCGGCAGCTTATCCCGACGACGCCGAGATGTACAAGGGCCGTTTCCTGTACCACTTCGCCAAGGGCCGCAGTTCCAGGGTTGAGGAAAGGGCGTCCAAGAGCTTCCTCGGCCAGGAACCCATGCTCACGCTCAAGGACCAGAACGGGAATCCCGTTTACTATTACGATGTCCCGGTGTACGACGAGGAATATTTCGGCCAGGCCATCAAGGACATAGAAGTGGCGATAAAGCTGGCCCCCGATGAGATAGGATACCGTTTCGACAAGATTTCGGCCCTTATCGGCTATGAGGGGGGCAGCCCCGACATGAGCTCTGCCGAGCTGATTTCGCTGATTGAGTACAACTTTACCAAGCATCCGCACTGGACTTATGCTGGAGAACCCTTTTCCGAAACGGATTTTTCACAGTCCATGCAGGAATACTGCTTCACCCTCTTCCGTATGGACACTCCCGCCGCGTTGGAACACTTCCGCAACCTTTCGGCGCGCATGAGCCGCTACGAACCCCGCAATGCCGACTGGGTTTCGAACGAAGGAGCTTACTGGCAGAAAGCCGAAAAGAACTACAAAAAGGCCTTGAAGTGCTACAACAAGGCACTTAAGATGGATCCCGACAATTATGCCGCAAAGCAGAACATATCCATCATCAACAGGCTGCAGAAACTTGGCGACAAGAACAATAAAAAACAATAATCCCAAAGAACGATGAAAAAGCTTTCAATCATTATGATCCCAATTATGATGCTGGCTGTGTGCCAGTGCGGGACAAAGTCCGAAAAGGTGCCCGCTTTCGACATGGGTAACCTCGACACGAGTGTCAAGCCGGGAGACGACTTCTACCGTTATGCCACCCACGGCTGGCAGGAGAAGAACCCCCTCAAACCCGAATACTCGCGTTTCGGCAGCTTCGACCAGCTCAACGAAAACAATGTGATCCGCCTGAACGACCTGTTCGCTTCCATGAGCACCATGAAGACGGAACCCGGTACGGTGGAGCAGAAGATAGTGGACCTCTACAAGCAGGGCCTGGATTCAGTACGCCGCAACAATGAAGCGGCCGAGCCCATCAAGCCTTACATAGCGCAGGTATACGCGGCTCCCGACAAGGAAGAACTTGCCAGGGTGATAGCTGCGATGCACTCAACCGGCTCCGATCCTTTCTTTGGCTGCGGCGTCGAGGCGGACCTGCGTAACAGCGATATGCAGATACTCTATCTGTCGGAGGGAGGCCTCGGGATAGGCGACCGCGACTATTATCTGAAGGAATCCAACGCCGCCATCAAGGAAGGCTACCGCAACTTCCTGGGCCGTATCTTCACCCTGGCGGGTGTCGACGAGGCCAAGGAAGCCGCCGATGACGCACTGTTCGTAGAGGACGTACTCGCCGAGAATTCCTGGACCCGCGAGGCCAACAGGGACTATATAGCCCAGTACAATCCCATGACCACCGCCCAGATCCAGGAGGCGTACAACGGTTTCCCGTTCGCCACTTATTTCGAGGCACGCGGCATCCCCGCCCAGGACAAGGTCATCGTCTGCCAGCCCTCCTTCTTCCAGGCTTTCAGCAATTATTACGCTACCGCCGACCTCATCGTGCTCAAGAACTACGTAGCCGCCCAGCTCATCAGCTCGGCCTGCGGTTCTCTCAGCGACGACTTCTACGACGCCAGCTTCGACTTCTTCTCCAAGCAGATGGCCGGCGTGCAGGAGCAGAAGCCCCGTTGGAAACGCGCAATGGCCGTTCCGAACAGCGTGCTCAGCGAAGCCGTGGGCAAGATGTATGTCGACCGCTACTTCCCCGAGAGTTCCAAGCAGCAGATGCTTACCCTCGTGAAGAACCTCCAGAAGGCCCTCTCGCAGCATATCGACGAGCTTGACTGGATGGGTGACAGCACCAAGGTCAAGGCCCATGAGAAACTCAACGCCTTCACCGTCAAGATCGGTTATCCCGACAAGTGGAAGGATTACAGCACCCTCTCCATCGACCCCGAAAAGAGCTACTTCGAGAACCTCCGCGCCGCCAGCGCCTGGTACGTAGCCGACAACATGGCCAAGCTCGGAAAGGCAACCGACCGCACCGAGTGGGGCATGCCTCCCCAGATGGTGAACGCATATTACAATCCCACCACCAACGAGATCTGCTTCCCGGCGGCCATCCTCCAGCCCCCGTTCTTCAATCCTGACGCCGACGACGCCATCAATTACGGAGCTATCGGCGTGGTCATCGGCCACGAGATGTCTCACGGTTTCGACGACCAGGGACGCCTCTTCGACGCAAAGGGCGACATGACCAACTGGTGGACTGCCGAAGACGAGGCCCGCTTCAAGGAGAAGGCAGCCAAGCTCGCCGCACAGTTCGATGCAGTAGAGGTTTTGCCGGGTGTACACGCGAACGGCCAGTACACCCTCGGAGAGAACATCGGAGACCACGGTGGTCTCAGCATAGCCTACACCGCAATGGAGAACGCCATCGCCGGCAAGGAGGTCGCTCCCATCGACGGCTTCACCCCGGCCCAGCGCTTCTATCTCGGATATGCCGCCGTATGGGCCCAGAACATCACCGATGAAGAGAAGGCCCGCCTTACGAACCTCGACGTGCACTCTCTCGCCGAGAACCGCGTGAACGTCTCCATCCGCAATTTCGACAGCTTCTTCAAGGCTTTCGACATCAAGGAAGGCGACCCGATGTTCCGTCCCGAAGAAGAACGCGTCCACATCTGGTAGATGCGAGCTTCCCGCTTCATATCGGCACACCTCGATTTCAAAGGAAGAATGGCCGTCGCCGCGACGGCCATATCTTTCTTCGTGATCATCATCGCCGTCACTGTGGCCGCAGGCTTCCGCAAGGAGATCCGGGGCGGAGTGAGGGCGCTTACCGGCGACGTCATCCTGACGGGAGCGGGAAGCGGCAGCTACAACGGAGAGAACCCGATAGCGTGCGACAGCGCATTCCTTTCTTCGCTGAAGACCCTTGACGGGGTGGCAAGCGCCGATCCCGTGGTGTACAGGGCGGCCATAGTCCGCAACGAAGGAAAGATACAGGGCATACTCATCAAGGCAGTTCCGTCTTCGGACAGCCTCTCGCTGCAGGTTTCGATACCCAAGAAACTATCCACCCTGCTCGGCCTCGCCCCTGGCGACAGGATGAACACTTATTTCGTAGGGGACAGGCTGAGGGCCAGGACCTTCACGGTCTCGGGCATTTACGATTCGCTTGTGGAGACCGATGACAGGCTGGTGGTGTTCGCCGCCATCGACGACCTGCGGCGCGTGAACGGCTGGGACGAAGGGCAGGCCTCGGCCGTCGAAATCACCCTGGAACCCGGATGCAACGAAGGCGACGCCCAAAGGCTCAAGGCTGCGACCATAGGCATAGCCGCCACCGGCCTCTCGGGAGAAGACGCCAGGCTCTACGCCCAGGCCGCCGAGGACCGCTATTCATCCCTTTTCAACTGGCTGGACC
Source organism: uncultured Bacteroidales bacterium (assembly GCA_900320385.1). GTDB lineage: Bacteria > Bacteroidota > Bacteroidia > Bacteroidales > UBA932 > Cryptobacteroides. The sequence continues at coordinate 32,502 of ONSD01000018.1, forward strand.
TGGTGGATTTCAACGTACTGGCCATCCTGGTCCTGATGACGGTGGTCGCCGGATTCAACATGATAAGCGGACTGCTCATAATGCTCTTCAGGAACATACACACCATAGGCACCCTGAAGGCCCTGGGCATGAACGGAGGCGGCATCTCGGCCGTATTCCTGCGCGTGGCTTCCCGCATAGTGCTGAAGGGCATGCTTGCAGGCAACGCCCTGGCGCTGCTGTTCTGCCTTGTCCAGGGCAGGACCCATCTCCTTAAACTTAATCCGGAAAATTACTTCGTTTCCTTCGTGCCCGTGAGCGTCAGCATCCCGCAGATACTGCTGGTGGACGCATGGGCCTACTTGGTGATCATGCTGTTGCTGCTCATCCCCTGCCTGTTCATATCGCGGGTCGACCCGGCGGAAACGGTGAGGGTGCGGTAGCGCTCGTATCTTGCCATCACCTGCTCTACGAAGGCGATGGTTTCGTGCCCCTTGAAAATCCCCAGTTTAACGGTATCCACATCCAAGATCGTGCTGTCCCGCATTTCCGGGATGAGGGCGACTATGTTGTCCCAGTACGACGGATCCACGCCGCGGTGCCTGGCGTAGTTGATGCAGTCCAGGATCCTGCCCTCGCCGGCGTTGTAAGCCGCCAGGGTGAATTTCTGCCTTTCCAGGGCATCTGCGGCGACGTTGCGGTAGCGCCTCGAGAGCGAGCTGATGTAGCGGGTCCCTGCCATGACGCTCTCTATAGGATTCCTGAGATCGGACGCACCCCAGTGCGCTGCGGTGCGCGGCATCATCTGCATGAGGCCGGCGGCACCCCTGCTGGAGCTTACGGTGGGATTGAATTTGGATTCCTGCCATACAATGGCCGAAACGAAACGCCAGTCGAGGCCTGTGGAGTCGGACCACGCCCTTATCAGAGAGTCGTAAGGACTGATTATATAGTCGGCGCACTTGCCGAGCTTCGAATAGTCGGGTTCCTGCGGAACGACGATTCCTTCCTCCTCCATGACGGTTTCTTCGCGAAGATAGAAAGCGATGAACGCTCCTGCGATGAGCAGGAGGGAAAAGAAGACGATGATCCTGTTTGCAGGCTCCCTGAGCATGGGTGTTTATCTTGATAACTGGCGGGTGCCGGCGGTGTTCCGTCCCCTCGGACCGCCTGCGCCGGAGCGAGATCCGGCGCCTCCCGCAGCCGTTCCGTCCGAAGTTCCCGGCTTATTCTTTCCGGGCTGCACGTAGAAGGGCCAGAACAGGCCGAACTTGATGGCCCTCTGGGTGCCTATGTAGTTATGGGCTGTAAAGTAATCTGCACGGTCCATCGGCCATCCCATTCCCACATTCTCCATCTTGATGAAGATGCAGGCCCTCTTCCACTGCATATTGATGAAGGCGTCGATCACCGGTCCGTTGGTGTAGAGCGACTCGTTCTGGTTGTGGAAGACCCCCAGTTCGGGATTCCACGCGGGGGCATACCATGCGGTGTTGTAGAAAGCGTTGGCTCCTATCTGCACGGTGAGCACGTTGTTGCGGGCCTCGTCCCGCTGGAGCACGAACTGCAGGTACCAGCGCAGGTTCGCCGCTGCGGTGGGCAGGGGCAGCACTTCCTGGTCCGACGAGAACTGCAGCAGCACGCTGTTTTCCAGATGGACCGGCCCGAAAGCGAAGTCTTTCCGCAATGAGGCTGAAATCACGCTCATCGGGTCGGCATTCTGCCGTATCACCCCGAGGGTGTCGTAATAAAGGTTGTTGCTGAGGAGCGCATAACCGAGGTCAGCCCGCAGTCCCCAGTGGGGGATGTCCAGCCTGCCCCTTATCTTGGAAACGGAACTCTTGGCGAAGTCGTTGTCCCAGTTGAAGTGGTTGAGCCAGAGGCTTTGCTGGTAATGGTCCGGTTCAGTTAGCGAGGTTTCGAAATGCCCGCTGAGCGACAGAGGGCTGCGACGCGCCCGCCTGAAGGGGTAGAAGGTTAGGAATGCGTTTGCTTCCAGGTTGAGGTCGCCGGCGTTGTAGCCGCCGAAGGCCAGCTGCCCCTTGGCATCCCAGGAGAAGAAGTCCATCAGGCGTCCTTCGGCCCCGGCATAGGCATAGAGTGAATTCTGCCTGGTCTTTATCAGCGTGCCGGCGCTGTCGGCGAAGGTGCGTATCCTGTCCCCGATGCCCACATCGAGTTTGGATACGAACGCATGCTCCGACCATGGTTGGAGCCGGACGAATACCTTGTTGTCCAGTTCCGCCATCCTGATGGTGTCGGCGCTGGCGGTGTTGCTGTAGTTGGCGACGTTGTTGTAGAAGGCACGGCCCCTCGCGTCGAGGGCATCGGCATACGTCCTGCTGTATGTGGAATACTCGCTGCTGTGGCCTATGAACGCGGTGGTGACGTCCCTTATCATGGTGTCGGCGGCCATGGTGAAGGTGCTGTCGCCCCTGTGCCTCAGTTTTTCGATGAAAGTGAAGGGTATCCTGTACTGCTGGTCGAGGAAGACGGTCTTGCGCTTGGTCTCCGAGGACGCTTTCGTGAGGTTGACGTTTATGTCGCGGGCGTCCACGCTCGTATCCCTGATCCAGTAGGAGTCGATGATGCCTCCGTTCTCCTCGTGCATTACGGAGTTGCTGATGAAGCCGGTATGCATCATGTACTTCTTGCCTATGTAATTGCCTGCGAGGAAGAAGGTCTTGTTTGCCGTTGATTCGTTGTCCAGCATGCCCCCGCCGCCCCAGCGGTCGTAGAGCAGTGCCAGGTTCAGTTCGGGCAGGATGTTCTGCGTGGTGAATATGTGGATGTTGTCCGAAGCCTTGTCGTCGTTGGCGAGCAGGGTCCCCCAGTAAGCCAGTTCGGTGTACGGCGTCTTGGTGTTGTACATCGGGATGGTGCGGTGCGTGTAGGTCCAGCTCTCGTACGGAGTGTACCAATCCAGGCCCGAGGTGCCGGTGCGCTCGAAGTAGTTGTACGGCTGCACCGGGGAGCCTGCCACGCCCAGCCACGATGACTGCACGTCCTTGCGCCTGAACGCGAAGTCGTAGAAATAGTGGTTGTAGCTGGTGTCCGGCACATGGACGCTCAGCCTCTGGAAATCCGGGTCTACGTTCCAGTACAGTATCCTCTTGTAGTACAGGGAATCAGGCAGGGCGAAGGTTTCGAGTATGCGCGGGGTATTCTCGCGTATGCTGTCCCTGACCGCCTGCTTCTCTTCTTTCACGGCCTTCAGGGAGTCGGTTTCGTGGAGCTTGCGCTTGATCTTCTGCTCATAGTCGTACTTCTTGCGCTCCTCCTTGCTGAGACCGTTGTACCACCGCTCGAAGGCTTCCTTTACCCGGATCACAGAATCCCTTGCGTAGAGAGAATCCAGTTTCCGCCATGTCATCGAATCGATGCGGGCGCTGAGGGTGTCGCCGGCCGCTTTGAGACTGCGCTCCGATTCCCTCAGGGAGTCTCGCACCTGCACATGGGTGAGCGAATCCAGGAGCGCCACATAATATTTGTAGCGGAACGGGTCGATGAGCCGCAGGGAATCGGGGGCGAAGATGGTGTCGCGGGCACTGAGGCGGTGGACAGTATCCTCCAGTTCTTCGGCATTACCGTAACTGCCGAGGGCGGCGAGGAGGCTGTCGGAAAGGGCGATGTCTTCCATCACGCCGCGCCTGAAGCGCTTGAAGCCGTCGTTGCGGTAGATTACGGTGTCCACCGACACTTCGGGGACGACGAAACTCCGCTGGACGGGGGAGGTGTGCACCAGGGTGCCTGCAAGGGCCAGGGAGACCACTGCAGAAGGGAAGAGTATCTTCGAAAGGATGCTCACAACCTGCAAAATTACCTTTTTTTTAGAATTATCCCAAAACTGTGCTAACTTTGCGTGATATGGAAAGACTCCTCAAATTATACAAGGACCGTTTCGGGTGCGAACCCGCAGACGTATCGCTGCTCCCCCTGAGCGGCAGCGCACGCAAGTATTACCGCATGTCGGGCGACGGCACTTCAGTGATAGGCTGCATCGGCACCAATCCGCGCGAGAACCGCGCATTCCTCACGATAGACGCCAGGATGTGCGCCGAGGGCATCCATGCCCCCGCTGTTTACGGAGTGAGCCCCGACGGCATGGCTTACATACAGCAGGACCTGGGCGGCGGACAGCTCTTCGAGCTCCTTAAGCCATCCATCGGAACCGGGTCTTTCTCCGAAGAAGAAAAAGGGTGGCTGCACTCCGTCATGGCCGCTCTGCCTGCCATCCAGTACCGTACCGGCAAGGATTTCGACTGGAGCGTATGCTTCCCCGACCGCGGGTTCAACGCCAGGATGGTGGATTTCGACCTCAATTATTTCAAATACTGCTTCCTCAAGGAAACGGGACTCGAGTTCGACGAGATACGCCTTCAGGATGACTTCGACACACTGCGCGAAGACTCGCTCAAGGGCTTCGGCGACACTTTCATGTACCGTGACTTCCAGGCCCGCAATGTAATGATCCTTGATGGGGAACCCTGGTTTATCGACTTCCAGGGCGGACGGCGCGGACCTGTCCAATACGACCTCGCCTCCTTCCTCTGGAACGCCGGCACCCATTTCTCGGCGGATATGCGCAAAGAACTTGAAGACACTTACCTGCAGGCCCTTTCAGAGTTCGAGCCGGTGAGCCGCGACCTTTTCTACGAGCGTTACCGCCTCATCACCCTCGTCCGCCTGCTTCAGGAATTCGGGGCCTACGGATTCCGCGGACTGATAGAACGCAAGCAGCTCTTCATCGACTGCATCGCTCCCGCGCAGAAAGTCCTCTCTGAACTGGTGGCGGAGCCTTTCGAACGCTATCCTTATCTTTCCGAAGTACTCCGCACCGTCGCCAGGGAGTGGAAATTCAAGCCATAAGCCTCCTTGTTTAATCGGCCGCTTTTTATTATTTTTGTACGATGGCTAAACTCACCAACGATATTTGGGACAAGAGCAAGGACGGCAGCAAGAAGGAACAGCGTTCTTTCCTGCGTTTCGCCATCATCGTCACCGCCCTTTTCCTGCTGTTCATCTGCGTCAAGAAAGACAGCCTTATCCGTTGGATAGAGACCGGTTTCACCATACGCCGGCAGAATTCCCAGATCGAATGGTACCAGGGTGAGATAAGCAAGCTCGATACCCAGATAGAGAAACTTTCCACCCAGCGGGATTCCCTCGAGACCTTTGCCCGCGAGAAATTCCACTTCTCCGAACCCGGCGACGACGTTTATCTGGAGGAAGGGCAATGAAAGCGCTGGTATTCGCAGCCGGGCTCGGCACGCGACTCAAGCCGCTCACCGACAGTATCCCAAAGGCGCTGGTGAGCGTCGGCGGCATACCCATGCTTCAGAGGGTGATCCTGAAACTCAAGGCATCGGGTTTCACCCGGATTGTGGTTAATACGCACCATTTTGCGGATAAGGTAGCCGCTTTCCTCGGGCAGAACGGCAATTTCGGTGTAGATATCACCATCTCGCATGAAGACGGGCCCGAACCCTTCGAAACCGGAGGCGGCATCAAATTCGCCCGCCGCTGCCTGGAAGACGGGCCTTTCCTGGTGCACAATGTCGACATCCTTTCCGATCTCGACATCCCTTCCTTCCTCCTTGCCTGCAGGCCGGAAGCCCTTGCCAACCTGGCCGTAACCCAGACCGACGCCGACCGCTGCTTCCTCTTCGGGGAAGACATGCGCCTGCTGGGATGGACCAACGTGCGTACCGGCGAAGTGCGCAGCGCCGTTGCCGGCTTCGACCCTTCCCGCTGCCGCAGGCTTGCCTTCTCTGGCATACACCAGATTTCTCCCGCCATCTTCCCCCTGCTCGAAGACTGGCCGGAGAAGTTCTCAATAACCGATTTCTACATCCAGGCCGCCGCAAGCCATCCAATCTACGGAGTGGAGGTCCCCGGCCTGAAGATACTGGACATAGGCAGCCCCGAAAAGCTGCTCGAAGCCGAAGAACAACTCAAAACACATAAGATATGAAACCTACACTTTTGGTACTGGCAGCCGGAATGGGCAGCCGTTATGGCGGACTTAAACAGATGGACGGCCTCGGCCCCAACGAAGAGACGATCATCGATTATTCGATTTACGATGCGGTAAAGGCCGGTTTCGGCAAAATCGTCTACATCGTGCGCGAATACTTCCTGGATGCATACAAGGAACTCGTGACCAAGAAGTACTCCCATGTAAAGGGCATCGACGGAGAACCCCTGGAATTCGTTTTCGTCACCCAGGAACTGGACAAGATCCCGGAGGGCTTCACCCTCAATCCCGAAAGGCAGAAACCCTGGGGTACCGCGCATGCCGTGCTGATGGCAAAGGACGTTATCCATGAGCCCTTCGCAGTGATAAACGGCGACGATTACTACGGAAAGGAATCGTTCGGCATACTGGGCGACTGGTGCCGCGCCCATGAGAAGACGGAAGGACAGTACTGCATCATCGGCTTCGAACTCGACAACACCCTCTCGGAGAACGGTTCGGTATCGCGCGGCATCTGCCATTACGACGAAGCCCAGCACCTTACCGCCATCGAAGAGCACCTGAACATTTCGGCAGAGGCTGACGGAAAGGTTTACGGCGACAATTCAGTGAATGGTGAGAAGCATGTGGAACTCGACCGCAAGGCCTTGTGCTCCATGAATATGTGGGGATTCACCCCAGATTATTTCGAAAAGAGCGAGACCATTTTCGCAGATTTCCTGGCGAAGAACATAAGTGAACTCAAGAAAGAGTTCTACATCCCCTTCGCCGTCGACTGCATGATCAAGGATGGCAGCGCTGCTTGTGACGTCCTCTCCACTCCCTCCCACTGGTTCGGAGTCACCTTCAAGGAAGACCGTCCGGGAGTCGTGGCTAAATTCGCCGAACTCGTAAAAGCAGGCGTTTATCCCTCGCCGCTCTATTAGGCCATGGCACGCAGGGGCAATTATAATTTCTACGGCAATTATTCCTGGTATGTCCCGGGGGTTGCCGATATGTTCATTTTGCTGGCCCTGCTTCTGGCGGGAGCCCTTCTGGGAGGCATCATAACATCGGTCTTTACCCTGTTCCTGTCGGGCAGCATAGCCCAGGAGGAGATGATGGAGTACGCCATGTTCATCTCCTATCCGCTCATGTTCATCCCTCCGATGATTTACGCTTCGGTCAAAAGTCGCGGCAATTCCTTCAATCACAGGGGTTTCCTGGTGGACAACAAGCACTTCAGCCCTCTCGGCGCCGGTCTCTGCGCCCTGCTGGTGATCATCATGACCGTTTCGGCCGGACTGGCTTCGGAGCCGCTTACTGACCTGCTGCCCCCCATGCCCGATTGGCTGGAGAACACCCTGGGCTCGCTGACTACCGGACGCCTGTGGATCAACTTCCTGATGGTGAGCATATTCGCTCCTTTCTTCGAGGAATGGCTCTGCCGCGGTATGGTCCTGCGCGGACTGTTGTGCCGAGGCATGAAGCCCGCCTGGGCCATTGCGGTATCGGCGCTGTTCTTCGCAGTCATCCACATGAATCCCTGGCAGGCCATCCCGGCTTTCATCCTGGGATGCCTCTTCGGCTATGTCTACTACAAGACGGGATCGCTCAAGCTCACCATGCTCATGCACTTCACCAACAATACTGTGGCTCTGGTCATTGGGCAGATAGATTCACTGGCAGAGTATGAGACATGGACCGACTTGTTGGGCGGAAAGTACTGGCTCTGGTTCGCAGTGGCCATAATCATCCTCTTGCTAGGCATCCTGGCCTTCAGGCGCATACCACTGACCTCTCCCAAGGGCAACTGCGACGAAGTGCCTCCGCTGATAGGCGAATAGGTCCTGGATACTGCAGTTCAGTATTTCAGGGTTCTCAGATATGTTTTCCTTTCCTCCGGGATGCGCCAGCTCTCGCAGGCCTTCTGTATGGCCTTGTTGTGGACCCAGCGCGCAAGCCGGCGCTCCGTGATGAAAGGGACTGCCGTGTCGAAGCGTTTGCAGAGGGCCTCTGCAAACAGCCAGGCGGCGCCCATCCGCATGTAATAGGGATCCTCGTCCCTGAAGCTTCTGGAAGCCACCGCTTCCAGGGTCCGCAGCGTGTTCCCTTCGTCCAGGAAATGAGCCAGCGACAGGACCAGTCCCACCCTTGAACGGAACTCCTCTTCCGACAGTATCAGGTTGTAAACGAACGGCCGGACAAGATCCTTGTCTTCCTTCTCCACCCATTTTGCGTTGCAGCAGAAGTTGTCGCATATCGCCCAGTTGTCGATGGCCGGGATGAAGGCCTCTATGGCCTCAAGGCGCTCATCCAGGGGTATCCTGGCGTAGTCTATGGCGAGCCCCCATATCATCCTTTCTTCGTGGGTCAGGCCGCCGGCGCCTGTCAGGGGCCGGTGGTCCTTCCAGGAAGCAATCTGCTCCTTCCAGCTCCCGCTACGGACCAGGGCCTTGGCCACCGTCTTCATTTCCGGGGTATGCATCCCGAGTATGCGGGTGCCTTCCGCCGGTGCGAGTATGCTCACATGCCCGCGGCGGTACTTCTCATCCCCGATGAATCGCTCTGGGACAAATGTCATCAGGTATCCTTCGCTTATCTGCATGGGTGCCGGGACGACTACAGGTCCAGCAACGCTTTGGCTTCGGGAGTGAGGAACGGGAGGATTTCTTCGTAGGGAACGGAGAAGTTGGGCATGCCTGCGGCATAAGCGGCGATCTCATACTGCTGGTATGTAAAGACCAGACCGTCTTCGGACGGGAACGGAGTCCAGGCCGGGAGCGGGATGAGGCCGGTTTCCAGCAGCAGGAAGTCGTCCAGCTCCTCCGGTGCGACAGTGATGCCGTCGCCGGAAAAATATTGCGTAAGCCCCTTTCGCAGCAGCGGTTGGATGGCTTCCTGGCAGTCGGGTTGCAGGAACTCTTCCACCAGAAGACCGTCTTCCTTGTCGAAGGTAAGGCCTCCCTGGCCGATGATGCCGCCATGGGCGCCGCCCTGGTAGACATAGTCATTGGAAAGGAAAACCACATAGCGTTCGGTTTCCTTGCTCTTCGTAAGGGAGAAATCGTACTCCCAGTCCGGCATATCATCAAGGAGTTCCAAGTCTTCTATGTAGGAGATGCGCTCGTCATAGTCTTCCTGCGACAGTATACCGATGGCCTCAAGCGCTTTTTCGCGGTAGTATCCCAGCAGCCGGTCCGTATCGTCTTCCCCGCCTTCGTATGGGGGGAACAGCCGCGTTTCCTCATAGGAGCCGATGTGACTGAGCTGCCCGTCCATAACTTCGATCAGCTTCGCCCGGATGTTCCGGGCGGCCTCGCCCTGTCCGGGTATGGGCAACTCTGCCTTGATGCTCAGGTTGGAGTGGGCGGTAGAATCCTGGTATTCTCGTATTTCGGTTTTCAGTCCCTTGACGGAGGACGGACCGCATGCCATGACCGCTGCGACCGCAAGCCCCATGGCGAGTATTGCTGCTATGTTTTTCATTCCAATGCAAAGATATAAAACAACAAATAATAATAGCTATATTTATGACGCCAATCAAAAGTACCCCTGCCATGAGAATAACAAAAACAGCAACGCTCCTTTTCACTTTGTGTCTGGCATTGACCCTGGTTTCCTGCAGCAAACGGGTACCTCCGACCCGGCTGTTGTACTGGAATATCCAAAACGGGATGTGGGATGGCCAGAATGACAACTATGACCGCTTCGTCGAATTCGTGAAAGCGCAGGACCCGGACATCTGCGTGTGGTGCGAGGCGCAGTCTATCTGGGTCACTGACTCCGACCAGCCCATTCCTGCCAATGAAAGGTATTTAGTTGGAAATTGGGGGGAACTGGCTGCCCGCTACGGTCACGAATACTGGGGGATAGGCGGATGGAGAGACGACTATCCTCAAGTTATAACATCCAAATACCCAATAACTTATGTAGATAAGATCCTCGGTGAGGAACCTGACATGATAGTCGCACACGGAGCAGGATGGGCTACCATTGAAGTCAACGGCAAGACGTTGAACATCGTCACCCTTCACACGTGGCCGCAGGCCTATGCTCCCGGAGCAGAAGACCGCGAGGCATCCAAGGCCGAGAACGGTGGAGACAAGTACAGGGCCATGGAGATGAAGTATATCTGCGACCACACTATAGGCACGGTTCCCGAAGCCAAGGACCAGCTCTGGATGATGCTGGGGGATTTCAACGCCCGCTCCAGGGTGGACAACGACAAGTACGGATTTTCCGACGATGACCCGAGGCTGCTGGTTCACGACTACATCAGGGAAAACACCCCATATATCGATATTATCAAGGAAAGATATCCTGACAAGTTCATCCCGAGCATAGGGAACAAGGAAGGCCGTATCGACTTTGTCTATTGCACCAAGCCCCTTTACGACAGGATTACCTCGGCAGAGATAGTCTGGGACGACTACACCACTCCGGTGAGGGCCGGCGAGAATCTCCCTTATTTCTGGAGGCCTTCCGACCACCTGCCGATCGTCGTTGATTTCGATCTGAAGTAAACGCGGAGGCTTTACGCCACTTTGTACTTCACCTTCCGCTTCAGCCAGTTCTCGGTGAGCCACTTGCGGACGGGAAGGTCATAGGCCTTGAGGAGGCCCCAGGCCAGGATGATGGACATGAACACTACGCCCAGGTTCATCATTACGTGCATCCATACCGGGGCGTCGGGGTGACCGGCCACCCAGCCCATCTGCATGTACATGATGGGATAGTGTGTGATATAGATGGGGTAGGAGATGTCTCCCAGCCATTTGCAGACAGCCGTGCTCTTGGGGTCGGTGGTCACGCTTCCCGCACCGGTAAGGACGATGAGGGGGAAGAGCAGCAGAATACAGGCGGCTTGGAATATGCCATCCGGCACTCCACGGTCTCCTCCAATGCAGGGGATAGAGAATATGGCCACCAGCGCCAGGCTGCACCACCAGAAGCCGCCTCTGAGGTGAATGGGGGAGCCGCTGGGATTGCTTTCAGTGCGGTGCCCGGGCAGGATGCGGGAGATAAGAAGTCCGCAGAGGAAAGGATACAGCAAGCGGGTAAAGCCGATATATATCTGCTGCCCTGTCAGGCTCCAGCCGCCAATGACGGTATATTGGGGACCATCAGGGAAGAATCCGAAAACATCCCAACCCAGTGTCAGGTCCAGGGTAAAGAAGGCGCAGAACAGGCAAAGGACGGCGAGCGCAATCTTGGGCAGGTGCCTAAGGATAAAGGCGTAGAGAATGTTGCCTATATACTCGAAGGTGAGGGTCCACTGCGGCCCGTTGAATGAGTTGAATTCTCCCCATCCACGGATATCCAGGCTGTTGGGACAGGGGAGGATGAGCAGGCCCATCACCAGGCACAGGGCAAACTTCCAGGCCGGCACCTTCAACGTTTCGGGGAAAGCTGCTCCGGCAAAGAAGAACAGGGCGGCGCCCACCAGTGTTCCGGCAATTACCATGGGGTGCAGACGCGTCAGACGGCGCTTGAAGAACCCCCATGTGGTCATCTTGTCCCAACGGTCGTCGTAAGCGTAGCCGATGACAAAGCCTGACAGCACAAAGAAGAAATCCACCGCCAGGTAGCCATGGTTCACAATCTGTGTCTTGAACACAGGGATATAAGTCTCAAAGCAGTGGAAAATCACCACCATCAGTGCTGCTACACCGCGGAGCCCGTCCAGAATATCATAACGGGGTTTCGATGCCAGATAAATGTTCTCTTTAGCCATATTTTACGAAGATAGCGTTTATTCTGACACTGACAAAAAGAGCATGATGGTAGTAGTAAGTAGCTTGAATTCAGAAAGAATAGCCCATTTTGAGTCCAATCCGCATATAGCCGCCGGCGACTTCTCCGGAGAGGCCACCCCAGAACGAGCGGGAGGAAGTACGGTCGGTATGAATTCGAGCGCCGATTTCCGCTCCCAGATAAGGTGAGATATCAGATAGTTCCATACCGGCCAAAAGCCCGAGGTACGGCGTGAGCAAACGGTTGCGGATGCTCCAACGGAAATCGGCATACACGGGAAGGGAGAGCCGGGGGGTGGCGTCATCCCGAGAACTGCTGTCCAAAAAGAAACCGGGAGCGATGCCACCACCCAGGAAGATATGGGAATTGAAATGATATCCGAACGCTGCACGTGCTTCGATAACGTCGGGAAGGAAATACCCTCCCTCGACGATCACCCCTAGTCCACGGGTGTCATACCTCGCATCCCGCCAAGG
>ONSD01000049.1 GCA_900320385.1 uncultured Bacteroidales bacterium
ATCATCGGTTCCCACACCGACCTCTACTGCCAGGCATACTTCGACTACGACTCCAAGAAGAGCGGCGGCTACACCTGCAGCCACCTGCGCTTCGGCAAGCAGCCCATCCATGCCCCCTATCTGGTATCCACTCCCGATTTCGTGGCATGCCACGTGCCTTCCTACCTGCAGAAGTACGACGTCCTCAAGGGCATCAAGGAAGGCGGCAGCCTCCTGCTCAACTCCCTCTGGGATGAAAAGGAGACCCTCGAGCGCATCCCGGACAACGTAAAGAGCATCATAGGCAAGAAGCATATCAGGCTCTATATCATCAACGCTACCAAGATAGCCCGTGAGATAGGTCTCGGAAACCGCACCAACACCATACTCCAGAGCGCCTTCTTCAAGATCACCGGCATCATCCCCTACGAGGATGCAGTCAAGTACATGAAGGATGCGGCCCTCAAGAGCTACGGCAAGAAGGGCGAGAACATCGTCAACATGAACTACGCTGCAATCGACCGCGGCGGCGAATACACCGAGGTCGCGATCCCGGCGGAATGGGCAGGCATCAACGCCAAGTTCGAGAATCCGAACAAGGACCGTCTCGCCACCCCGTTCGTGAAGGAGATAGCCGACATCGTCAACGCCCAGAACGGAGACTCCCTCCCCGTCAGCGCCTTCCTCCCCTATAAGGACGGTACGATGCCCGCAGGCACCGCCGCATACGAGAAGCGCGGGGTAGCGGTCACCGTTCCCACCTGGAACCCCGAAACCTGTATCCAGTGCAACAGCTGTGCTTTCGTCTGCCCCCATGCAGCGATCAGGCCGTTCCTGCTCACTGACGAAGAGGCTGCCGCCCTCCCCGAAGGCGCCAAGTATGCCGAAGGCAAGGCGAACCTCAAGGAATACAAGTTCGTCATGGCTGTTTCGGTAGCCGACTGTACGGGCTGCGGCAACTGCGTCGATGTATGTCCTACCAAGCCCGAGAAATCGCTGGCCATGGAATCTTACGACGCCCACGCCGACAAGCAGGCCATCTTCGACCATCTTGCCAGCAAGGTGGGTTACAAGACCCCGCTCGATCCCAAGAGCAACCTCAAGGCCGCCCAGTTCAGCCAGCCGCTCTTCGAGTTCTCGGGAGCTTGCGCAGGCTGCGGCGAAACCCCGTACATCAAGAACATCACCCAGCTCTTCGGCGACCATATGATGATCGCCAACGCCACCGGCTGTTCGTCCATCTACGGAGCATCCTTCCCGGCCAGCCCGTACTGCACCAATGCTCAGGGCCACGGCCCGGCATGGCAGAACTCGCTGTTCGAGGACAATGCCGAATTCGGTCTCGGAATGCATCTTGGAAGCGACCGCATGCGCGACACTGTTGAGAGGCTCATGAAGGAAGGGCTCGCCTGCGATTGCTGCTCCGACGGCATCAAGGCCCTCTTCACCCAGTGGCTCGAGAACCGCAACGACGCCAAGGTTACCCGCGAGGTAGCTGACAAGCTCGTTCCTCTCATGGAGGAATGCGGCTGCGACATCTGCAAGAAACTCTTGGACTACAAGCACTTCATCCCGTCGCGCAGCCAGTGGATATTCGGTGGTGACGGTTGGGCATACGACATCGGTTACGGCGGTCTCGACCATGTGCTCGCCAGCGGCGAGAACGTGAACGTGCTCGTGCTTGACACCGAGGTTTACTCCAACACGGGCGGACAGTCCAGCAAGAGTACTCCCGTGGGCGCGATCGCGAAATTCGCCGCCAGCGGCAAGAAGATACGCAAGAAGGACCTTGGCATGATGGCCATCAGCTACGGCTATGTTTACGTGGCACAGGTCGCCATGGGTGCCAGCCCCGTCCAGTACATGAACGCCATCAAGGAAGCAGAGGCCTACGACGGTCCGTCGCTGGTCATCGCTTACGCTCCGTGTATCAACCACGGCCTCAAGGCGGGCATGGGACTGAGCCAGCGCGAGGAGAAGCTCGCCGTCGAATGCGGCTACTGGCATCTGTACCGCTACAACCCCGCCCTCGAAGGCAGCGGCAAGAACCCCTTCACCCTGGACAGCAAGGAACCCGACTGGACCAAGTTCCAGGACTTCCTCAAGGGAGAAGTCCGCTTCGCATCCCTCTACAAACTCTTCCCGGACAACGCCCAGGAACTCCTGGACAAGACCGAAGAGTTCGCGAAGGTGCGTCTCGAAACCTACAAGCGCCTGGCCGGCAAATAGTCCGCAGGACCAGAATACGCTAAACATTAAAAGGTGGCCGGAGATCCGGCCACCTTTTTCGCGTCCCGGGCGGATGCCCGGATAATCCTGGCTATAAGCAATTCATTCCCAGAAGTCTCTCAGCAATCTGTTGAGCATCGTCTCCATATCCCTGCCGTTGAGAGGATCCTTCTCAAGGAAGGGCAAAGGATGGATATAGTGGATTATCCCGTCACTTTCGGAATCTATCACCACGCAATACATGTTGCAGTCATAAGGGGTCTTGTTTTCAGGGTTTGAATACGGCTCATAGGTCGACTTCTTACCGTCGTCCTTGTCCTTATCCTTCTTGCTGACTATCGCATCGATGGCGGCTCCGAGCACGTTTCCGATGGCCTCTTGCGTCTCCTCATAACGTATGGCCTCCCTGGAACGGATGTAACCTGAAGAAAAGATGACGACGCCATACCGGTGACCGCTGCGGTCGATCACATCAAGGAGCTCATCCGGAACCCTAACCCTGTTCAGGCGGGATGTCGATACGGAACCGATGTTCTGTATCCACCTGCGGATCTCACGGTCCTCCCCGTCATAATCCATGTGTATGACCTTCGAGAACGGGTACCTTTGTGAAGACACGATGGAGGTTACCAGAGCCGCAGCCTCGTCGGACAGCTCGATATCATACACTGGCTTGTTCTTCCTGTCATAATAAAGGACATCGGATACAGGCTCTATGAAAGCATACTCGCCTACGCTTTTCAGGTTGAGATTCTCGGAAGATGAATACTTGACAGGGCCGCAGGAAGACACCGCGACCGCGATTGACAACGCTGCCAGAACGAATTGAATCCTCATAGTTTGTGTTTTTGATGTTTGAATCTGCGAAAAATACATTTTGAACGGATTTGGGCCCTATTTGTCCTTGTGGATGAGTTCCAGGTGGAAGAAGCCGCCGTCGTCGGCCCAGAGGCGGGCGTCGGTGATGCTGTCCAGGGCGACAAGCGAGGGAGCAGCGACTTCGGAAGAGGATTCCAGGGCGGAAGACAGGGAGGCGTACATCCGCAGGATGGTGCCCGCATAATGGAGCACCGTCTCGCCTTTTGGGGTGAGCTTGACGCCGCGGCGGCTGGAATGGTCGATCAGTTCGGCCCCGAGGTCTTTTTCGAGTTCCGACACCTGTCGCGACACCGCCGGCTGCGTTACTCCAAGCTTCCTTGCGGCAAGGGTGAAACTGCCGCATTCCGCAAGCGTAACGAATGCCCTGAGCCTGTTGTCTTCGTACATAACTCTGCAAATATAAGCTTTTCGGGCCAAAAAAAGACTCATCACGGATGGGAATCCATGATGAGTACGGGAGAACTATCGGTATGGATTACTCTTCGGGAGCTATAGCGCCCATGGGGCAAGCATCAACGCAGGTTCCGCAGTCGATGCAGACCTCCGGATCGATAGTGTAAACGTCTCCTTCGTGGATGGCGCCGGTCGGGCAAACGCCCTGGCAGGTACCGCATGCCACGCAAATGTCAGGTGAAATTTTGTGAGCCATACTTTATATTTTACTTTAAAGTAACCGCAAAGGTAAGATTTTTGTTATAAATTTGCAATATGAAAAAGTTTTCAGCTATCATCATCGCGGTTATCCTGGCTGTCTTCCAGTTGAATGCGCAGAGCACATTCTCGGGAAGGGCAGAGTTCGACAAGACGGTCTGCGACTTCGGCACCATCACCGTCAACGACCCGCCCCAGACGGCCACGTTCACGATAAAGAACGTGGGAGACACCCCCCTTACCATCCTTTCCGCGATTTCATCGTGCGGATGCACAGGCGTAACCTGGACACGCGAGAGCCTGCAACCCGGTGAAAAGGGAGTAGTGGAAGCCACCTATGCCAACCAGGACGGCCCCTTCCCCTTCGACAAAACCGTGACCGTTTATCTTTCGGATATCAAAAAGCCCGTGAAACTCCACCTCAAAGGCAAGGTGGTAAAGCAATAGAGATGGCTGAGAACCCCAATCTGAACAACTATACAGACGATAAAATACGTACTCTGGAAGGCGTGCAGCACGTGCGCATGCGTCCAGGCATGTACATAGGCCGCCTGGGTAACGGCAACAATCCCGGAGACGGCATATACGTCCTCCTCAAGGAAATCATAGACAACTCCATCGACGAATACGCCATGGGGTTCGGAAAGCAGATCCTCGTCGACATCGTGGACAACCGGGTGAAGGTGCGCGATTTCGGCCGCGGCATCCCTCTCGATTCGGTGGTCAAGGCCGTGAGCATCCTCAACACCGGCGGCAAGTTCGACGACGCGGTATTCAAGAAGAGCGTAGGCCTCAACGGCGTGGGCAGCAAGGCGGTCAACGCCCTCAGCGAAAGTTTCCGCGTGAGTTCTTTCCGCGGTGGAGAATGCTCTTGGGCCGAATTCGAACGCGGCGAACTGAAGGACAGCGGCAGGACGCAGGTGAAGGAGAAGGACGGCACCATGGTGGAATTCTACCCGGATCCCATGATGTTCGGCAAGTTCGACTACAACATGGACTACGTCGAAACCATGGTCAAGAACTACTCTTACCTCAAGAAGGGCCTCACCCTCGTGCTGAACGGCACTCCCTACAAGAGCGAGAACGGACTTCTGGACCTGGTGAACGAGAATCTTCTCAGCGAGCAGCCGCTCTACCCGCCCATACACCTCGTAGGGGAGGACATCGAGATCGTGCTCACCCACGGCAACGCCTACGGCGAGAACATCTCCTCCTTCGTGAACGGCCAGAATACCCGTGACGGCGGCACCCACCTTGCAGCATACCGCGAAGCCATCGCAAAGACACTCAAGGACTTCTTCAAGAAAAACTACGATCCCGCAGACTGCCGGCAAGGAGTGGTGGGAGCGATCAGCATACTCATCCAGGAGCCGAACTTCGAAGGCCAGACCAAGACCAAGCTCGGCAGCAACTACATGTGGGAGAAGCAGACGCATGACGAGAAGGGCATGCTCAAACTCGATACCGGCCCCACCATACGCAGCTATGTCAACGACTTCGTAGCCAAGAACCTGGACAACTACCTCCGTATCCACATGGACATCGTCCCTGTGATCGAAGAGAAGATAAAGGCCTCGCAGCAGGAGCGTGAAGAGATTTCAGGCATACAGAAAAAGACCCGAGAACGCAACAAACGCGCGAACGTATACAACCGCAAACTCCGCGACTGCCGCTTCCACTGGGGGGACAAGGTGACCGAAAAGACACAGGACGACATAGAGCGCAGCAGCATCTTCATAACCGAGGGCGATTCCGCGAGCGGAACCATCACCAAGGCGCGCAACGCCAACTACCAGGCTGTGTTCAGCCTCCGGGGCAAACCCATCAACTCCTTCAAGGAAAGCCGCAAGAAGGTTGCCGAGAACGAAGAACTCAACTTGCTCATATCCGCCCTCGGGGTCGAGGACGACATCTCCAATCTCCGCTACAACAACATCATAGTGGCGACCGATGCCGACGACGACGGCATGCATATCCGCATGCTGGTGCTCACCTTCCTCATGAAATACTACCCCGACCTCATACGCCGCGGGCACGTTTACATACTGCAGACTCCCCTCTTCCGCGTCCGCGACAAAAAGGAGAACCGTTACTGCTACACCGATGAAGAGAAGCAGAAGGCCATACGCGAACTGCACAGCGGCAAGACCGAAATCACCCGCTTCAAAGGCCTCGGAGAGATATCTTCGGACGAATTCGCCGACTTCATAGGCGAAGATATGAGGCTCGATCCGGTTTCCCTGGCCGAAGAAGAATCCGCTGCAGAAATCATGGAGTTCTACATGGGCGACAACACCGCCGAAAGGCAGAATTTCATACGGCAGAACCTACGCAGCGAAGAAGAGCTGGAAGACATAAACATATGAAAAAGAACAAGACCCACTACGGCAAACGCTGGTCACGCTTCTGCGGCTGGATGCTGCGTCGCCTGGGTTGGACCGGCGACGGCGGCCCCATCCCCGAACCCAAAGCCATAGTGTTGGGCGTCCCGCACACCTCGATGGCCGACTTCATAGTTTCCTATCTGTATTATACCCAGTTCGGCGAAGTCGCCCACGTAATGATCAAGAAGGAACTGTTCTTCTGGCCGCTGGGGCCTATCCTCAGGGCTTGCGGCTGCATCCCGGTCGACCGTTCGAACGCAGGTACGCTGGTCCGCAGCCTCATCGCCGAGATGGACAAGGACGAAGTCTTCAAGCTGGCGATAGCTCCCGAAGGTACCCGGAAAAGGGTCAACCGCTGGAAGGCGGGCTTCCATGTGATTGCACGGGAATCCGGGGTTCCGGTCTATGCCGGATACTTCGACTGGAAGACGAAGCACGTTGGGATAGGCGAGAAGTTCCCCCTTACCGACGACGCATCCGCCGACATGAAAAGGCTGTACGAATATTACAAAGGACTCGGCCTCGAAGGACGCCACCCCGGGAAATACAATCTCTCGAATATGGAGCCATCGCGATGAGAAAGCACAAACACCCATACAGGATACGGAATTTCTTCACCCGCTGGAACCCAAAAAGGCTTCTGAGAGCATACAAGGACCAGTATCCACAGACGCTGAGGGAGCTTTTCGAGAATTCCACTATGCGATATGGCAACCGGACCGCCAGCCACTACGACGACGGAAGCCAGGCATATACCTACAGCAGTTTCCGCGACACCTGCGA
This sequence comes from uncultured Bacteroidales bacterium, assembly GCA_900320385.1. Taxonomy (GTDB): domain Bacteria; phylum Bacteroidota; class Bacteroidia; order Bacteroidales; family UBA932; genus Cryptobacteroides. The sequence goes on from ONSD01000049.1 coordinate 6,906, forward strand.
CCGCCAGTCGTACCGGCTTTCTCGCTTCGGCATCAAAGCGGGTGACCGCGTGGCCATCCTTTCGCAGAACATGCCCAACTGGACCGTGGCTTTCTTCACCGCCACCGCCTTCGGCCGTGTCGCGATTCCCATCCTCCCCGATTCTTCCGAAAACGAGATCACCAATATTCTCACCCATTCGGAGACCAAGGTTATCTACGTATCCCAGCGCCTGCTGCCCAAGCTCAGCAAGGAAATTACCGACCGCCTGACCCTGGTCATCGACATCGAAACGCTGAAGATTATCAAGAAGGAAGAAGATGCGTTCCAGTGCGACGGTTGGGTCAAGGCTCCCTCTGCCGACGAGCTTGCAGCCATCATCTACACTTCCGGCACTACAGGCAACGCCAAGGGAGTGATGCTGAGCCACCGCAACCTGTGCCACAACATAATGGCCTCGCACAAAGCCCAGCGCTGCAACCACAAAGACCGCTGGCTGAGCATACTTCCCATGGCCCATACGTATGAAATGGCCATCGACTGCCTGTATCCCTTCTATGCCGGGGCATGCGTGACTTACATCCACAAGGCACCTACCCCGAGCATACTCATGCAGACCATGAAGGAAGTGCGGCCCACCATCATGTGCGCCGTCCCCCTCATAATCGAAAAGGTCTACCGCAAGAGCATAGCTCCCACGGTCCAGAAGAGCCGGCTGCTGACCGGAATGAAGAAGCGCTTCCCCGCGCTGTTCTACTGGCTCGTCGGCCACAGGCTCAAGAAGAGTTTCGGCGGAAAGCTGCGCTTTTTCGGCATCGGAGGCAGCAAGCTCGACCCGGAGGTGGAAGCTTTCCTGCTCAAATGCCGTTTCCCTTACGCGGTTGGCTACGGCCTCACCGAATGCGCCCCCCTGGTATGCAACGCCATGGTCGGCCGCACGGTTGTAGGCTCCATAGGCATAGCTTCCTACAAGGTGGAAGTCCGGCTTGACAACGTCGACCCCGCTACCGGCGAGGGCGAGATAGTCTGCCGCGGCGACAACGTGATGCTCGGTTACTACAAGGATCCGGAGCGTACGCTCAAGGTGATAGACGACGAAGGCTGGTTCCATACCAACGACATAGCCGTAAAGGACAAATACGACAACTATTACATCAAAGGCCGCCTGAACAACACCATACTCGGCCCGTCCGGCGAAAACATCTATCCCGAAGAGATAGAGCAGGTCATCAACGCCATGGATAACGTCAACGAGTCGCTGGTCGTGGAGCAGGACGGCAAGCTGGTGGCGCTTGTGAATTTCGCCGAGAATGCGCTCAGCTGGGATTTCAAAGGCGAAGAGCAGTTCTACAAGACGCTCGAAGAGCTGCAGAGGAAGGTGAATTCACTGGTTGGCAAGAACAGCAGCATCTCGGAGGTAAAGGCCATGAAGGAGCCTTTCGAGAAGACCGCGACCCAGAAAATCCGGCGGTTCAAATACAAAAATGCTAAGGGAGACAATCCGGAACACTTGGAAAATAAAGAAAAATAGACTATATTTGCAGCCCTTTGGGAAAGTCCCAAGGGGCTGATTTTTATAACTAACTATCAATCAAAATGTTAAAACAGTACGAGACCGTTTTCATTGCAACTCCCGTTTTGTCTGACGCACAGATGAAGGAAGCGGTTGCCAAGTACACCAAGCTCATCACCGACAACGGTGGCGAAATCGTGTACGAAGAGGATTGGGGGCTCAAGCAGCTTGCGTATCCCATCCAGCACAAAACTTCGGGTTTCTATTACCTGATCGAATTCAAAGCCAATCCCGACTTTGTAAACACCCTCGAAATCCAGTACAAGCGTGACGAGCGCATCATCCGCTTCCTCACCGTGGCCCTCGACAAGGACGCTGTCGCTTATGCCGAACATCGCCGCGAGGTACGCGCTGCCAAGAAGAACGCTCCCGCAGCCGAGGCTCCCGCAGCCGAAAGCAAGGTTGACGCCGAAATCGAAGAAGAAGTAGAAGAAAACAAGGAGGACTAAACCATGGCAACACCCGAGAATAACAGCATCCGTTATCTGAACCCTCCGACCGTAGAGGTTCACAAGAAGAAATACTGCCGCTTCAAGAAGGCCGGTATCAAGTATGTCGATTACAAGGATCCGGAATTCCTCAAGAAGTTCCTCAATGAGCAGGGCAAGATTCTCCCCCGCCGCATTACCGGTACTTCCCTCAAGTTCCAGCGCAAGGTGTCGCAGGCCGTCAAGCGTGCCCGCTCCCTCGCCCTTCTCCCCTATGTTACCGACCTCCTCAAATAAGCCTGAGCCATGAAGATCATACTCAAGAAAGAAGTTGCCAATCTCGGCGATGCCGGTGATGTGGTAGAAGTAAAGAGCGGATATGCTCTCAATTATCTGATTCCCCAGGGATTTGCGGTTTCCGGTACCAAGTCCGCCCTCAAGCAGCACGAGGAGACCATCCGCCAGCGCGCACACAGGGAAGCCAAGCTCGTCGGTGATGCTGAGGCCGTAGCTGCCAAGCTCTCCGCCAGCCCCATCAAGATCGTCGCCAAGGCTGCCGAAAGCGGCAAGCTCTATGGCGCTGTCAACGCCGCCATGGTAGCAGAGGCTCTCGCTGCCGCCGGTCTGGAAGTGGACAAGAAGGACATCACCCTCCCCGAAATCAAGGAAGCAGGCGAATTCGAAGGCACCGTGAAGGTGTACAAGAAAGTCGTCGCCCCCATCAAGGTGGAGGTCGTTAAGGAAGAAGAGGCTCCCGCAGCCGAATAATCCTTACATACATATAGGAAAAGCGACTCGTACTGCGAGCCGCTTTTTCTTTTCCTGCCAGGCCTTTGCGCCTTACTCGGCCTGAAGGTAGAGCACGTGGGATGCGAAGTCGCGGTGCGGACCGGGAGCGGTATTGGCCGACGGAATGTCGAGTCCGTTCTCCATCAGGAAGCGCCCGCTGAACAGCTTGCCTTCGAAGGACAGGGGACGCCCTTCTCTGTCCAATTCACGTACACGGTAATTCCTGGAGGGATCGAGCCCTGCCATGCGAGCCGCCGGGACGGTATTCGCATGGAAGTACTCCGTCCTGTACCAGAAATAGACCGCCCTGTCTTTGGTGGGAGAGGCATAAAGCATCGTGGCAAGGCCTTTCCCGTCATAAGGAGATACAATCCTGTAAAGGTCTCCCAGCTGGACTATGTCGCGGATTTCCTTGTATTCGCCTATGGCTTTCCGGCACTTGTCCCTCTCTTCCTGTGTCATGGCGGAAGGCTGGAGTTCCATGCCCAGCCTGGCGCTCATGGCCACGTCGATGCGGAACTTGAGAGGGATCTCCCTGCCCGTGGTATGGTTGGGAGATGCCCCTATGTGGGCGGCCATGGCCTCGGCCGGGAAGAAGTAGGACGTTCCCCATTGTATGTAAACCCTCTGGAGGGCGTCGGTATTGTCCGAGGTCCAGAACTCGTCGAACCAGGGAAGGATACCCCAGTTCACGCGCCCGCCTCCGCTGGCGCAGGCCTGAATCGCGACATCCGGGTATTTCGCGCGGATGCGGTCGAGCACCTTCGCCAGCCCGCGATGATATTCTATGTACAGATGCTCCTGGTTCCCAAGGTATTGCGAACCCTGAGACGGCACGCTCATGTTAGCGTCCCACTTGATGTAGGCGATGTCGGGATTAGCGGTCATTATCCCGTCGAACACCCCGAATACATAATCCTGCACCGCCGGATTGCTGAGGTCCAGCACCACCTGTGTGCCGCCCCTGCCCTGCACTATATCACGCCCGGGGGCGTTGATGATCCAGTCGGGATGAGCCTCGTACAGTTCGCTTTTGGTATTGGCCATCTCAGGCTCTATCCATATGCCGAACTTGATACCGTCCCTGCGGGCTTCTTCCACCAGGCCCCCGACGCCGCCGGGCAGCTTGTTCCTGTCCACCACCCAGTCTCCCAGCGAGCTGTGGTCGTCCTTGCGGGGATACTTGCCGCCGAACCAGCCGTCATCCATCACGAAGAGTTCCCCGCCCATATCGGCGATGTCCTTCATCATCCGGTGCATGCCTTCTTCGTTGATGTCGAAGTACACGCCTTCCCAGCTGTTCAGCAGGATATCGTTCACCTTTCCGCCGTGGGCGAGCCTGTACTTGCGTCCCCAGCTGTGGAAATTGCGGCTTACCCCGCTCAGGCCCTCGTCCGACCAGCTGTACACGAGTTCCGGGGTAACGAAGGTCTCACCGGCAGCAAGCGAATAATTGGAATTGGAAGGATCGATGCCGGCATAGAAGCGGTGCACGCTCTCGTAACGGGAGTCTCCGGTTTCGAAGCGGAGCTCGAAATTGCCCGGATAGCAGAGGGCTGCGCCTATGACGCGCCCGGAAAGTTCCTGAGGCTTACCGTCGAGAGATATCATGACCTCAGCATGCGAGGTCTGCGAGTTGCGTATACCGTCCTTGTTGAAGACAGTCCTTACCCCCGGCCCGAGAGGCTGGCAGAAAAGGGACATCTCCCCTGCCCAACTGCCCCCGAAACTGCTCACCCACACATCGCCCCTGCGTATGGGCAGGCAGCCCGAATCGAAGCGGGTGAGCACTACCTTGGATTTCCTGGTCCCGTTCCATCGGATCTCGGTCCAGGTCCCGATCACATCCTGCCCGTAGTAACTCTTGTACTTTATGTCGACCTCCAGCGGATACTTGGGATCCCGGCAGGAGATGGTGAGTATCTCTCCTCCGTCCCAACCCTCCCTGTGCACGGAAACCACCCGCAGGTCAGCCGAAAGGTTGCCGTCCGGCATCCGTACAGCCAGAGCTTCCAGATTCTCGGAAGAAGCGTTGTGGGTAGGATAAGCCTCAGCGGAGTTCGACCAAGGGGAACGGAGGGACGCCAGATCGGCTTCTTCCGGCCTCACACCATAATAGTCAATTTTCGGGACACGCCCGGGAGTCGCATCCAGCACGATTCCGGTATTACGGGTGCAAAGGACTTCCTGCGCTCCCAAGCCTGCACTGAGCATCAGGAACGCCGCAATGGCAAGTAATATCTTTTTCATATACACAAATATAATAAAAAAGGCAGGACGCCAGAACGATGAACAATATTGTTAGCAGTATGTTGATAACTTTTTATTTTTTATGGAGAAAAATAATACGCCTTTCCGTACCTTTGTTACGGAAAGAAGGGACGGAAACGGCAACGGATTGTACTCTGCAGTCCGGAATTTTTTGACTCCGTCCCGCGAAAAGCACTATACGTAAACCTTATAACCTGCTGATTTTATGGACGTTAGAAAAACCAACGGAAGCGTCGAAGAGTTCGATCTCGAGAAGTTGAGAAGAGGAATCCGCCAAACATATGAGGCTACCGGGCAGAAGTGCCCCGAAGAAGTGGTGGTATCCATCACCGACAACCTCTACATATACAACGGAATGACCAGCCAGGAAATCCGCCGCCAGGTAGTCGATTCCCTGATGTCCATAAACAAGAAGGCTGCCCTCGAATACATCGAGAAGTTCGATTCCGGCAAGGATATACGCAAGAAGCGCGACTTCATCCGCGATTACATCAAGGCATCCAATGCCGCCACCGGTTCAAAGTTCGACGCGAACGCCAACGTCACGCGCAAGAACATCGTGACCCTGGGCCAGGAACTCTACAAAGAGAACAACATAAAGCAGAACCGCTACATCATGCAGGACAAGATCAAATCCATCTACGGACACGAACTTGCCGCACAGTACATCAAGGACCTGGAGTCCCATGTGCTCTACAAGCATGACGAGAGCGGCACCCCGGGTTATCCCTACTGCGTAGCCATAACCATGTACCCCTTCCTAGAAAGCGGGCTGCAGGCTCTCGGCGGCGTGTCGGTGGCCCCCACCGACCTCAAGAGCTTCTGCGGGGAGTTCATCAACCTCGTCTACAGCGTGTCCAGCCAGTTCATGGGTGCGGTAGCCACTCCCGAATTCCTCATGTACATGGACTACTTCATCCGCAAGGACTACGGTGACAATTACATCGACCGTCTCGACGAAGTCGTGGAGAACAACCGCAAAGCGAGGACTCTCACGAAGGTCATCGACAACTGCTTCCAGCAGGTAGTCCATTCGATGAACATGCCCGCCGGAAACCGCGGTTACCAGACCGTATTCTGGAACATAGGCTATTTCGACAAGTTCTACTTCGAAGGTGTATTCGGTGACTTCCGCTTCCCGGACGGCTCCGCCCCAAAGTGGGAAACGCTCTCCTGGCTGCAGAAGCACTTCATGCGCTGGTTCAATGAAGAGCGCAACCACTATATCCTCACCTTCCCGGTCGAGACCATGGCCCTCCTCACAGACGGTGGCGACGACTATGCCGACAAGGACTACGCCGACTTTACCGCCGAGATGTGGAGCAAGGGGCACAGCTTCTTCTGCTATATCTCCAACAGCCCCGACAGCCTTTCCAGCTGCTGCCGCCTGCGCAATTCACTCAAGGACCTCGATTCCAGCGACGGAGAGCACAACCACAACACACACCAGTACTCCATGGGCACCGCATCGGTGTCCACCGGTTCGAAGTCGGTGATGACCATCAACCTCAACCGCCTCATCCAGGACGCTGCCCGCAAATACTTCGCCGAGAAGATGGGCGTGAACATGAAGGCGGGAGTCGCCCTCGACCCCAACATCTACGACAAGGAAGAGCTCTATCGGTATATCCGTGAAGCCGTGACGCTCGAAACCGAACGCGTGCACAAGTACCAGACCGCTTTCAACGAAATCATCAAGGACTTCCTCAAGGCCGACATGCTCGACGTCTACCGTGCCGGCTACATCGACATGAAGAGGCAGTACCTCACCGTGGGTGTTAACGGCATGACCGAGGCGGCCGAATTCCTCGGGCTCAAGATATCCCCGAACCCGGCATACAACGAGTTCGTGAACATGCTTCTCGAGACCATCAACATCTGCAACCGCAAGGACAAGACCAAGGACTGCATGTTCAACACCGAGTTCGTACCGGCCGAGAACCTTGCCGGAAAGAACTACAACTGGGACAGGAAGGACGGATACTATGTTTCACCGAAGCACGTCCTCTATTCCAGCTATTTCTACAATCCCGAGGACGAATCGCTCAGCATGATCGACAAGTTCAAGCTCCACGGCGACGACTATGTCAAGTACCTCGACGGAGGCAGCGCCCTGCACATGAACATCGCCGAGCATCTTACCAAGGAACAATACCGCCAGCTCCTCAACGTGGCTGCGCACTACGGCACCAACTACTTCACCTTCAACTGCCGCAACACTGTCTGCAACGACTGCGGATACATCAGCAAGGACACCCTTACCGTATGCCCCAAGTGCGGAAGCCGCAACCTCGACTACCTCACCCGCGTCATCGGCTATCTCAAGCGCATATCCTCGTTCGCCGAGATCCGTCAGGAAGAAGCATACCACCGCTTCTACATCGACGAACCAAAGGATGCCAAACTGGAGGCATAGTGATAAAATACGTACCCCGGATGACTTCGGTCGTCCTCGAGGAAATACCAGACAGACTTACCCTGGCAGTCGACATAAGCAACTGCCAGGGTAATTGTGAAGGGTGCCATTCACCTTTCCTGAGAGCCGACATCGGCGAGGAGCTGACACCGGAAGTGATTGATTTCCTGATAGATGACAATTTCGGGGTGAATTGTTTCCTCTTCCTGGGCGAGGGCAACGACATGGACGCCCTCCTCGCGCTCGCAGACCATCTGAACGAAAAGTACCCATCCCTCGAAGTGGCCTTGTACTCCGGCCTGAAGCATGTCGACGAAAGGGTATGGGACCACTTCGACTACGTGAAGACAGGTCCGTACAAACGGGCTTACGGACCTCTGAACGAGCGTACCACCAACCAGAGGCTCTTCCGGCTGAAAAGGGGCGGAGGCATAGATTCCGCCGAAGACATCACCTATCGTTTCTGGCATAAAGGAATAGACCCCAACCGGCAGTAAGCGGGCTGGGGTCCATTCTTCTTAAAACGTTTCCGCTATGCGGGAATCGCCTTCAGGAGAGCCTTGAGGAACTCCCATGCGTTTCCTATGGTGGAAATCTTAACCCTCTCGTCCGGAGAATGCGGATGCACGATGGTGGGGCCTATCGAGGCCATTTCCCAGTTCGGATACTTGGCTCCTAGAAGGGCGCACTCAAGTCCTCCGTGGGTTGCTCCTACATGCATCTCCTGACCTGATATCTGTTTCCAGACGTCGCAGATCACGGTATAGATAGGAGTGTCGGGCCTGGGGGTCCAGCCGCTGTAGCCGCCGCTGGTAGTGAACTTGGCACCGGCGAGTTCGAATACGCAGCGCATCTCATCGGCAAGGGCCGCCTTGGCGGTGTTGACCGAGCTGCGCATGAGCGAGTGGATGATGATGTGGCCGCGTTCGGTGCGGACGATGGCGAGGTTGGTGGAAGTCTCGGCGAGACCGGGGAAAGCGCTGCTGGTACGCATCAGGCCTGCGGGGCAGCCCAATATGGACTTGACGGCCCTCAGTGTAACTCCGCGGGGGATGCAGTATTGCGGCACAACGGCCTTGCGGGTATAGCTGAACACCATGCCCGGGTCGGTATCGCGGTACTCAGCAAAGATATCGTCGCAAATCCCCTTGACCAGCTTTTCGGCCTCGGGAGCGAGATCGGCGGGAATAAGGATGTCGGCTTCGGATTCGAACGGGATGGCATTCCGGAGGCTGCCTCCCTTCATGTAAGCCACGCGGGCTCCGTAATTCTCGAGCAGAGGCAGCAGCACGCGGCCGAGAATCTTGACGGCGTTGGCCCTGTAGAGGACGATGTCCATGCCGGAATGGCCTCCCTGCAAGCCTTTCACCTCGAAGTGCCATGCAGTCTGGCCGGCAGGGGTGGGATACTTGCGGAAGGGGAAGTCGGCGGTACCGTCGAGGCCGCCTGCGCAGCCAATGCAGAGTTCGCCTTCTTCTTCGGAGTCGAGATTCAAGAGGATATCACCCTTGAACAGGCCCGGCTTGAGGCAGTCGGCACCGGTCATACCGGTCTCTTCGTCATAGGTGATCAGGGCCTCTATAGGACCGTGCTCCAGGGTTTTGTCCTCGAGTATTGACATGATGAGAGCCACGCCGATGCCGTCGTCGGCACCGAGGGTCGTACCTTTGGCGCCGAGCCATTCGCCCACCACTTCGGTCTCGATGGGATCCTTCTCGAAATCGTGCACGGTGTCGGCAGTCTTCTGGGGTACCATGTCCATATGGGCCTGGAAGATGACTCCGCGGCGGTTCTCATATCCGGGCGTGGCGGGAGCGCGCATTATAACGTTACCGGTATCGTCGGCACAGGCTTCCACTCCATGTTCTGCCGCCCACTCGAGGAGGAAGGCGCGGACCTTCTCTTCGTGCTTTGAGGGACGCGGCTGGCGGGTAAGCAGATAAAAGTTGTTCCAGACGTTCGCTGGTTTGAGATCTTTGATTGTCATAGTGCTATTTTTTGATAGGATAAGTCGTGATTATTCCGAGCTGGTAGACAGGGATCCTCGTCTGAAGGAGAGTGTTCACTCCGTCGTGAAGACGGGCGGCGCAGACGGCGGGGATACGGTAACGCAAGCCGTTGCTCTCTTTGGCGTCGGAGGGCATGTCTACCTTTTCAGGCTTGAGTTCCAGATAGATAGGTTTACCCATCATGTTGTCGGAAGGGACTAGGCCTTCCTGGTCGGAGATGCGGAAAGCCACATATACCTGGTTCTTGTTGCCTATTTCGGGCACCACCTCGAAGGATGCCTTCTGGGTGTTGTATTGCGAATAACCCATGAACAGGGAGATATAATCCTGTTCCAGGCGGTTGAGTTCGTCAATGGTCGCCTTCATGGCCTCACCGCTGTAAGTGGCGTCGGTGTCGCCGACCAGGATCTTGTACTTGTTACGGCGTATCTCGAAGATGAGTTCGGCCACTTCGGAAGCCTTCTGCTCGGGTGTCTTCTCTACGAGCATGTCCTGTTCGACTATGCCAGCTCCGGCATGCAGCACCCCGGTTCCGGTAGTAAGGTTGGCGGGGACTCCGCGCATCGCGAAGTCGGATACCGCGGCCAGAGGGAACTTCCAGCCGGCTTCATGGCTGAAGGAGCCTTCCTGGCCGGCCACCAGCCCCTGGGAGGTGAGCTGAAGAAGGGCGTTCTCGGCACTGCCTCCGAGCGAGACGCTGTAGCGAACGCTTTGGTCGGCCTCTACCGTCGGGCGGAGCCTGATAGCCGTGATAGTGTAGCCGGTAGCATCCTGCGTACGGGCTTCCACTCCGAGGTACTTTGCGGCATACCTGGCGTACGGGCCGGCATGGAACACTTCCTGGCTGGCCTCCACCTCGAACTCGATAGCGGTGCGCGGAAGAGCATAGGTTACCGTCTGGGCGGCGGCTCCGACGCCGGCGAGAAGCGCCGTCAATAGCAATAGGGTCTTTTTCATCGTCTTATAAACATTTCCATCTGCGGTGGCTCCAGAGGTAATTGGCCGGGTTGCGGACCACGTCCTCCTGAAGCAGCGCATAGTATTTTTCCATAATCTGTCCGGGCGTAAAGGCAGAAGCATCGTCGCATACCTTCTTGAAGGTGACCTCATACTTCCCCCTGGCGATCCTGTCCATGCTCATGTAATAGACCGGCATTCCGAATTTGCGGGCCAGGGCCGCGCCTCCCACCATCGCCTTGGTAGGCTGGTTCATGAACGAAGGTACGTCACAGCTGTTTGTCCCGGCGTACGGGTACTGGTCGGTCGGGAAGACGTATATCTTCTTTTCGTCCCTGTGCCCGAAAGCATAGCGCAGTATGTTCATGCTCTCGGTATATCCCTGGAAACCATGGGGAAGTGCGGCACAGCGGTTCTCCCTCATAAACCCGTCCCAGAAACGGCTCCTCAGTCTTTTGTAGACGACTATTATATTGTCCTCCCCTATCCTGAGGCCGCCTTCCGGGATGTCATAAATGAACTGGAAGAAGCCTCCCGTAAGCTCCCAGTTCCCGAAGTGGGAATCCAGCACCATCACGTTGCCGGAACGCCCGAGCGCTTCCTGGAGTTCCACCGTGTTGACTATACGGCAGATACCCTGCTTCCTGCAGCGGTCCGGCCTATTGTAGTTGCCGCCGAACCACATGGCTTCGGCGAATATCTCTCCCAGATGTACGTAGAAAGCGTGTGCGAGAGCCCTTATCTCCCCGTATCTTTTGGAGGGGAAGGAGCGTGCCAGATTGGCTATCACCACGTCCCTCCTGTAGTGCAGGACCCTCTCCGCCACAAAACTGAAAACGGAGCCCCAGAAGTAGTGGAAGCCCAGCGGGAGACGCTGTATCGGACGGAACAGCGCCAAGAATATCCTTGTACCCGTACTAGTCTCTTTCATGTGTTGTACATCTACAAATATAACAAAATAATCGGGGTTTTCCGGCAATTATTATTATATTTGTAAATGGACTGAGAGAAACATCCAATTATTTTAAAATATGTTCAAAGGACAACCTAAAGGTCTCTACGCCCTCGCGCTGGCCAATACCGGCGAGCGCTTCGGCTACTACACGATGCTCGCCATCTTCATGCTGTTCCTGCAGGCGAAGTTCGGCTTCGGAGGAGCGACCGCGAGCACCATTTACGCCATCTTCCTGGCATTGGTATATTTCATGCCCGTATTCGGAGGCATGCTGGCGGACAAGATCGGCTACGGCAAGTGCGTCGTCACCGGTATCGTCATCATGTTCGCGGGCTATGTTTTCCTGTCGGTTCCTACGGCGGCAAACGCCTTCGGAATCGCGCTCATGATTGGGGCTCTGGTCCTCATCAGCGTAGGTACGGGCCTGTTCAAGGGGAACCTGCAGGTAATGGTGGGCAACCTCTATGACGACCCGAAATACTCAGCCAAGCGCGACTCCGCGTTCAGTCTCTTCTACATGGCAATCAATATCGGCGCCATGTTCGCTCCGTCGGCCGCAACCGCCATCACCAACCGCTTCCTCTCCAAAGCGGGCCTCATCTACAAGGCGGACGTTCCCGCTCTGGCGCATCAGTTCCTCGGCGGCACCATCACACCTGAGAACACCGAAAAGCTCCAGGGCTTCATGGGACAGATGCCCGCCCTGCCTGCGGACGTGTCCGACCTGGGCTCGTTCAGCCAGTACTATATCGACCATCTCTCCTCGTCATACAACATGGGCTTCGCGGTAGCCTGCGTCTCGCTCATCGTGTCCATGGCCATATACTTCGGCTTCCGCAAATGGTTCAAGCACGCCGACGTCAACGCCAAGCAGGCGAAGGCGACCGGCGACACCAACTACGTAGAACTCACTCCCAAGCAGGAGAAAGACCGCATCACCGCCCTCATCCTCGTATTCGCGGTGGTCATCTTCTTCTGGATGGCATTCCACCAGAACGGACAGTCGCTCACCTGGTTCGCCCGCGACTACACCCAGAGCTTCGCCACCGGCTGGAGCCGCATAGGCTTCAACATATGGGCTCTCGCCCTCATCGCCGTGAGCGTCTACACGCTCTTCTCCACCTTCCAGAGCGAAACCTTCAAGGGCAAGTTCCTCAGCGGTTTCGCAACACTCGCACTCTGGGGCGGGGCATTCGCCATCTTCAAGTCCCTGCCCACCCCGCTCAGCATCCAGCCGCAGCTCTTCCAACAGTTCAATCCTTTCTTCGTAGTAGCCCTCACCCCGGTTTCGATGGCTATCTTCAGCGCACTCGCCTCGAAGAAGGACGCCAAACACCCCAACGGCAAGGAACCCAGCGCCCCGCGCAAGATAGCCCTCGGTATGCTCGTGGCCGCAGCCGGTTACCTGATAATGATCCTCGCTTCCCAGGGCCAGCCTTCGCCGGCATCGATCCAGGGCACGGTTTCCCCCGATCCGGTCGTCCCCCAGTGGCTCATGGGCACATACCTCACCCTCACCTTCGCCGAGCTGCTGCTCAGCCCAATGGGAATCTCCTTCGTATCGAAGGTGGCCCCGCCCAAGGTGAAGGGTCTCATGATGGGTCTGTGGTTCGCCGCCACCGCGGTGGGCAACTACCTCTCCAGCATCCCCGGCCTCCTTTGGGAGAAGGTTCCGCTTTGGGCCAACTGGGCTCTGCTCATGGGTCTCTGCCTCATTGCCGCAGCCATCATGTTCGCGATGCTCAAGAAAATCGAAGCAGCTACCGAATCCTGATCCCTGATGGACGAAAGCACCATAGAAAAACTGCGCGGCTGGGCCGAACGATACAATAACCCCCGCTATTTCGAGGAGGATCCGATAGCGTTCCCCAGGCGCTTCGCGCAGATGATGACCACCACTCAACCCGTCCTCGGCTTCGAGGGCGGGGAATGGCGGCCGTCGCTTCAGGACGTCGAGATAGCCGCGGTGTTCTCCGCCCACTTCGCATGGGGCCGCAGGGCCATGATAGTACGCGACTGCAGCCGCCTCTTCGACGAAATGCTGTGGCGCCCGTACGACTATGTGATGGCAGGCTCCTACCGCGACGACGACAGTTCCGCCCACCGCACCGTGAAATGGAGCGAGGTGGCCGACATTTGCCGGAGGCTCAAGCAGTTTTATTCCTCGGCGCCCGACGGGGCACGCCGCAGTCTCGAAGAATTGCCGGCGGAGGGGATGCGCACCCTCATCTACGGGCAGAAGCCAGACGAGAAGGCGCCCAACAAAAAGATATGGATGCTCCGCCGCTGGATGGTGCGCGACGACGGCCTGGTGGACCTGGGCCTCTGGAAGCACAGCGACAAAAAGGACCTCGTGATCCCGCTCGACGTACACGTCTTCCGCCAGGCTACCGAACTCGGAATCACGTCGCGGCGTACCCGCAATATCGATACTGCACTGGAAATCACCGATTTCTTCAAAACAATCTTCCCTGGCGACCCGGCAAAGGGCGATTTCGCGCTTTTCGGATACGGAGTTAACCATGCCTAGACTCTACATCCTGTCGGGCTGCAACGGCTCCGGCAAGACCACTGCTTCATACACCCTGCTCCCCGAGATGCTGGAACTCACCCAGTTTGTTAATTCCGACGAATTCGCAAAGGGCCTCTCGCCCTTCGACCCAGGCAAGGCATCGGTGGTAGCGAGCCGCTATATGCTGATGAAGATACGCTACCTGATGGAGCGCAAAGCCGATTTCAGCATCGAGACCACCCTCGCCACCCGTTCACTCGTCGGAATCATCAACGACGCCAGGAAGCTCGGATATACTATCACCCTCCTTTATTTCTGGCTCAGTTCGCCCGAGATGGCCATCACCAGGGTGCGCAACCGCGTAGCGGCCGGAGGCCACAACATACCTGATAACGTGGTGCGCAGGCGTTATTTCATGGGGCTCAGGTACCTCTTCGAGACTTATATCCCCATTTGCGACCACTGGATACTGGCCGACAATACCCAAAGTCCCTTCACAGTGGTGGCGGAGGGCAGACGGGACGAGACGTCCATCAAGAACCAGAACACATACGACAAGATCCTGCAGATAGCCTTCCCTCCGGAGGAGGAGAATGACAATGAATGACAGACAGTACTACCTGGACCGTTTCGGAGTAAGCGAGCAGCAGCTCCGCAGCCTTGTGGCTGAAGGTATGAAGGGAGGAGGAGACTGGTGCGACCTCTTCTTCGAAGACAGCACCTACACCGAACTCCTCCTTCGCGACGGCACAGTGAATGCCGCCGTTTCCAATATCGATTTCGGTTGCGGCGTGAGGGTGCTCAAAGGCGAAAAGACAGGCTACGCCTATGCCGAGACCACCGAGTATCCGGCTCTCCTGAAGGCGGCGAAGGCAGCGGCCACCATAGGCTCCTGCCCAGGCGCGGCGGCACATAAAGCCGGCGCCCCCACTCCCCTCCCGCCGGCCGGAGAGTATTACAGGATCGATGAGGACTGGCGCACCGCAAAGGCCGCCGCTTTCGTTCCGATGCTGGAACTGCTCGAGAGCCGCATCAGGAAAAAGGACAGCCGCGTCTTCAAGGTTATCTCCATGCTCAACGGTAACGTCAGCGAAGTCATGATGTACAATTCGCTGGACGAACTCACCTTCGACACCAGGCCGCTCTGGACACTTGCCGTCACCGTGATATTCACAAAGGACGGACGCACCGAAACCCAGTCGGTGTCAAGGAGTTTCCGTTCCGGCGCCGAGGCCGTTACCGCCGAAGCCATGGAAGGGATAGCCGACATGGCCGTCAAGGGCGTCGACCTCCTGTTCGAAGCCAGCAGGCCCAAGGGAGGGCAGATGCCGGTGGTTATGGCGGCCGGAGCATCCGGAATCCTTCTGCACGAAGCCATGGGCCATGCCTTCGAAGCCGATTTCAACCGCAAGGGACAAAGCATATTCTCAGGCAGGATGGGCAAGCGCGTTGCAGCCAAGGGCATCAACATCATCGACGACGGAACCATTCCCGGCAACCGTGGATCGTGCCGCTACGACGACGAGGGCGTTCCGGGGCAGAAGACCTACATGGTGGAAGACGGCATACTGCGTTCCTACCTGCACGACAGGATCAGTGCCGCATACTTCGGGGTAGCACCCACCGGCAATGGCCGCAGGGAATCGTTCCGCTACAATCCCATACCCCGTATGCGCTGCACCTACATGGAAAGCGGCAACGACGGCAGCGTCGAAGACCTCATAGCGGGAGTGAAGAAGGGTATCTTCGTCGACCAGTTCTCCAACGGTCAGGTGAAGATAGGCGAAGGCGACTTCACCTTCTACGTGAAGAGCGGCATGCTTATAGAGAACGGCCGCCTCACCATGCCCGTGAAGGACATCAACATAATAGGCAACGGCCCCGAAGCGCTGGCGGGCATCACCGCGGTGGCCGGCGACCTCAAGATCGACGACAGCGGCTGGACCTGCGGAAAGGAGCAGAGCGTGCCCGTAGGCTGCGGCATACCCAGCGTGCTGATAAAGAAACTTACCGTGGGAGGAGAATAGAGCATGCTTACTGCAGAAGAAAAGACCATAGCGAAGGAGTGCCTCAGGATGGCGCTCGATGCCGGAGCCCAGAAGGCAAGGGTAACGCTGAGCAAGAGCGTGATGGACCTGGTTTCCACCCTCAACGGCGAAGTGGACAAGATAACGGGCTGCTATGACCGTTCCATCACCATAAGCATTTTCGCGGACGGAAGGTACGGATCGTTCAGCACCAACAAGCTCTCCCGCACCTCTCTCCGGGACTTCATCGCCGGGGCGGTGGAAACCGTAAAGATGCTCGCTCCGGACCCGTGCCGGGTGCTGCCTTCGCCCGAAAGGAAGGTGAAAGACGCACTTACCGGAGATGAACTAGGCCTGCGCGATCCGGCATATGACGGGATGAGTGCAGAAAAGCGCAGGGAAACCGCGCTTGCCTGCGCCCTCGGAAGCCGGGAAGGCGAAGGGTGGAAACTCATTTCAGAAGAAGGTGAGTACTCCGACTCCCAGTATTGGGCCTATCTAGTCGACACAGAGGGACTTGAAGCCCTTCACAACGAGACATCGTTCGAATACTGGACCGAGGCGACGATTGAGGATGACAAGGGAGACAAATACACCGGCAATTGGTGGGAAGCCGCTCCCCTACTGAAGGATTTCCATCCCGGGGAATGCGGCGCGAACGCGCTGCGCCAGGCTGTAGCGCAAATCGGTCCCAAGCCTCTGGAATCCGGGAAATACAATATGGTGATAGACCGGGATGTCGCCTCCAAGGTAATATCCCCTATAATCGCATCGCTCAACGCCAACAGCATCCAGCAAGGCAATTCTTTCCTGGGCGGCAGCCTCGGTAAACAGGTTTTCCCCCAGGGGATGAACCTCATGGACACCCCGAGAATACCCGGCGAAGCAGGCAGCCGCTGCTTTGACTCCGAAGGTGTGGCTACCTCCGACCGGCCGATCATAGAGAACGGGGTGGTGAAGAACTATTTCGTCAACAGCTACATGGCCGCAAAGACCGGACTTGAGCCCACTCTCGAAGATGCCATCCGGCCAACCCTGCAGCCCTGGCACCCCTGGACCGGGAATCCTGTGGGCAAAGAGGAGATAATGCGGCAATGCGGCAGCGGGATCCTGGTTACGGAATTCAACGGCGGCAATTCAAACCCCGCCACGGGAGATTTTTCGTACGGCATCCAGGGCTTCTTCTTCCGGGACGGAAAGCCGGTGCATCCGGTGAGCGAGGTTTTGGTAACCGGGAACTTCAAGTCGCTGTGGGCCGGATTGCTCGCAGCGGGCGACGATGCACGCCGCTGCATGGTGAAACTGGTTCCCACACTCGCGTTCAAAGACGTGGACTTCAGTGGATAAATCATTTAAAATGAATATATTATGAAAATCGCAAAAGACATGGTAGCAGCTCTTGCCTATGAGCTGGAAGTAGAAGGGAAAATCGCCGACAAGGCAGGCAAGGAGAAGCCCCTGGAATACATACACGGCAATCACATGCTCCTCCCCCGCTTCGAAGAAGAAGTCGAGGACAAGGAACCCGGCGACCGCTTCGAATTCACCCTATCCCCAGCCGAAGGCTACGGCCTGCACGAGCCCGAAAGGGTTATCGACCTTCCCAAGAGCGCCTTCGTAGTGGACGGCGTACTTCGCGAAGACCTGCTCCAGACCGGTCGCATCATCCCGATGCTCAATTCACAGGGGCATGTAGTGCAGGGAACCATAGCTGAAATAGCCGAAGACACGGTGAAGATGGACTTCAACCATCCCATGGCCGGAAAGACCCTTCACTTCACCGGCGAGGTGGTTGCGGTACGCGAGGCTACGAAAGACGAGCTGCAGTTCGGCCTGCACGGCGAATATCTGCCACCGGAAGAAGACGGAGAAGAGCACAAGTGCTGTCACGGCAAGGGCCATTGCCACGAGAAGGACGGAGACCACGAGTGCTGCCACGGCGAGGGGCACTGCAAGAAAGAAAAGGAATAAACCCTATATCAGGGCCTTGTACAGTTTCTTGGCCTGGCGACCGGGGATTATGACATGGTGGTTGCCGATAGGCTGGCACAGGAAATAATCCTTGAGGCCGGGCGCATCCATCACTATCTGGGTACGGCACAGCATGCCTTCATACTGGTTGTGGTCCAGTACGGCCTCCGCTATGAGGGCAGTCTTGAAGTCGGGCGCGATCTTGAAGATGGTGGCCGGACCTTCGAGCAACTCCCCGTGCACGGCCACTCCGAATCCTGATTCGAAATGGGTGTCGTACACCCAGCCCCGTACCATGCCCAGCGGCACAGTACAGTGGGCGAAAAGCAGGCTGTCGCCTTCTGCCTTCGACAGATTGGCCTGGAAGCCGGAAATGCCGCACACTGCGCTTGATACCGCCATGGTGAGCATGGCCGGGACATCGCCTTCGCAGGTGGCGGTAAAGCCTTCGGCATTGAGCAGGGCCAGGGCCATGCATCCTGTGTTATGCACAGCGG
>ONSD01000050.1 GCA_900320385.1 uncultured Bacteroidales bacterium
CCCACCCTCGTAAAGGCTCCCGGTGTTGACAACGACACCCTCCTTGCAGGTCTGGATTACCTCCTGGCCGAAATGGCGAAACGCGACATGAAGGCCGTGCTCTTCCTCAACAACGCCTGGGAATGGTCCGGAGGCTTCGGACAGTACCTCGAATGGGCCGGCGCGGGAAAAGCACTCATCCCCTCAATTTCAGGATACTGGCCGTTCATGCAGCAGATGTCGCAGTTCTCTACCAACAAGGCTGCACAGGAACTCTATTTCGACCATCTGCATTACATGGTCACCCGCACCAACAGCATCACCGGTAAGGCCTATCGGGACGACCCGACCATATTCAGCTGGCAGATTGCCAACGAGCCCCGCTGCTTCTCGTCCGACCCGGGCGTCCAGGACGCCTTCGTGCAGTGGGTTCACGAGGCAGCAGCCCGCATCAAGGCCGACGACCCCAACCACATGGTTTCCACCGGCAGCGAGGGAGCCTGGGGCTGCGAGAACAGCTACGGGCTCTGCGAAAGGCTCCATGCAAGCGCGGACATCGATTATGTGACCCTGCATATCTGGCCCTACAACTGGAACTGGGCTCCCGCTCCCAACCCGAGCGACCACTTAGGAGCTGCGGTGGACAGCACCAATGCGTACATCGACCGTCACCTGGAACTCTGCGGACGTCTCGGCAAGCCTGCGGTTTTAGAGGAATTCGGATTCCCGCGCGACGGGATGCAGCTTGAATGGGGGACATGGGGACGCGACCGCTATTACGGCGAAGTCGCGAAGCGCGTCATCGAATCGGATGAGCAGGGCGGACGGCTTGCAGGCATGAACTTCTGGGCCTGGGGCGGATACGGAAAGCCCGCGCACGAGCAGTGGCAAAGAGGCGACGACTACCTCGGCGATCCCGCCCAGGAAGCACAGGGACTGAACTCGGTATTCCTCTCCGACACCTCGACGATAGCTGTGATAAAAGATGCAGTATCGCGTTTGGATGCGGCATACTTCGCTTACCCGCTCGTCGAGAATGATTGGATGTACACCGCGGCCGACCCCAAGCCGCTGCGCGTTGTCGTGAAGGCAAAGCAGGGAAAGGTCAAGAAGGCTCCCGTCAAACTCACCCTCACCACCGACAAGCACGAACCCTATGCCGAATACGAGCTCACCGCCCGTCCGGGGAAGGGGACGGACACGCTTTCGTTCAACCCGGTACTTGAACCCGGATTCTACATCGCCACCCTCAGCATCGGAGACGGCGTGGTGGAAAGGACTTTCAACATAGGCTGCGACCCCGAGAAGATATCTTCCCCGCAGGACAAACAGCCCGATTTCGACGCCTTCTGGGAGCAGGCCAAGGCCGAGCTCGCCAAGGTGCGTCCCAATTTCCGCCGCACTCTTGTGCCCGAGAAATCAAATGACGTCCGAAGGACATACCTTGTTGAATTTGAATCCCTTGGCGGAGCTCATATCAAAGGCATCCTCACCGAACCGGTGGCCGAGGGGAAGTATCCGGTGAAGGTAACCTACAACGGATACAACGGCAATCCCTGGTGGCCCGACCCGTCGGCATCGCCGGAGCTCATCGAGTTTACCATATCGACCCGTTACCAGTGCCTCAGCGCACAGCCCGGCGATCCCGTGAACTGGATACGTTCCGGCCTTTCCGACAAGGATCTCTATCATTACCGCGGCGCCTACATGGACTGCGTGCGCGCCGTGGAATTCGTGCGCACCCTGCCCAAGGCGGACCTTGACAATGTATTTGCCGAAGGCGCCAGCCAGGGAGGTGCGTTCACCTTCGTCACCGCCGCCCTCGTACCCGACGCCTTCTGCTGCATAGCCCCCATGGTGCCGTTCATGAGCGATTTCCCGGACTACTTCAAGGTAGCCGACTGGCCCGGCAACGAGGTACTGCCGCAGGCCAGGGAGGAAGGGATATCCGACGAGGACCTTTACCGCACCCTGTCCTATTTCGACGTGAAGAACTTCACGGACAAGATCACCTGTCCCGTCTTCATGCTCTTCGGCCTTCAGGACGAGACCTGCCCGCCCCATACCAATTTCGCCGGCTACAACCAGGTCAGGAGCGAGAAGATGTGGAAGGGTTATCCTCTCAGCGGCCACGGCATACACCTTCAGGAACCCGACCTGAGCCGTCAGAAGAATGCCTTCTACGAAAAATACGTACGATTCTGATATCACTTTTATCATTCACATTCCAATATTATTAACCTCTAACCCATTAGTATGAAAAAAAAGCTGTTTGCTAGCTTGTTGATGCTCTTCCTCGGAGGAGCGTTGACGCTGATGGCCCAGACCAGGACGGTGACCGGTAAGGTCATCGACCAGACAGGTCAGGGAGTCATCGCCGCGGGGGTTCAGGAAAAAGGCACCACCAACGGTGCCATCACCGACCTCGACGGCAATTATACCATAACAGTCGGGGACGGAGCCGTCCTCGTTTTCTCTTCTATCGGTTACGCGACACAGGAGATTCCGGTTAACGGACGGAGTGTCATCAACGTGACCTTCGAAGAGGACTCCGAATTCCTCGACGAGGTCGTGGTAGTCGGTTATGGTACTATGAAAAAGAGCGACCTTGCCGGTGCTTCCGTCTCGATGAGGGAAGAAGACCTCAAGGGCTCCATCATCACCAACCTCGACCAGTCCCTGCAGGGACGTGCAGCAGGTGTTACCGCGGTACAGACCTCTGGAGCCCCCGGTTCCTCGTCCAGTATCCGCGTCCGCGGACAGGCAACGATCAATGCCAACGCCGAACCCCTCTACGTCATCGACGGCGTAATCATGCAGGGCGGCGGCAGCTCGGGTGCCAGCTTCGGTCTCGGTGACGCCCTCGGCAACGGTACCGTTTCCACGATATCCCCGCTTTCGACCATCAACCCCGCCGACATCGTGAGCATGGAAATCCTCAAGGACGCCTCGGCGACCGCTATCTACGGTGCGCAGGGTGCCAACGGTGTCGTGCTCATCACCACCAAGCACGGTAAGGCCGGCGACGCCAAGTTCACCTACGACGGCATGGTCGCAGCCGCAAGGCAGATGACCCGCGTCGACATCATGAACCTGCGCGAGTTCGCCGAGTACTACAACGACCTCATCTCCCTTGGAGAAGGCTCGGCAAACGATTATTACGCAACGCCTTCGCTGCTCGGCAAGGGTACCAACTGGCAGGATGCCATCTTCCGTACCGCATTCCAGCAGCAGCACCAGATCAGTGCCAACGGCGGTACCGAAAAGGTCCAGTACTATGTTTCCGCATCATGGATGGACCAGGACGGTACCATCATCGGATCCAACTTCAACCGTCTGAGCCTCCGCGCCAACCTCGACGCCCAGCTCAAGAACTGGTTCAAGCTCGGTTACAACCTCAACTTCGCCAAGACAAGGGACGACCTCAAGCTCGCCGACTCCGAGGCGGGTCTTATCCGTTACTCCCTCACCACGCCCCCCGACATCCCGATCTACGATGTCTACGGCAACTATTCGTCCACCGTGCGTGAAGGCTACACCTCGCCCAACCCCGTGGCCATGGCCATGATGGAGGACAACATCCTCGACCGTCTCAAACTCAACGGCAACGTCTACGGCGAGATCACTCCCTTCAAGCACATCACCTGGAGGACCGAAGTGGGCTTCGACGTCAGCACTTCCGACGCCACCAGGTACCGTCCCCTCGTGGACCTCGGCGGCTGGACCCGTGATACCAACACCATGAGCTATCAGAAGAACACCAACCTCTTCTGGCAGCTGAAGAATTATCTCACCTACACCAACGCCATCGGCAAGCACAGCTTCACCGCAATGCTCGGCCAGGAGGCTTGGGAGAGCAGCTGGAATTATCTCGGCGGTTCATCCAACAGCCTCTCTTCCGACGAGGTGCACAACGTAGCTCTGGGAAAGGCCTCCTCATTCAGCATCTCTTCGGGCTTCGGCTCCGCTGCAATGGCCTCTTTCTTCACCCGTGAGACTTATAACTACGACGACCGCTACCTGGCCACATATACCTTCCGTTACGACGGTTCTTCCAACTTCGGACCGGATAACCGCTGGGCAGGTTTCCACTCCCTGGCTCTCGCATGGAGGTTCTCCAACGAGAAGTTCTTCGAGCCCCTCAAGGGCGTCATCAACCAGGGCAAGCTCCGTCTCGGCTGGGGCCAGACCGGTAACGCCAACATCGGCGGCTACGCCTGGGGTTCCGCTATCAGCCGCATGCCCTCGGCCCTCGGCCCGGGCTTCCGTCCCGCTAACATCGCCAACACCGGTATCCGCTGGGAAAGCCAGAATCAGTGGAACGTAGGTCTCGACCTGAGTTTCCTCGAGAGCAAGATCAACCTCACCGTGGATGCTTACTATAAGATTTCGGACGACATGCTCATGAGCCTCGACCTTCCTTCCTACATGGGTACGGACGGCAACGGTTCATCGGCCCTCGCCGCCCCCAAGGGCAACTACGGTTCCATCGAGAACAAGGGCCTCGAAATCACGCTCGACACCCATCCCATCGAGCTCAAGGACTTTGGCTGGGACAGCAACTTCCAGATCTCGTTCAACCGCAACAAGCTCCTCGGCATCAAGGGCGCTGAAGCCACCACCCTTCCCGGTTACGGACAGTGGAGCGACATCGTCTGTATGTCGGAGGTGGGCAAGTCCCTTTACAACTTCTACGGCTACGTCGTAGAGGGTGTCTACACCGACCTGGCCGACATCGAAAGCTCTCCCAGGGCAGCCAAGTACCCCACCGACGGCGTGTTCAACAGGAACAACACCGTATGGGTAGGTGACCTCAAATACAAGGATATCAGCGGCCCGGACGGCGTTCCGGACGGAATCATCGACGAGAACGACCAGACCGACATAGGCTCGCCCCTTCCCAAGTTCACCTTCGGCTGGAACAACACCTTCCGTTACAGGAACTTCGACCTGAACATCTTCCTGAACGGTTCCTACGGCAACAAGGTGCTCAACTACAACGCCATGTCGCTCACCCACATGAACACCCTCTGGGGCAATCAGCTCAACAGCGTGGCCGACCGCGCCCAGCTCGTCCCCGCCGACGGTGTCTACAGCGACTACTGGTACGATGACATCGCCAACGTCAAGGTGTCCAATCCTTCCACGAAGACCCCGCGTCCCACCCTCAACGACCCGAACGACAACGACCGCGTCAGCGACCGTTACGTCGAGGACGGATCCTACCTTCGCATCAAGAACGTAGCCCTTGGATACACCTTCCCCAAGAGCGTCCTTTCCAAGGTGAAGATCGACAACCTGAGGGTTTACTGCAATATCCAGAATCTCTATACTTTCACCAAGTATACGGGCTACGACCCCGAAGTCGGTGCTTCCACGCAGGACTCCTCCGGTCTCGCATACGGTGTGGACAACGGACGTTATCCCTCGCCGCTGCTCTGCTCTTTCGGTGTAAACCTCACTTTCTAATCCTAAAGCACTGAAGAATATGAAAATCAAGAATTTATTATATGCTCTTCCGGCGCTGATGCTGCTGTCTTCCTGCTCCGATTTCCTTGACAGGCCGGCAGTTGACAACTACAACACCAACAACTTCTACAAGACCGACGAGCAGTGTGAACAGGGTGTGAACTATCTTTACAATTCCCCCTGGTACGACTTCCAGCGCGGATTCTTCAAGACCGGCGAAGTGATGTCGGGCAACTACTATTGGGGAGGCAGCCCGTATATGTCTTTCTCCACCAACGGAACCGACCAGGACCTCATCAATATGTCCTACTCCCTGTGGGCGGTTAACGGGCATGCCAATACGGTGATAAAGAACATCCTCGACGCGGAAGGTCCCTCCGACAGGGGACGCTACAAGAGCATCGCGGAGGCTCTCACGTGGAAGGCCATGGCCTACTTCTTCATGGTCCGTACCTTCGGCGAAGTCCCGATAGTGCATGACGGCTCCGCCCTCATTGCCGACGGCGGATACAACTCCATCCCCAAGGTTACCAGGGCGAATGTCTACGAGTACATCATCATGACGCTCGAGAAGGCTATCGAACTCTTCGACAAGTACGATGTCAAGACCACCTCGGGCTGGAAGGATTACGAGAGGATCGATTTTTATTCGGCAGAAGCCCTTCTCGCCAAGGTCTATCTCACCAGAGCCGGCCTTTCCGGGAGCCTGGACGCTTCCGACCTCGCCAAGGCGGCGCAGTATGCAAAGGACGTGATCGACAACTCCGGACGTACGCTCACTCCCTCCTATGAGGACATTTTCCGCCTTGTCGGTTTCAACCAGACCGGTGAAAACCTCATATCCTGGCTGTGGAGCGCCGGCCGCGACCCGTGGACACAGCAGAACACCTTCGAGAGCGACCTCGCGATGGTCGGTTTCAGCGACCAGGGCGACTGCTGGGGCGGCTGGACCGGCCCGACCGTGGACCTCATGGAGGCCTTCGGCACAAGCGCCCTTGAGAATCCGGAAAGCCGTGACAACAGCGACATCCGCCGCAAGGCCACCGGTATGATGGCAGGCGACACCTACAGCTATTTCTGGCAGGACAAGGGCGGCTTCGATTTCCTCCGCTTCATCTATGATGCCGACTACGGCAAGGGCGGCCCCGGCGGCGCCATGCAGTGCCCCACCGGAGCAAACAGCGTAAAGCATCTCTATGGAAACAACTACGACCACGAGCTTGCCCTGAACCTCTCTCCCCTCTACATGGCTTATCAGCTGCCTACCCACCTGCTCAGGCTTTCGGACGTGTATCTGATCTATGCCGAAGCAGTGGTGAACACCAACAACGCCGATGCGCTCAAGTATGTGAACCTCGTGCGCGAACGTGCAGGCGCCGCTCCCCTGCAGAGCGTCAGCTTCCAGGACATCTGGAAGGAACGCCGTCTGGAACTTGCCTGCGAAGGCGACCGTTGGTATGACTTTGTGCGCCGCAGCTACTACGACATGGACGCCTGCATCGCCGAGCTCAAGGCCCAGAAACGTTCTTCCTGGGTCGGTCTCGACTCCGTTTACAAGGCTTACTACGAAGACGGTACCTGGGATGCCAGCGCAGTCACCTATGACACCCTGTACGACAACCCGAACGTCACCGCTTCCAGCTTCACCCTCCCGTTCCCGACCATGGACGTCGTGTTCAACGGCAAGATGGCCACGAACGCACCGGCTGAGGAGATCGACGTACGTGCCACTTATTCGTATGACTTTTAATCCGAAAGCGACATGAAACCAGTATTCAAACATATTGCATTCTTCGCACTGGCCACCCTGGCGCTTGCCGCATGCAACACCGACAAACTGGACTATCCCGATGCTTACGAGGTAGCCGACGGCGTTCCCGTCGTCAAGTCGGTAAGGTATGCAGGCACCGACACCTACATTACCCAGGCCTACATGAACGAGACCGTCTGCCTTCTCGGCGACAATCTCCGTTCCATCACCCAGCTCTGGTTCAACGACCAGCAGGCTTCGCTGAACACCAGCTATATCACCGACCACACCCTTATCGTGTCCATACCCAAGAACTATCCGAGCAACAAGACCGACAAGATCTACATGGTCACCAAGAACGAGGCCGACACCCTGTCATACGACTTCGTGGTACTTCCCCCCGTTCCTGCAGTTTCCAGCATGAGCAACGAATGGGCGGCCGAGGGAGAACTCGTCACCATCTACGGCGATTTCTTCATCGACGATCCCGCTTCTCCGGTGTCCATCTCCTTCCCGGGCGCCGACGTGCCGCATAGCGACATGACCTTCGACGGTTCCTCTTCGGTATCGTTCCACGTGCCTGAAGGAGCCCTTCCGGGATATGTCAGCATGACCACCATGTCCGGAACCAGCCGCAGCAAGTTCATGTACAAGGACAGCCGCAACATCCTCTTCGACTGGGACGGTTCGCATGGCGGACACGCTTCCGGCTGGGGCTGGCGCGGCGGTATGGTCCACGAGCCCGGTTCCGATCCGTGGGAGGCCATCGACGGCGCATACCTCTACTTCGGAGGTGCCGACCTCGGCCCCGGTGCCACTGACGCATGGGCAGAAGACCAGTACTGCTTCAACTATTGGCCCACTCCCGGCGACGCCGTGAACGGCGAACTCTCTTCCCGTCCCGAATTCGCTCAGTACATCGAGGAATACGGCGTGGGCGGACTCCAGATGAAGTTCGAGGTGCTCGTCCCGTCTTCCAATCCCTGGAAGTGCGCCGGCATGCAGCTCATGTTCACCAGCAACGCCATAGTTACGAACGGGACTGCAACCAACTCCTATTACGGCGATGCATCCGTACCGCGCGGAATATGGGAGCCCTGGCCGTCCAACGGCGGCAGTTTCGATACTGCTGACAAGTGGATAACCGTAACGGTTCCGCTGTCCAAGTTCAACCTCAAACCCGACGGCACGGCCGCAGACAGCGGCCTCAAGGCCGACTCCCTGACCGGTCTGACGTTCTTCGTCTGGAACGGAACAAGCGGTGAGGTTTGCTCTCCGGTATTCGCTATCGACAATATCCGTGTGGTCCCGGTAGGTTAATCTTTAAACGGACACAGAAATGAAAAAGTTATTCAGCATACTTTCTATCCTTTCCATGGCTGCGCTTCTGTTCACGGGATGCCGTCAGGACGAGCTCGCCACCGACCAGTATTCCGATACTGCGGTGACCCTGGCTTCCTTCGGTCCCAATCCCGTCATGCGCGGCGGCGCCCTCACATTCTACGGCAGCAACCTCGACAAGATAGTCGAAGTGAATGTTCCCGGAGCGGGCGCCCTTACCAACATCGAGGTCGTCAAAAGCGGCAATCCCAGCGAAATCAGGGTTGTCCTGCCTGCCGACGGCACCACCGTGGGCAAGGTGACCCTCAAGGCTTCGGACGGCACCGTCCTGGAAACCCAGGGCGAACTCACCTACATCGAGCCCATCGTCATCGATTCGTTCAGCCCCACCTCCGCCATGCCCGGTGACGTCATCACCATCAAGGGCGACTACATGAACCTCGTGGCGGCAGTGGAATTCCCCGGCGGCACCGTAGTGCCCGTCGAGGAAGGCGGCAGCCGTTATCAGGTGAACGTAACCGTTCCCTCCACGGCTGTCACCGGCACCTTCATCCTCCAGGATAACTCCACCCCGGCCAACCTGATCTACGCAACCGAGACCCTCACCATAGGCGACCCCACCGTGAGCGGCATTTCGGCGGCGGATCCCAAGCCCGGAAAGAGCGTGGTTGTCAGCGGCAAGTACCTCGACATGATCAAGACCGTCATCTTTGCAGGCGGAGTCGAGATCGACGTCGCGGACTTCATCCTGAACGGTGACAACACCACCCTTACCGTCACGATTCCCGCCACCGCGCAGAGCGGCGATGTAGTGCTTGTCGACTATGCCGGCAAGGAGTATACTCCCGGCAGCATCGAAATGACGGCACCCTCGGGCCTGAGCGTGTCTCCCAGCCCGGTAAAGGCAGGCAATGAACTTGTAATCAGCGGAGAGGACCTCGACGTGGTTACCACCGTCAACTTCCCCGGAGCCAACAATGCAGGCTTTGCCTATGCGGACGGAAGCATCACCGTCACCGCCGTTCCCTTCACTGCCACCGAAGGCGACATAACCCTCGTGATGGCAAACGGCGAGAGCGCAACCGTAGCCTACACCCTGGTGCACCCCACCATTACGGGAGTAAGCCCCACCGAGCTGATGGCCGGCGGTGACATCACCGTAACCGGCACCGACCTCGACCTTGTCACCGCCGCCACCCTGGGCGGCAAGGAAGTCACCCTCACCAGCGTGAGCGAGACAGAGGCGGTCCTCACCACCTCCAACACCTCCGTATCCGGTACCGTAACCCTCAGCCTTGCCAACGGCGAGCAGATCGCGGACGGAACCGCCATCACCCTCAGCTACGATTCGTTCATCATCGTAAACGAACTCACTCCGTTCGCACACATCGGAGACATCGTCTACATGAGCGGCGAGAACTTCATGCTGATAGAGAACATCTTCATCGGCGACGCCAAGGTGACCCAGTGGATCTCCCGCACCGACAATTCCGTTTCCTTCATCATGCCGTGGAATGCTGCTCCCGCTACGTACGAAGTCACCTTCCACCTGTACAACGGTGAGGTTGAGACCTGCCCGTCGACCATCGACGTAGGCCTGGAGATCAACCACATCATCGCATGGGAAGGCAGCACCCAGATTACCTGGGGCGACGGCGGAAGGGTAATCATTCCGGCGGCCAAGTTCAACGGCGTGACCGCGGGTACCAAGATGTACCTCAGTTTCACCCAGGTGGACCAGCAGTGGGACCAGGCCCAGGTCAACTACGGCGACTGGACCGGTCTCGTATTCCCCGAGGTAGGCAGCAACACCATCGTCCCCACCGATATCTACGGCTGGTTCCCGGACGGAATCCTCGACAGGGTGCTTGAAGTCACCCTCACCCAGGAGATCCTGGACAACATCCAGGCGAAGAAGGGCGATTGCGAAGGCCAGTCCAACGTGGGCATCATCATCCAGGGCTCGGGCCTTACCTTCACCAAGGTTGAAATCCTCCAGGAGATCAGCCAGGAAGTGACGATATTCGAAGGTCCCGTAAGCCTTACCTGGGGTGACGACGGCCGCTTCGGACTTGCCATGACCTACTTCGAGGCTGCCCATGCCGGTTCCAAGCTCATCTTCTACGTTGAGCAGACCGATGCCTGGGGCCAGATACAGCTCAACGACGGCTGGTGGGCCAACGGCGATATGTATTTCCCCGAAGTCGAAGGTGCTTACATCACCACCAACAACATCGGCGGAAAGGATGTCACCAGGGTGGAACTCACCCTCACCGCGGACGTGTTGGGCCATATCCTCGCCACTGCGGGCGACTACTTCGGCCTCAACACCCAGTATCAGGGTGACGGCCGGGTAGCGATGGTGATCCAGGGATCCGACATGATCGTGGAAAAGGTCTGCATCCTTTAATCCTTTTTTGCCGGAGGGGGCCTGACCGCCCCTTCCGGTCCGATAGAAACACGTAAGCATATGAAATCCAGGTCCTTGCTCAGATACGGCCTGCTCGCGGTGCTGGCAGCGCTTGTCCTTCCTTCCTGCGGGGAGGAACCCGACGGCCCGTCAGCCACGGTTGCGGCGCCGGCAGTGGTAATGGTCAATCCCGCGAACGGGAGTTCAGACCTCGAAGTCCCTGCGCTGACCGTCACCTTCGTTTTCGACCAGAACGTCAAGGCTCTGTCGTCCGATGCCTCCAAGCTTACGCTCAGACCTTCGGCGACGGTATCCGGGTTTTACGCCAGCGGCAACAGCGTCGCCGTATCGCTGGACGGCCTGGATTACGGCACTTCCTACACCCTCACCGTCCCCAGGGGAGTGATAAACGGGTTCAGGGAGAATCAGGAGCCGGTCGAAGACTTGTCCTACATCTTCTCGACCAGGGAAAAACCGGAGGAGGAGAAGGACTATGAACGCAATCCGGTAAGCTCCCTTACAGATGCAAATGCCGGCCCCTCCGCACGTTCGCTCTATGCCTCCCTGCTCAAGGTATACGGCAGCAAGGTGTTGAGCGGGACGATGGGCGGAAGTTCCTGGGATACAGGCTTCTCCGACTTCGTTGCGGAACAGGCAGCCTGCGGGAAGTATCCTGCGGTGGTGGGCTTCGACTATCTGTTCATGCATTACCCGCCGCACATCTGGAGCAGCACGACACCGCCGGATTACAGCGATATAACGCCGGTGAAGGAAGCGTGGGAGAAGGGCAGCGTCATCCAGGTATGCTGGCACATGAACATGCCTAAGAACGAGGCGGCCTTCCCCGACCATCCCGAGAACTATGCCTTCTATGTGAGCAATTTCGGCG
>ONSD01000140.1 GCA_900320385.1 uncultured Bacteroidales bacterium
AAATATAACATTTTTTTCCAGCAAAAAAACACTCCGTAACTACTATTTACTACTAATTTTATGGGCGGTTCCGTGTCCGGGATTCCCTATTTTAAAAAAGCTGCCGCGCCCCCTTGTTTGTGGCAGGAATTGAGTAAATTTGCAAGGCATGCCGCAGGCTTTGGAAATACTCAGGCGCTACTGGGGCTACGACAGCTTCAGGCCCATGCAGGAGGAGATAATAACGGCCGCCCTGCAGGGGCGTGACGTGCTGGCCCTCCTGCCGACAGGCGGCGGCAAGAGCGTGTGTTTCCAGGTACCGTCCATGGCCAAAGACGGGATCGCCCTGGTGATTACGCCCCTGGTTGCCCTCATGAAAGACCAGGTGCAGAACCTTGAGGCGCGGGGAATCAAGGCGCTCGCAATCCACGCCGGCATGGCGCGGCATCAGGTCGACCTCGCCCTGAACAATGCGGCTTATGGAGGGTACAAGTTCCTGTATGTTTCTCCCGAACGTCTGTCCACCAGTCTCTTCCAGAGCTATCTGGACGTCCTTGACATCAATTTCATAGTCGTGGACGAAGCTCACTGCATCTCTCAATGGGGCTACGATTTCCGTCCCGATTACCTGCAGGTGGGCAGGATACGCGATCGCGTTCCCGCACCGGTCATTGCACTCACGGCCACGGCCACCCCGCAGGTAGCGGAAGACATAATGGACAAGCTGGCCTTCCGCGAAAGGCTGCTTCTCAAGACGGGTTTCGAAAGGGAGAACCTGAGCTACGTGGTGCGGCATTGCGATGACAAGCGTGGCCAGCTCCTCGACGTCTGCAGGGGCGTGCCCGGTTCGGGAATAGTATACTTGCGGAGCCGCAAGGGCTGTGAAGAGACGGCGGCCTTCCTGGAAGCGGGCGGCGTCAGCGCGTCGTTCTATCATGCCGGACTCGACAGCCTCACCCGCAGCAGCCGCCAGGCGGCATGGAAGCAGGGGAGCATACGGGTGATGGTGTGCACCAACGCTTTCGGCATGGGCATAGACAAGCCGGACGTCCGCTTCGTGCTCCACATGGACATTCCCGACAGCCCGGAGGCCTATTTCCAGGAATCGGGCCGCGCAGGCAGGGACGGCAAGCCTTCATACGCGGTGCTGCTGTGGAATTCAAACGACATCCGCCGCCTCCGTTCCCTGGAGTCGCTGTCCTTCCCGAGCCTTGGGTATATCGAGGATATCTACCAGAAACTCAATATCTTCTTCCAGATCCCATACGACCAGGGAAAGATGCGCCAGTTGCGCTTCGACCTTTCGGAGTTCTGCCGCAATTACGGGCTGAGCCGCGCAGCTGTGCACAATGCCCTGCAGTATCTGGAGCGCTCCGACCATATCAGCTACGCCGAAGACGCAGACATAGCGGTTCAGGTGAGGATAGTACCGGACAGGCAGGCGCTCTACGACATCACCCTGCCCGACAAGCGTATGGACGCACTGTTGGAACTGCTGATGCGCGGGTATCCCGGCATATTCTCCTTCCTTGTCGCGGTAAGGGAGGAAGACCTGGCCGGCAGACTGTCGGTGAGCGTCCCGGAGCTGCGTGAACTGCTCTACCGCTTGTCGCTGGAGCATGTGATAAAGTATGTGCCGGCAGGGCGCAGCGACGTGGTGACGCTGCATCATGATCATCTTCAACCGGGCAATCTGGACCTGCGTCCGGAAGAGTACAAGTCCCTTAAAGACAGATTTATAGCCCGTACCGAGGCTATGATCGGCTATGTGCAGGAAGAGGGCCAGTGCCGCTCGCGTTTCCTGCTGGAGTATTTCGGCCAGAACGACGGCACCGACTGTGGAAGGTGCGATGTGTGCCGTTCGCGTCGTTCCTCCGCCGACGTCCGCGCCCGCTTGCAAGCTTTCCTGGATTCCCATCAGGGAGCTACCGCCCGTGATGTCAGGGCCTTCTGCTCCGATCCCTCCAATGGTATGCCCAAGGAATCGATGGAGGTTTACCGCTCCATGCTGGATGAATGATTTCTATTCTCCCGATTCCAGGACCAGTCCGTCGTAGGCGGGGTGGACGTGGGGAGGCAGTTCCCTCTCGAATTCGGCGTGGCAGGGGAGCATGTGGGAGAGATGGGTGATGTACGATTCTTTCGCCCCCACTCTCTCGAAGAAGGCAAGTGCCTCATCCAGGGAGAAATGTGAATAGTGCCGCGTTTTCTTCACGCAATTCACTGTAACGCAGTCGAGCCCTTTCAGTTTCTCGAATTCCCCGTCTTCGATCAGGTTGAAGTCGGTTATGTATGCGATGTTCCCGAACCGGTAGCCTAG
Organism: uncultured Bacteroidales bacterium; assembly: GCA_900320385.1. Classification (GTDB taxonomy): domain Bacteria; phylum Bacteroidota; class Bacteroidia; order Bacteroidales; family UBA932; genus Cryptobacteroides. Next base: position 2,300 of record ONSD01000140.1, read on the forward strand.
CACCGACAGGTCGTGGTTCTTGTGGTGCCAGCCCTGGATGGGGATAACTTCCACCGGAGGCAGTATTTCCTTTGATTTAGGCTCTTCGTAATGATAGCCGAACCCGCTTTCCCACACCAGGGTGCGTTCCCCGGCGTTGGAGTGGACGAGGAAAGGTCCGGACGTATCGTCCAGGAGGTGTATGTGCCATTCGGGCGCCCCGGGATAGCGGGGCTCCGCAAAGGCATAGGAATATTCCATCCTGAGGCTGTGCAGCACGTAGTCCTGGCAATAGATGTTGATAGGCTTGGCTTCCCACAGGTTGAGGGCGCGGGTGTCGTCGAGACCGCCCGTATGGTCCTTGTGGTTATGGGTGAGAAGGATAGCGTCCAGATGGTTCACTCCCGCCCTGAGCATCTGCTGGCGGAAGTCCGGCCCTGCATCGATCAGGATGGCGAGGCCTCCCGTCTCTACCAGAGCCGATGCCCTCAGGCGATTGTCCCTGGGGTCGGCGGAAGTGCACACCGGACATTTGCATCCCAGCATCGGCACGCCGGATGAAGTGCCGGTACCCAGGAAAGTCAGCTTCACCTTCATTGTCTCTTGAGTTTGTCGACAGCGTGTTCCAGGCTTGTGGAAGGTTCGATTATGTTATAGTCTTTCCAGAATTCGGGGTCGGTGAACAGGTCGGTCATGTCGCTCAGGCTCTCGGTGGCGCGGAATGCTTCCTGGCGCGTGATCTGCTCCGCCTGAGGGTATAGGTCTGTGATTACCAGCTCGTTGATCGAGGTGTAGTTGCTCTTGAGCAGGCGCTTGCGCCAGTCGCAGTCGAAGCGCATGGTCGTGCGCATGTAGCCGAGCCGGTACCTGCCGTCGTCTTCCCTGAAATTGATGAGGATGGAGGCCTCCTTGGGGTGGAACCGCAGACCTGCGGGTTTCTTGCGCAGTATGGCCTGCGTGGCTTTGGCCTCGTCCCTCATGTCGAGGGATAGATCCATGCGGCTGAAGGCGAGGCTCTCCTGGTCGATATAAAGTGTGCCGGTGTACAGGGCGTAATCGGCCACCGAGGCCGGTCGCAGATGGACTGCGAAGTTGAGCCTGCCGTCGATATAAACCGGAGACCCCAGTTCGAGACGGTACAGGTCGAGTTCATCGCGGTCCAACAGGGCTTCCCTGACTTTGATGAAGTCCATGTTGACAGCGATGGTGGGACCGCCCAGGAACTTGACGCTGAGGGTGTCGCGTTTGCGTGAACTGACCAGGGTGCGGCTTTTCAGCAGGGCTGCACGGCCGTTGTGGAGCCAGTTGCCGTACGATGGTTTGAAGACCTTGGCAACTGCTTCGGTTACCTGGATGTAGCGCTGCCGCTTCTGCACGGTTTCGCGGTAGAAGCATTTGAGCAATTCGGAAGTATCGGCGTAATTGTCGGGAATCTTCTTGATGGCGGAAAGCACTATGTCCAGCGGGTCGCCGGAAGTTACGACCGCACCCGCGATGGGCTCGGCGTCGGGGGAGAGGTCCACCCTCATGGGGCGGGAAGAAGCCGGAAGGGTAGCGGTCCGGTAACCGATATGCGAGAAGGTCACTTCGCGTATGGGAGTGTCCGACTTTAGGGTAAACTCTCCGTCAGAATTGGTGACGGTTGCATAGTAACGTCCTGTCATAGAGACGCTTACCGAGCGTATGGGGCGCCCGCTCCCGGCATCGCAGACTTTGCCCTGCACGCTGTACGGGAGCGTCAGTGTGTCCTGTGCGTACCCTGTGTACGCGAAGGACATCATGATTAGGAGTAAGACGATCTTTTTCATATGGTGACATCCGTTATCCGTCCCGCGAGAGCAGGGTCGTAAGGACGGGAAATCCTTATATAGTTGCCGGTATAGCCGGACATGCTTCCATCCTTTTCGCGGGATTCCCACAGCACCCTTTCCTTGATTCCGCGGTTAGCTTCCACGAAGCGGGCGTGCAGTTCCGCGCACAGTCCCTCCAGCCGTGCGACGCGTTCGGTCTTAACCCTTTCCGGCACCTGTCCCGGCATGGTGGCCGCGGGAGTGCCGGGGCGCTTCGAGTATGGGAAAACATGAAGGAAAGCCGGACTCAGGGTTTCGAGGAAGCGGTATCCTTCCTCGAAGAGAGCGTCGGTTTCTCCGGGCAGGCCGGCCATGACGTCGATGCCGAAGAAGACCTTGGGCTTCCCCGGGCCTTCCATGGCCCTGCGTATATAGTCTATCCTGTCCGCAAAAAAGGCGGTGGTGTATTTCCTCCCCATCTTTTCCAGAAGCTCGTCGGAGCCTGCCTGGAGGGGTATGTGGAAATGCGGCTGGAACTTGGTGCCGGAGGCTATCCAGTCCACCGCAGCCTCCGTGATGAGGTTGGGCTCGATGCTCGAAATCCGGTATCTTTCAATGCCTTCGACTTCGTTCAGGGCCTTGAGCAGATCCAGGAAACTCTCGCCGTTCGTGCGGCCGAAGTCGCCTGTGTTGACTCCGGTAAGGACTATCTCCCTGATGCCCTTGCCCGCTATTTCCTCCGCCTGCCTTACCGCTTCGCAGATTGGTATGCTGCGGCTGCGCCCGCGGGCGTATGGCACCGTGCAGTACCGGCAGAAATTGTCGCATCCGTCCTGGACCTTCAGGAAAGACCTCGTCCTTTCCCCGCTGCTGTACGCTCCGAACACCCGCGGAAGGGCGTCCGGCCCTGGTGCCTGGATACCGAGCAGCTTGAGGCTTTCCGGCACTACGAGGGCTTTTTCGCTGCTGAGGAAGACCCTTGATACGCCCTCGAGCGCCGCGACTTCTTCCGGCTTCATCTGCGCATAACAGCCGGTCACCACTATGACGGCAGCGGGATTGATGCGGTGCAGCTTGCGGATCTCGCTGCGCGATTTTGCGTTCGCCCTTTCCGTTACGGTGCAGGTGTTGACAAGGTAAAGGTCAGCCTTCTCACGCCATGGCACAGGCTCCAGACCCGCCTTCACGAAACCTCTTTCGTAAGTGGACGTTTCGGCGTAGTTGAGCTTGCATCCGAGCGTGACGAAGGCGGCTTTCATTCTCCCTTGCCTCCCCTGACGGTTACCCTGGACCATTCAGCACGGCCCTCCACCGGAGGGTTCTGCTTCGATACGGTCACAGAGAATGAAATGATACCGGGATGCTCCCTGTCGATGCGGCGGGCTATCCTGCCGGCGACATGTTCCAGGAGGTCGGACGGCTCCGCCATCTCGGCCGCCACTGCGGTGTAGATGCTGCCGTAGTCGAGCGTGTCGCCGAGGGCGTCGCTGTCCATGGCGCGCGAGATGTCGTAACGGCATTCGAAATCTACCAGGAAGAGATTGCCGTCGTGCCTCTCTTCGGGAAGGACTCCGTGATAGGCCATGAACTGCATGCCCTGCAGTTCTATCGTGCCAATATCAGAAACACACATGGTATTTTTCCTATTGAGGTTTTTTGTCTGCGCCACTGAGCTACGGTGGCGGTACGTATCCTTTCGTCGGGCGTGGTGATGCCCGCTGCGGTGCAGAGGAGGGTCCCGGGCGAAAGCACCGAGAGGAAGTCGGAGAACAGGGCGTCGTTGCGGTATGGCGTCTCTATGAAGATCTGCGTCTGCTTGAAGGTTGCAGAGTCTTTTTCCACCCGCCTTATCGCGGCCCTGCGCTCCTCGGTCTTGGCTGGGAGGTATCCCCGGAACGCGAAGCTCTGGCCGTTGAGGCCCGACGCCATCAGCGCCAGCATCAGTGAGGACGGCCCAACCAGCGGAACGACCTCGATCCCGGCTTCGTGACAGAGGGCAGCCAGTGAGGCTCCGGGGTCGGCTACTGCCGGGAGTCCGGCTTCGGTGACCAGCCCGACGTCCCCTTTGTCGAAGAGGGGGAGCAGGGCCTGTACGTCTTCGGGAGTGCTGTGCTCGTTAAGTTCGTGGAGCTCCAGCGACTCTACATGGCCTTTCAGCCCTGCTTTGGAAAGATAGCGGCGTGCGCTCCGCAGTTCTTCCACCACGAATACCTCCAGGCTTCTCAGTATCTGCAGGGTGCCTGCGGGTATCACTTCCTCGGGAGCATTGTCGCCGAGGGGGGAGGGAATCAGGTATAAACGTCCTTTACTCATCTGCCGGGGATATCTTGATGGTCGTCATTTCCTCCCTGGGCCTTTCGGCCGGCTGGGCGGGACGGTTCCTGCGCGGGCTGAACAACCTGCGGAAGAACTGTCGCCAGGTGTTGAATTCCCTCTGGTATGTGACGCCTACGCCGTTCCGCTGGGAATAATCGAGGTAGCTGCTGTATTCATCGGCAGAGTGTGAGAACGCACTCAGGCGGAGGTTGCCGTTCCTGTCCACCTTGTATTCGATGTCGAGGTCGCCTACGATGTCGCCGTAACCCGAAGTCGAAGTGCCGTACTGGCGGTTTCCGAATGAACCGTTCACCTCCACGCGGTTGTTGAAGAGCTGCGTGCTCACCGCTACGTCGAAGAGGTCGGTGCCGCTGCTGCTCTGCTGGTAGCCCAGGCCTAGGTCGATGGGGATGTCGAGTTTCTCCATTATGTTGCTCAACTGACGGGACATTATCTCTCCGACGTTGGAGTAGAGGATGTTGTTGTTGTCGACGACTCCGGACTGCTCGCTCGGGATGAAGGAGCCTGTGACCAGAAGGGCCAGGAACTGTTTCTGCACCTTGTCCTCGGTGTTGAGGGCCGCGTCGACTTCAGCCTTGGTGAGCGGGTCGAGGTCGGGGATGTCTATGCTGAATCCCAGGCCGGGGCTGCTCAGGCGGTCGGAGATGCTGAGGCCGCAGTTGACCAGGCGGCGGGTGCTCACCGAAGTAGTGTCTGCAATGAGTGCTCCGAGCGAAGTGCGCAGCGAATAGGTGGCGTCGATGTCGAGACGGGTATCCATGATGTCGCCGCCGAATTTGAGGTTGCTGCCGCTGTTGATGGTGAAGTCCTTGCTGACTATGCCCGGGATAGAGAAACGGTACTTGCCGTCCTCTATGCTGTAGTCGCCGCTCAGGTCGAGCTGGTTCTTGGCAGTCCGCAGATCGAGGTTTATGTTTCCGGTTCCGTTGACCGACAGGGCGTTGTCACCGGTATCGTCAAGTTCTACGTACGCCCTGAGGTTGGGGAGGGCGGTGACGTTGCACCTCACAGTGAAGTCGGCCTTGCCTTTTTGCACCACGGGAGTGCCTGCATCGCCGTAGAGCGCATTCAGCAGGGCCTCGTACGGATCGAGGACGACTCTGGTGTGGTCGGTGAAGGTTAGAAGGTCGCCCTTTCCCGCCGAAGCGCTGCCGCTGAGCGGGACATGCACTTCGCTCTCCTTGGCGGTGCTTAGCCTGGCATCCAGTACCAGGCCTTCGGGCGGGCCGCTCAGCAGGACGTCTCCGCTTGCGAAGAGCCTGCCATAGAAGCTTTCGCCATAAGTGTTCCCGAGCAGCTGCAGCTGACGTAGGCGGAGGCTGGTGTTGAACTTGAAGTCCTTGAAATTCCTGAAGGAAATGCCGCCGGCGAGGGTGCCGGTGCCGCCTTCCTCGTCCTTGATGCTGATGCTGTCGAAGCCGAGCCCGTTGGAATCGATATGGAAGGGACCGTCGAGCACATACCGGACTCCGGTGTACTGTATCCTGGCTCCTGCGTTGACGAAACGGGTGCCGTGGCTGGAGATGGATATGCTGTCGACCGGGCCGGTCAGGGCAAGCTGTCCGCTCGCGCCGCCCCGCACGTCGCTCACCATGTCGGCGAGGAAGGGCGAAACAAGCGAAAGGTTCATCTCATCGAGCGACACCGATGCGTCAATGTACTTGGATTTCGGAGCATAGGTACCCCTGAGATTGATTGCGTCGCGGCCGTCCACTATGTTGCGTACGAACAGATTCGCCTTGTCGCCGGCGTTGTCCCATAAGCCCGCTATCTTGAGCATGCCGGCATTCTCTCCGCTCACCTGGAGGGAATCGCAGTCGAGCGTGAGCAGCGCCCTCATGTCGCCGCCTATGGGCGAAGAGAGCATGGCATAGCCCGAAGTACGGCCGCCGAAGTCGTATCCACGCTTGGTGAAGTAGTTGATCACTCCCAGGTCGACGTTGTCGATCTTAACGGTAAGGGTGTCCTGCCTGTTCATCGCGAAGCCGCCGTTCACCTGCAGGCCCTGCTCCCCGTTGTGGATGCGGAAGTTACTGAAATGGCCTTCCCCGGCCCTCCAGATTACTTCCGATTCGTCGATATCCCATTTTTCGCCGTTGAAACGGATGTACGAAGGATAGGGTTTCAGGCTTATCTGCAAAGTATCCGAACTATCGCGCTCGAGGTCGCTGGCAAGGTAGATTTCTCCGAAATTGTCAATGCCTTTGATCCCGGCGTAGTTCAGGCCGGCGAAGATGGTGTTGTCGTTGACGTATGCGGTTATGGAATTGTCGGTTACGCACACATTGCCCAAGTTCAGTTCCTTGCTGGTGAGCAGGCCGTTGATGCTGCTCATATCGTTGTCGGCGCGGAAGTAAATGTCTTTGAGGTAGCTGGTTTTCCAGGCAACACGCGGGGAGTTGATCTCGGCGGCGATATCTCCCTCAGCCATGTCGAGCCGTATGGAAGTGGAATCTGCAATGTAAAGGCCGGGCATTGCGAAAGAGAGAACTGGCCTGGTGTCGTGCAGGTTGAGCCTCAGCGAATATTCGCTGTCGTCGCGGCCGGTGTCCTTGTCGGAGTTGGAGTAGATCGCCGGGAGTTCCCTGCGCGTGGTGACGGTCTGTATGTCCTTCAAGATGTCGCCCAGGCCCCTGTTGCCGGTGAGTGTGCCTTCGGCGAAGTCGGAATCGAGCCTGAGCGAACTGCCGCCCGCCCCTGAGCGGGATACGATGTCGATATCCCCGACGATGTTGGCACTGACGTCGTTGGCCAGGATTACGTCCCTCAGCGAGAGGGTCCCGTTCATCGCTCCAGCAGAATCGGCCGCGAAGCGCGCGCTGATGCTGCCTCCTACCTTGGAACTGCCGCCGCGCCGGTCGAGTCCGAGTGCCTGAAGGTCGGCATACCCTATCTCGGCGTCGAAGTCGTAGAATGCCGATTTGTCCTTGCCTCCCTTGGCGGGAAGGGTGGCCCTCCCGTCGAAACGCAGGTCGAGGTTGGGATCGTCGCTCGTTATCTTCCCGTCGAAGCTCCTTCCGTCGAATTTGCCTTCCGCCCTGAGCCCGCTGTAGTCGTATCCGAGCAGATTGATGCGCGAGATGCCGATGGAATCCACTATGATCGACGGAGTCTTGCCGAGCACGGCCCTGAATCCGGTGTTGATGTCGGCCGGCCCGAGGGCATCGATACCTGCTATCTTCCCTGCATCCAGGTTCCTGGTATTTATCTTTCCGGTCACCTCCATGTCGCGCTTGGTGTCGGCCAGGTTCCTTATGTCGAGTTTGGCCGTCATGCTTCCGAGATGGGACGACAGCTCCCCTGTGGCGTCCAGGCGGTTCATGGGACCCTTTGCGGTGCCGCTGAAAGTGAAGCCTGTGCCCGGTGCATATTTATGCAGGTCAACATACTTGCCGGTGGTCTTGCGGACCAGTTTCTCGAGCCCGGAAGTGGTGAATTCAAGCTTGTTCACGCTCAGGTCCGCCATTGAGGAAGCGAGGTCGGGCAGGCCGGTGAAGGTGCCGCTCACATCCGCCTTGACACCGCTTTCGACTTCGCTGGCCCTGAGTGACTTGATGCGCATGTCATTAACGAAGCCGTCCGCATCGAGGTCGGCGACGTCCAGGGTGAGGTTCACGTCCTTGAGCGCAGGGGCGAAATAACTGATGGTCCTGGCCGCAAGACGTCCCTTCCCGGAACGTATCTGCATGCGTACGGAATTGAGATAGTCGCTGAAAGCCGCGGTATCTTCGTAGGACATGCTGTACAGCGGAAGCCGGAAGTCGCTCCAGGGATCCTGGAGATGCAGCCCTTCGATGGTGGTCTTGCCCATCCCGACCTTGGTGCGGCCGCTGAGATTGTACGCCTGGTATCCGGACTTCTCCATGACGTCGAGGTGGTCTACCGTTCCGGAAACCCTTCCTCCGGTCATCCTGAGTTTGCGGCCCTGCAGGTTGGCGGTCAGGTCGAGATCCTCCCAGTTCATGCCGTAGCCCTGCCATATGCCTTTGTCGGGCCCGAATGAATTCATGCGGAAGCGGAAATTCTCCACTTCCACATCATCGATTGAGAACACCTCCGGAGTGGCGGTGCTCTTGTCTTCCTTCTCCTTGGGCTCGGAGCCGAAGATCCTGGCTATGTTCGATTTTTGCTCGGTAGGTTCGTTTACGAGATGGAAATAACCGTCCTTGACCTTGACCTTCCTGAGCCTGATGCCCTTTTTGTCGAAGAGGCTCCGGAACGAGATGGTGGCGGTGAGTTCGCCTATCTTCGCAACGGTATCGACAGGCGCCCAGCCGCGGCCGTATTCGTCAGCCGAGTAAGGATGGCTGTCGGTGAGGACGGCATCCTTGAGCACCAGCGTGTTGAAGGGGGAGACGGCTACCTGCGAGAACTCCAGCTTGCCGTCCAGCTTCTTTGACAACGATTCCAGGGCCACGCGCCCGAGCCGTGTCTGCACGGACGGGAACTGCAACAGGAAGAAGGCTCCTGCCAGCAGCAGAATGACGAATCCGAAGATGCGTACGGCTATGTCGTTGTCGCGTTTGATAATGAAAAGTATATAATTATTCCAATCTACAAATTTATGAATTAATTGCTAAATTTGCAATCCAAAACCACTGCAATGGATATTATTCTGGGCATAGAATCTTCGTGTGACGACACTTCGGCAGCCGTGCTCGCCGACGGGTGGCTGCTGTCGAACGTAATCGCAAGCCAGGACGTCCATAAAAAGTATGGCGGCGTGGTGCCGGAACTCGCTTCCAGGGCGCACGAGCAGAACATCGTTCCTGTTGTCAGCGAGGCGCTTTCGCGTGCCGGAGTGAAGCCGGAGGACCTTTCCGCCATAGCCTTCACCCGCGGTCCCGGACTCCTGGGCTCGCTGCTCGTCGGCACCTCGTTCGCCAAGGCCATGGGCCTCGCGCTCGACATACCGATAGTGATGGTGAACCACCTTCAGGGCCATATCCTGGCCGGTTTCGTCAAGCAGAAGGACAAGCCTGTGGTGCAACCTTCCTTCCCTTATATCTGCCTGCTCGTATCCGGAGGCAATTCGCAGATAGTCAAGGTGGTTTCTCCCCTTGAATTCGAAATCCTGGGGCAGACCATCGACGACGCCGTGGGGGAGGCTTTCGACAAGTGCAGCAAGATGATGGGCCTGGGTTATCCCGGAGGGCCGGTCATAGACAGGCTTGCCAAACAGGGCGACCCGCTCCGCTTCAAGTTCGCAAAGCCCCACATCCCCGGACTGGACTACAGCTTCAGCGGCATCAAGACTTCGCTCCTGTATTTTGTCCGCGACGAGATGGCCAAGGACCCGGAATTCCTGGAGAAGAACAAGGAAGACATATGCGCTTCGTTCCAGAAGACGCTCATCGACATCCTTATGGACAAGCTGGTGAAGGCGGTGAAACAGACCGGGATACGCGAAGTGACGATAGGCGGTGGAGTGTCTGCCAACAGCGGCCTCCGGACCCGTCTGGCCGAAGAGGGCGCCAAGCGCGGCTGGAACGTCTACCTGCCCGAATTCAAGTTCACCACCGATAACGCCGCCATGATAGCCATAGCCGGTTATTATCATTACCTGGCAGGGGAGCGCACCTCCCTCGACGTGGCTCCGGTCTCGCGCATGTCGGATTTCTGATATTTGCAATTAAACAAATATTCCGTATCTTTGCGGCGGGGAAAGTCGTACACGACCAGCTCCCTCCACATCCCCCCAGGGCAGGAATGCAGCAAGGGCAGGAGGTCGTAGCGGTGCGATGTACCAAGCTTTCCCTTTTTTCGTGCAATGAATTCTGACATCATAATAATCGGCGGCGGGGCGTCGGGCCTGATGGCGGCTTACGGCGCCGCCAGGACCCTCTCCGACGCCGGTGTGCTTCCTTCCGTCACGGTTCTCGAAAAGATGCCCCGTCCGGGCCGCAAGATAATAATCACCGGCAAGGGCAGGTGCAATTTCACCAATGTGAAGGACTGGAACGCCTTCAGCGCCCATATACGCACGAATCCCAATTTCGTGAAGCCTTCTTTCTACAACTTCACCCCTCAGGATTCCCTGGATTTCTTCGAGGGTTTGGGGATGAAGACGGTGGTGGAGCGCGGCGACAGGGCGTTCCCGGGCAGTTATCATGCTTCGGATGTAGTTGATTCCCTGGTACTTGCGTGTAACGGCGCAGGGGCTAAGATAGAGACCGGCGCCGAGGTGTCCGACATTTCGGCCGACGGATTCGGGATCACCCTTGCCGACGGCAGGCAGTACAGCTGCCGCAAACTCATAATCGCCACGGGCGGCCTGAGCTATCCGGGTACGGGCAGCACGGGAGACGGATACCGCTTCGCGCAGGCGGCGGGGCACAAGGTCACCCAGCTTTTCCCTTCGCTCACCGCACTGGTTCCCAAAGGCTACAAAATCCAGCCGGAAGACGCTCCCCGCACCGGCGGCCACATCGACCGTTCAACGCCCCTCGCCCCGCTGGGAGAGAGACTCTGCGGTGTCAGGCTCAAAAACGTGGGCGTGGAACTGCTGGTGCAGGAAACCCCGGCGCAGAGCGAATTCGGAGACATCGATTTCACCGATGGCGGAATAGAAGGCCCGGTGGGCTTCCAGCTCAGCCGCAAGGCAGTGAAATCGCTTGTGAACGGTTCCAGGGTGGCGCTGGTCCTCGACCTCAAGGCCGGAGTGCCCCTCGAGGAAATCTCCGCACGGGTGAAGGAGCTCTGGCAGGAAGTGGACAAAGACCCGCGCAGCGCCCGCCTTCACGAAAAGGAAAAATGCCGCATCCTGCTGGGCAAACTCATGCCCTGGGACCTCATTCCCGGTTTTACCTTCATGCATCCCGGAATCATGACGCTGGAGCGGCGTTCCCGCACGGACACAAAGCTGTGGGTGAACCTGCCGACGATAGCCAAGGCGCTCAAGGCCTGGCGTTTCGACATCGAAGGATATGTGGGTTACGAGAGGGCGGTGGTCACTGCGGGTGGAGTCTCCCTGGACGAGGTTGTGCCCAAGACCCTTGAATCCAGGATACGTCCCGGCCTTTATTTCTGCGGGGAAGTGCTGGACACCGACTCTGATACCGGCGGATACAATCTGCAAACGGCATTCTCGACCGGCCTGCTGGCCGGGCAGAATGCCGCGAAAGCCCTTCTGAAAGAGGTTTAGATGCTGTTGAAGATAAGGGGGAGCACGTCGTCCACCCTGTCGAATTTCCAGACCTTGCCGTCCCCAACCATGATCACCGACATAGGCTTGCCGGACTTGGCCTGATATTGGGCCATCACCTGGCGGCAGGCACCGCACGGGGTTGCTGGTTCATGCCCGAGGCGTCCCATGACGCCGCCTGCTATGGCAATGCTTTCCATGTCCTTGTCGGGATACTTGGCTCCTGCGGAGAACATTGCGGTGCGTTCCGCGCAAAGCCCGGAAGGGAAGGCGGCGTTCTCCTGGTTGGCGCCCTGCACTATCTTTCCGTTGCTCATGCGTACGGCCGAACCCACGTTGAAGTGGGAATAGGGGGCGTAGGAACCCTTCATGGCGTCGATAGCCTTGAGCGCAAGTTCCCTGTCCTTATCGTCCAGTTCCTCGAGGGATCCGTATTCCTGGTAAGTTATGTTCAGGTGTTTTTCTGACATGGTTAGTGGTTTTACGGTCCTCAAATATACAAAATTTCTGCCAAAACCTTATCTTTGCAAGGATTATGAAGATTTGTGTAGGCCTTTCCGGCGGAGTCGACTCCAGCGTCGCGGCGCTGCTTCTCAAGAGGCAGGGCTACGATGTTTTCGCGATGTTCATGCAGAACTGGAAGGACACCACCGGCACCCTGCACGGCGACTGCGAGTGGGAGGAAGACAAATACGTGGCGGAACTCGTGGCTCGCAAGCTGGAAATACCCTTCTATTTCGTGGATCTCAGCGAACAGTACCGCCAGCGCGTGGTGGACTACATGTTCAACGAATACGAAAAGGGCCGTACGCCCAATCCGGACGTGCTCTGCAACCGCGAGATCAAGTTCGACGCCTTCCTTGAAGTAGCCAGGAAAATGGGCGCCGACATGGTGGCGACAGGGCATTATTGCCGCAAGCTGCCCGCTTTGGCGGAAGACGGCACGAGCCTCACGTCGGCGGACGGGAAACCCCTGTGGCGCATCCTCGAGGGAGTGGACCCCGGCAAGGACCAGAGCTATTTCCTCTGCCAGCTGGACCAGCGGCAGCTTTCCCAGGCGCTCTTCCCGATAGGCGGGCTTCTTAAAAAGGAAGTGCGTGCACTCGCCAAGGAGGCCGACCTGCCCTCCGCGGACAAGAAGGATTCCCAGGGAATATGCTTCGTGGGCAAGGTCGACCTGCCCGTCTTCCTTCAGCAGAAACTGAAGAGCGTGGAAGGGGACGTGGTGGAGGTGTTTGATGCGTTCTATGATGTCAACCCATTGTATCAGAGGCGAAAAAACATAATTGCAAGCATCCTTCACGAAGGCTGGCAAGGCGAAGTGCCATTGATTTCGCACTACATCTCGGAGGATAAGTGCACTCCGGTAGCCGACAGTCATCCTTTCGATCCTGCGAAGGTGGCTGCGCTCAGCGACGGAGACCTCCGCACGCTCTCCACCCCCGTCGATTACAGCGGCCTCAGCTTCGAGACCGAAACCTACCGTTCGGGCCGCCGCCATACCCTTCGGACCCGTTATAAAGACAATCCATTCGGCGCCGTCATCGGAAAGCACGAAGGCGCGCAGTTCTATACCATCGGTCAGCGCAAGGGCCTCAACATCGGCGGTCACAAGGAACCGCTCTTCGTTCTGGAAACCGACATCCCGGGCAACCGCGTGTATGTAGGCGAGGGCCATACCCACAAAGGTCTGTCGCGTCCCTGCCTCCTGATCCCGGAACAGGAACTCCACTGGATACGTCCTGACCTTGAAATGCATGACGGGGAAGTGCGCAGGTACAGGGTGCGCATCCGTTACCGCCAGCCGTTGCAGGATGCGACGCTGCTCAGGCGCCGTGACGGCATGTACATCCTGTTCGACATGCCGCAGAGGGGGATCACGCCCGGGCAGTTTGCAGTTTGGTACGATGCCGAAGACGAAATGATAGGGAGCGGCGTGATATGAAAGAGTTCGATGTAGTATGCCCCCTTGGCCGGGAACCCCGCAAGGCCGAAATTGAGTCGGCTGCGGGCGGGTTGGAGTACGTGCTGCGCAAGCGTTCGGTCGACGCCCGCAAGGAACCGGTATGGCGCTATCATTACGAGGCTTACGGCCCGGGCGAACGTCCTGAGGAGAAAGCCCCTGAGTATCAGGATGTTTCTGCGGCAGCACCGGTAATCGTCGCAGGCGCCGGCCCGGCAGGTCTTTTCGCGGCCCTGCGCCTTTTGGAAAGAGGATTCAAACCTATCATACTTGAGCGGGGCAAAGCTGTGAAAGACAGGCGCTTCGATGTGGCTGCACTTTCCCGCGAAGGGGTGCTCGATCCCGATTCCAACTATTGTTACGGAGAGGGGGGAGCAGGTGCTTTCTCGGACGGCAAACTCTACACCCGTTCATCGAAACGCGGCGACGTGGGCGACGTGCTCCGCCGCTTCGTCTCCTTCGGCGCTTCGCCGGACATACTCATCGACGCTCATCCGCACATAGGCTCCGACAAACTGCCTTTCGTGGTGGAGAATATACGCAAATGCATCGAGGCCCACGGCGGGGAATACCATTTCGGCACAAGGGTGGTTTCCATCGAGGGTAAGCCGGGGAATTTCAAAGTGGGTGCGTCTTCGGGAGAGAGTTTTTCCGGCATCGCAGTCATCCTTGCCACCGGCCATTCGGCCAGGGATGTCTACGAGATGCTGCATTCGCGCGGAGGGGCTCTGGAAGCGAAGGGCTTCGCCCTAGGGGTGAGGGTTGAGCATCCGCAGGAGAAGATCAACTGGGCCCAGTACCACGGGGCATGGAAACCGGGATTCCCGGCTGCGGAGTATTCGTTTGCAGAACAGCAGGACGGGAGGGGAGTTTTCTCCTTCTGCATGTGCCCCGGAGGGATCCTGGTGCCTTCTTCTACCGAGAACGGCACAGTAGTGCTGAACGGCATGTCCAATTCCTCCCGCAACGGCCGCTTCGCCAATGCAGGGGTCGTGGTCCAGATCGATCCGGGTGATATTCCGGGCGACTCCCCGTTCCGCCTCATGGATTTCCAGCAGGGGGTCGAGCGGAAAATGTATGCTTTCTGCTCATCCTTCAATCCTTCAAATCCTTTCGTCGCCCCGGCGCAGAGGATGGAGGATTTCTGCGTTGGCCGTATTACCAAGAACGTCCCGGAAACCACATACCACCCCGGAGCGATTTCAGCACCGTTGCATCAGCTGCTGCCTCCCATGGTTGCCGAACGCCTCCGCAAGGTGTTCCCAAGGGTAAGGATACGCAATTATTACACTAATTCGGCACTGCTTCTGGGAGTGGAATCGCGCACGTCTTCGCCGGTCCGTATCCCGAGGGATCCTGAAACCCTGCAGTATGTTTCCGCCCCAGGCATCTTCCCTGCAGGAGAGGGCGCCGGCTATTCGGGAGGGATAGTCTCCAGCGCCATCGACGGCATACGCTGCGCCGATTCGGTGCAGGTGCACTGACTTCAATTTATTTTTGAAGATGCAAAAAATTGAGTATATTTGCAGTCCCAAGCCACTTTAGCTCAGTCGGTAGAGCAGCGCATTCGTAACGCGCAGGTCGTCAGTTCGAGCCTGATGAGTG
>ONSD01000055.1 GCA_900320385.1 uncultured Bacteroidales bacterium
ATGATTGTCTTCATACATTTATGCGTCTTATTGTGCTGCAAATATAGCAAAAACATTAATTCCAGCAAAATAAAACGGCAAAATACTTTTGCGTATGAAACGCAAAACTCTCAGAATCTGCTATTTGGTATTAGAATGTCTGTAGGAGTCACGAAAAAGTGCCGCTGGGATATCCCGGCGGCATTTTTTTATTGATGCCTGGAATCACTTCGCCTGCCGGTAGGGCAGGGTTACGGGGAAGAGGGGACTTTCGGTGTGGTTGTCGCGTATGATCCCTATCATCTCTTTAACGATGCCGGGATTCAGCGCTGCGACGTCAGTGTCTTCGTGGATATCTTCGCTCAGATAATACAGATGCGGCACCCCATTGATAACCACCATTTTCCAGTCTCCCATCCGTACTCCTATCTGGTCTGTCTCGTGGAACTCCCAGTATAGGAAATCATGCTCCTTCTGGCCCTTGCCGCCCATGAGGGTGGGATAGAATGAAATGCCGTCGGTCTCAGGACATCCGGCCCCGAGCATGTCGCAGAAAGTGGGCATCATGTCGTAGAAGGCCAGTTGGTGACCATTCTCTTTCCCCTCGGGGACATGTCCCGGCCAACGGACTATGAACGGGATGCGTATGCCGCCTTCATAGCACTGCCGCTTAAGCCCGCGCAGCTTGCCGTCGCGCCCGAAGAATACCGGATCGGCACCGCCTTCTTCGTGAGGGCCATTGTCGGAGGTGAAAATCACCAAAGTATTCTCTTCCAGGCCTTTCTCCTTGAGCTTGGCGAGGATCTCCCCTACATAGATGTCCAGACGCGAAATCATCGCTGCGAACTGAGCGTGCGTATGGACGGACTCATTATAGCGGTCGACTCCTTCCCAGGTCTTGTCATCGACGAAGCGGGATTCATACTTCTGCAGCAAGGAATCTTTCGGCTGCACCAGTTCGGCATGGGGCAGGGTATAGGTGAACAAGCCGAAGAACGGTTCGTCGGCAGACCTGCCGTCCAGCCATTCCATGGCCTTGCGGTGGATCATGTCCGCCGAGTACTGTGTGCGGTTGAAATATTCCTTGCCGGACATCGGATACTGCACATTGTCCTCCAATACTTCCCGGACGACAACCGTATCCCCGAGTGACCTGCTGAACCTGTTCAGGAAATTGGGGAAATACAGATGCGCCATGTACTGGCAGATATAGCCGTAGAATTCGTCTATTCCGCGCTTGTCGGGGGTGGATACCGAACCTTCGAAGCCTCCGGCCCATTTCCCGAACATCCCGGTAGCGTAACCTGCCTCCTTGAAGATTTCAGGAAGGATGATGCGTCCGGGGTCGTATGGGTGCTGGCCGCTTACCGAGTATTCCTGGACGACTCCATATTGCACCAGAGGTGAACCGGGCCAGTATTCCTTGTTGCCTCGCACTTCGGTGTGCCCGCTGTGTTGTCCTGTCATAAGGCATGCCCTGGACGGCGCACTTACCGGCGATCCGGCATAGGCCTGTGTGAAACGCATCCCTTCCTGCGCCATCCTGTCTAAATTGGGCGTTTCGATGAATGGCTGTCCATAGCATCCCAGATCGCCATAGCCCAAGTCATCCGCCAGGATGACAATGACATTGGGACGGCTGTCTGTATCGGAATCAGTGCATGAAAGCGCTGAAGAGAGCAGGGCCGTACCACAAAGCAATTTCGAATGGATTCTCATTGGCTATAGCTAATAATATAACCTTAACAAATAGTTAAATGTCTTTCTCCGGATGGTTCTTTACGTCAAAGAAGGAAACAAGCAAGGATGCCATATTCAGAATGAGGCCGATAATGAGCAGGATGTTCCCGATCTTACTCCTCATAGAGGAGACAAGAAGTACAACCAACAGAACCAGATTGAATGCTGTCAGAATAAGACGCATTTTTTGTTTACGTGAGATCTTCATTTTGTCCGTTTGAGGCCGGTTTACTTCAAGAAGGCTATCAGCAATACTACAGCGCTGATCAGCAGCAGGATTACTCCATAGATGAGGCCATACCAGATTCCCGTAGAGAGAACCCTGCCCGCGCTCTTTTTCCAGGACAGGCCCAGCCACTGGCGATAGTCTATTATCAACAGCGCTGCTATCAGCAACACACTGATAGACGTGCTCTTTCCAAATGTAAGGAGAACGGCAAACAGCATGAAGAAGCTGAATTGGCACAGGACATAAGCCGATGCCGCGGCACAGGCCGACATGTTTTGTTTATATCGCCTCAATGCCAGGCCCATCGCAAGCCACAATATCAGGAATTCACCCAGGAAAAGCGGTATTCCCTGGCTGCGCAGGGTCCTTTCCAATGCAGCGATCGACGACTGTGTCTGTGTTTTTACGGCTTCGGGGTACTCGTCAAGATGCAGGAAAGTATAGCCGGTCTGCACTATCTTTGCTATATCAGCGACCTTATGCGCTTTGGCCGGTAAGGAATCCTGTTCATATTCCAGGGAAAAGTTCTCAAAGCCGGATCCCTTGTGATGCTGTACCGGCTGCATGACGGACGAGACAAGTGCAAAGAAGGCATAGAAGATGATGAGCGCGGTCAGAGGAGCCAGATAGTTTTCGTGATTGCCTCTTATATAATCGCGAATCATATATCCGGGACGCAGCAGCAGGTGCTGGAAGGTGCGCTTGGCATCTTTGTTTAAGAACGGTATGCTGTCAAAGGCTCCCCTGTAAAAGTCGCCTCCTCCCTTTGACTCATTTGCCACCTGTTTTTTCCAGGGATTGAATCCCAGCTTCTGCCAAATGACGAACGCCCTGTAACGCGCTTGTATCGAATGTTTCTTACTCATCTGAAAAAAATGTCATGTGTGGCGATTCCACTCCGGGCCTCATCCTTGATCCCGGTTTTCCGATGTAAATATACGGAAATTGTCCGTGACCTTTGCTAAATGGATAAATAATGCTTATTTTGTGTAGTACTGCCACATTGTTTATGAGACGCTTCCACCTGCCTTTATTCTGCCTGACGCTGCTCCTTTCCGCTTTGTCCTGCTCACGGAATCAGGACGCCGTCGAAATCGTCTCCTCCGCTCCCTGGACTGCCAGTTGGATCGGAACCGGGCACAGGATATCCGCCGACACCGCCCGGCATTACCCGTCGCCCTATTTCAGGAAAGAAATCGTCCTGTCCGGCAGACCCAGACAGGCCCGTATAGATATCTGCGGGCTTGGGTTCTACGAGCTTTACATCAATGGCAGGAGGGTGGGGGACAAGGTCCTTACACCCGCGGTAACCAACTACGACGACCGCAGCCTTTCAGGGGTGCTTTATCCTTACGACGACCAATCCCAAAAGCGCTGTCTGTACGACAGTTACGATGTTTCCTCAATGCTTCGGAAGGGCGCGAACGCAATAGGCGTGGTGCTCGGCACCGGGTGGTACAATCAATGGTCGACTACGGTCGAGGGGCGCATGTGGTACGATATGCCGAGGGTGGCGGCAAGCCTGGAGCTCTCATACGGGGACGGATCCAGCCGGACCGTACTCACCGACAGCTCGTGGAAGATGTCCGAAGGCCCGCTGCTGGAGGATTCCATATTCATAGGGGAAGTGTACGACGCGCGCCGTGAACTGGGCGACTGGACGATGCCCGGCTACGACGACAGCGGATGGGAAGCCGCAGTGCCGGTCCGGGCTCCTTCGGGCAGGCTTATGCCGAACAGGGCTCCGGCAGACAGGGTTATCCGCTCTCTGGATCCGGTTTTGGACAGCGTCTCGGCCGGCGGATCCTACCATTTTTCCATTCCGGAGACTATATCCGGATGGGTTTGTCTGAAGGACCTGGCTGCAGCTGCGGGAGATACTGTCGATATCCGTTTCTTCACCGAAGAGGGCTTGACCTACCGTCAGGCGGACCGCTATATCTGCAGCGGGAAGGGTGCAGAAGCTTGGTCTCCGCGCTTCACCTGGCATAATTTCAGACGTTTTGTCGTTGAGAGCCCGTTCCCGGTTTCGCCCCGGAACCTGACTGTGCTCGAAGTGAGGACCGATCTTCCAGTTACCGGCAGTTTCCGTTGCTCTGACACGCTGCTCAACAAGATTTTCGATGCCTATGTGCTCACCCAGAATGCCAATCTGCATGGCAGCATAAGCAGCGATTGCCCGCATCGCGAGCGGCTGGCTTATACCGGTGATGCGGTGTGCGGTGCTCCGGCACTGATGTTCGTCTACGGGGCGGACGCCTTCTACCGCAAGTGGTTGGACGATATGGAGGACGCCCGTAACCGCGTGACCGGATACGTGCCGCATACGGCTCCTTTCGGCGGCGGTGGAGGCGGCCCCGCGTGGGGAAGTGCGATTGCCGTCCTGCCGCTGCTGCATTATCGGCATTACGGCGATGAGTCGGTGCTTCGCGGGCATTTTGAGGCTATGAAGCAGTGGGTGGGGTATCTGGGTACCCGTACCGATTCACGGGGTATTGTAGTGAGGGAAGAGCCCGACGGCTGGTGCCTTGGTGACTGGTGCGCCCCGGGTGGAGTGCAGATTCCCGAACCGCTGGTGAATACCTGCTATTATTACCGTTGCGCCCGGATAGTGTCCGAGGTTGCGCAAATCCTCGGGGAGCGGGACGACGAGCGGGCCTTCGCCGCGCTTGCCGGCAAGATTGCCGATGATTTCAATGCGGTATACCTCGATACGGCGGCAGGCCGTTACTGGGAAGGCCGGCAGGGATCCGACGCTATTCCGCTGGCGTTCGGAATGGTACCTGAAGAGCATTTAGCCGCCGTTGCTTCGGATCTGTTGCGGCATACGGAAGAACTTGATTATCACTTCGATACAGGAATCATAGGTACGCCCTGCACTCTGGATGCGCTCACCCTTCTCGGACGTGCCGACGAAGCATACAGACTGCTTTCCGCGCGCGGCTATCCTGGTTACGATTATCTGCTCGACCCGGCCAACAGCACGCTTTGGGAGTATTGGGACGGCCGCAAGTCCCGTTGCCATCCTATGTTCGGGAGTGTTGTGGGATGGATGTTCACCGCCCTTGCCGGGGTCGACCTCTCGCGTTCGGATTTCTCCGCAGGCAAGCTCGTCGTCGAGCCCCGGTACGTCGATGGACTGAGTTTCGTCGATTGCTCCTTCCAGACCCCTCAGGGCATGGTCCGGATCAACTGGGAACGGACGGGAGCAGATTCCAAGCCCCGGCTCTCCGTTTCGGCACCGGCCGGACTTCAGGTCGAAACCCTCTAGTCCCTGTCCTGTTTGATGGTTCCCAGCCTCTCACCGGTACGGATGTGCTCGGTGGTCGAGGCTTCAAGGGAGAACTCCACGCCCTTCTGGAAAACGGTTACAAAGTCGGAACCGCCGAAGAGGAAGTAGCCCATCTCCTGGCCCTTCTCCACGTGTGAACCGACGTGGAGACCCTCGGAGAAGTTGACTGAACAGATCTGCGACATGCCTATCGGCAGCAGTGCCACAAGGCCGGACTTTCCGGTATCGAGGATGATGCAGGCGCGTGTCTCTACGCTCTCCCATCCGGGGGTACGGCAATCCAGCCAGTAGCGTCCCGCTTCGGCATCCCACTTGTATACGCCTCCGCCGGCATCTGCCGCTGCGATGGTGCGCATCTCCTTGATGACGCCGCTTACCGGGAAGTGGTAACGGTGATAGTCATTCACGTCGAGGAACACATGGGTAAGCATACCTCCTGCGAAGGCGTCGGCATACCCGCTCCCGGGGCCGATGAGCGAACTTACCAGGTCGAACTTGCGCGACTTGAGCAGCACGCCCTCTCCATGCTTGATATAGCCTTCGGAATCTATAGTCCACACTCCCTGGGGGTACCCGTCAACCGGAGAAGCCACAACTGCGGGATCTTCGGGCGATGCTATAGGACGCTGCGAAGCGTCACGCAGGCGGCGCGAGAAGAAGTCGTTGAAACTCTTCCAGTTGGATGATGGTTCATACCATTCGTGAGGAACCCCGAAAGCCGGGTCGGCGTAGAAGTCGGCGGCGTATTCCTCGTTCCACGACTCGGGGGTGGAGAGGAACTTGCCCCACTGTTTGCAATACTTCACGATCCACGAGCGCATAGGCTCATGGTACTGAAGCGACGGATAATAATAACCTTTACCCTCGAGCTCCTCGAGAGGCTGGTCGACAAGGAAATAGAAATAGTCAACCCCCTGGTCCAGATGGTCGTAGAGGGAAGAACCCGTCGGTAGTTTGAGGATGAAACGCGGTAACGTGGTCAGCGACCACTCGATGAAATCAAAAAATTCTTCCAGGCTTTGTGCAGGATTTGTATCCCTTGAGGGATTGACCGCTTTGGCCTTGGCGATAGACTTGACAAGCAAGTCCCTAAACTCTGCACCGGAATTGACTAAAGCAATCAACTCACCGGTTGTGGATGAATATTTTTTCAACTCGCATAAAAAGGTATTAAAAATCGGCTGCAAATGTATTATAAAAAACAATACAATAACCATGCTCCGCCATAATTTTTCAAAAATAATTTTGACTACTTTTGCGTATGGCAAAAATCGTCTATTTCCACGGCTTTGCTTCGTCTGGAGCAAGCGGCACGGTGCTGCTTCTGCGCAAGCATTTCCGGCAGCACAGGGTGCTCGCGCCCGACATCCCGCTCGACCCGGCAGAGGCCCTTCCCTTCCTCAAGGACTTTTGCGCGCGCGAAGAACCCGATCTCATAATAGGCAGCAGCATGGGTGGCATGTACGCCCAGCAGATGAGGGGCTTCCTGCGCATCTGCGTGAACCCCGCTTTCTACATGTCGAAGCTCTACAACACGGTGCGCATCGGTGTGTTCGAGTATACGAACAAACGGGAAGACGGGCAGAAGAAAGGCCATATCACCAAAGAGATAATAGCCCACCTCAAAGAGATGGAGGAGCATCAGTTCGAGGGCATTACACCCGACGAACAGGAACTGTGCATAGGGCTTTTCGGCCGCGATGACGACCGGGTGCACGGATACGACGATTTCATGAAGTACTACACCCACGCACAGTGGTTCGACGGCGGTCACCGCCTGAACGACAAGATAGTGTCGACGGTGGTGGAGCCGATAATCACTGACTGGCTGGGCTGATCTACCTGAAGAATTTGTCTATTTCCCTCAAGGCTTCCGGCATGGCGAATACCGCCACCCTGTCGTATGCCTCGATCTGTGTGCCGCCGACTGCGATGTAGGCTTCGCTTCCGCGTATCACGCCGCCGATTATGGCGTTCTTGGGGAAGTCCAGGTCTTTGAGCGGCTTCTTGGTGATGGCTGCGCCCGGAGACACCGTATATTCGATGACTTCAGCGTTGGTGCCGGACATGTATTTTACGAAGCGCGCCCTGCCGCTGAGGGTGAATTTGAAGATGCGGCTGGCGGTTATGAGCTTCTTGTTGATAACGCTGTCGACGCCCATCCCCTCCGCGAGCCTTGTATATTCGAAGTTCTCCACTTCAGCAACGGTTCTGGGGACACCCAGTTTCTTGGCGACCACGCAAGAAAGGATGTTGGTCTCGTCCTCTCCTGTAAGGGCTACGAAAGCGTCGCAGTCCGTTATCCCTTCCTCGTAAAGGAATTCGGAGTTGCGTCCGTCGCCTATCACCGTTATCACTTCGTCCGGCAGAGCCTCGGCCAACTCTTCGGCGCGGGCCCTGTCCATCTCGATGATCTTGACGCTGATATGCTCCTTGTACAGGCTCTTGGCCACCATTTCGGTAATGGGACCGCCGCCCACTATCATCACTTTGCCTACGGTGATGTTCTTTTTGCCGAAGTATTTGATGAGCAGCTCAACCCCTTCACGCTTAGCGATGGTGAACACAAGGTCGCCGAACTGGAAAACGGTGTCGAGTTTCGGGATGATGGTTTCATCCCCCCTGGATACTGCTATGATGCGGAACTGTTCCGATTCTTCGCGCGGCAGCTTCTGGGTGAAATCGATGAGCTTTATGTCCAGCAAGGGGGAGTCTTCGTCCAGTTTGAATACCGCTATCTGCAGGCGGCCGTGGGCGAAGTCCATGGTCTCGGAGAAGGTGGCGTGCTTGAGCTGGTCCACAATTTCGTCGGCGGCGATCTTCTCGGGATAGAACATCAATTCTATGCCCATCTCTTTGAACAACAGCTTGTTCTCTGCTGTGAGATAGCCTTCGTCGTTGATGCGGGCGAGTACCTTGGCCGCTCCCAGGTGCTTGGCAAGCAGGGCTCCGATTATGTTCATCTCCTGCGAAGATGCCGGGTATACGGCGATGAACAGGTCGGCCTTGTCGACCCCCGCTTCTCGGAGTACTTGGATCGATGAGGGATTGCCATGGATGGCCTGGATGTCCGTTACGGCTTCCAGGTTCGAGAGCCTGGTGTTGTCGTTGTCGACTACGGTTATTTCGTTTCCTTCCTCGCGGAGCATCTTCGCCAGATGCGAACCGACGGCTCCGGCGCCTTGAATGACTATTTTCATGATAATCTGTTTTCCAGGTATTTGAATATTCCGCTGCCGCGCAGCAGTGCGTTGGGAATGATATTGATCGGAATGAATCCTGCGACTTTCCCGCAAATTCCTGCAGGAGGGACGGGCGCTGCCGCCATGGAGGAGAGCTGCCTCCATTCCGTATGCGCCTTCTTCACCGCAGCCGCGTAATCCTTTTTGCCGGTGCAGAAGTAGACTATGCGGGTGAGATTGTCTATGAGAAGGCGGAAACGCAGCCTTGAGCGGGTCTTGCGCTCAGCCTTGGCTGCGGAAAGGCCCCCGGCCATATAGGTGGGAGCAAGGTTTTTCTCGAGCAGGAGCAGGTTGTTGCGATAGTTGAGCTGCAGTTTGAAGGGCGACTTGGGCGAAAGCGTACCCCCGCCCAGATGCCACACGACGCTCTGCGGTACCGTCGTGACCTTCCATCCTGCAAGTTGGGAGCGCCAGCACAGGTCGATCTCCTCCATATGGGCGAAGAAGCGCCCGTCCAGGCCTCCCATGGCCTTCCAGAGACTGCTCCGTATCATAAGGCACGCGCCGGTCACCCAGAGGACGTCCGCCGGATCGTCGTACTGCCCTTGGTCTTCGCATACTCTGCCCAGGACCCTGCCGCGGCAGAAGGGGAAGCCGAAACGGTCGAGATAGCCTCCCGCGGCGCCTGCATACTCGAAGGTGGAAGTCTTGCGGTATTCCCCGCCTTCCTTTACGAGGCCGTGCAGCTTCGGGCCGCAAATGCCGCATTCCGGATGGGAGTCCATCCACGCCACGAGCGGTTCCAGCCAAGCGTCTTCGACCAGGATGTCGGAATTGATGAGGACGAAGAATTCGGCGTCCAGTTGTGCCAGGGCGCGGTTGTATCCGCCGGTAAAACCGTAGTTCGCATCCAGGGGAATGGTCTTTACCCCAGGGAATTCCGCTGCCATCATCTCCATGCTTCCGTCGGTGGAAGCGCTGTCGGCCACCACGACTTCGGCGCCGCTCCCGCAGCTGTGCAGCAGGGCGGGGAGGAATGCCCTCAGGTATTCCTTTGTGTTCCAATTGAGTATCACCACGGCGGTCCTCATATCTTTCAAAGGTAAGGTTTTTTTCTTAATTTTGTAGAAGCACAAAAACAATATCATGCCGGCCGTACTCTACACCCTTACTTCCGACCTTCACGGTGAACTCGCGAAGACTGCGTCGGGAGAGCCTTTCATCAAAGACATCGAAGCCGCCATGGGCGAGCCTTTCATTATCAGGAACGGTGATTATTCCGACTTCGGCACCCATCCCCTCGAGCTCATCTATGTGCGTACCGGAGGCACAGAAGGTATCTTCAGGAGCCTCTTCGAAAAGGACGGGACGCTTGTCATCCCGGAACCGGTGCGCCTGCTCACCAGCGGCCGGAGCAATTCGCTTGCGGCGTCGATGGAGATCCTTTCGTACCTGAACCAGCACGGCATCAAGGGAGAGATACTTCACGGGAGTCCCGGGCGGATCGCAGAAAAGATTGGGGAACCATCTTTCAATCCGGCCAAGTGCAGCAAGGTGAGGGAGATAAGTCCGAGCGGAAAGATACTGGAAGGCAAGCGCCTCGGAGTGGTGGGGCGTCCGTCCGACTGGTTGATTTCCAGCGACGTGGACTATGCGGCGGCCAAGGCGTCGCTGGGTGTGGAACTCATCGACGTACCCATGGAGGAACTACTTGGAGAAATCAAGGCAGGCGGTCATCCGCAGGTCAGTCTGCCCGCTCTGAACGTTCCCAAATTCGGCAATCCCATCCCGGAATCAGACCTGGAAGGGGCGCTGGAAATCTATGGGGC
>ONSD01000012.1 GCA_900320385.1 uncultured Bacteroidales bacterium
AGTATAATCATCGCCGCCGCGGCGCTGTTTGTCTCCTGCAGGCAGGAGCAGCCGGCCAAGATTTCCATCTTCTGCGACCACATCGAAACCATGGTCCGTCAGGAGGGCATCAGTTTCGCCCAGGCCGCATCCTCCCTGAAGGAGCTCGGCTATACGGGCGCCGACATCCGGGTGTTCCAGAACCCTGAAGAAATCCGCATCCTCGACAGTCTCGGCTTCGCGCATGCCTGCGCCATCACCGACATCGACTATTCGAAAGGAGACCAGACCGCATTGGAAGACATTACGCTGGCTTTCATGGAAGAAAAGGGTTTCGACCGTTTGCTGCTGGTGCCCGGGCTCGTTCCCGACACTTTCACAAGCGCTGACAGGGAACTGATACGGGAACGCATCACCACCTTCGCCGGACGCGTGAAGGCCAAGGGCTTCGATATCCTGGTGGAAGATTACGACAATGCCAGGTCGCTCTGCTACAACGCCGAAAGGCTCGATTCCCTGTTCTCGCTCTCGCCGGAACTCGGTATGGTGTTCGATACCGGCAACTTCCTTTTCTGTGGAGAAGACGCAAAAGAAAACCTGACCCGCTTTAAAAGCAGGGTCAGGCATGTCCATCTCAAAGACCGCGTTTCAGCCACGGATATGACCTGCGTCCCGGCAGGTTCCGGATGCATCCCCATGGGGGAGATAATCCGGGAGCTCAAGGATGCCGGTTATGACGGCTGGTTCACCATTGAGCAGTACGGCTCCAAGCAGATGCTGGAAAACTGCAGTACCGCTTTCGCGAACATATCCGCGATCCTCAAGGATTAGTCCGGATAGGAAGCTTTGACGAACGGAGCGTCGAGGAGATAGTCTATGCTCTCCTTGACGCTTCTTTCTACATCGTCGTAGCTGTACCTCTCGACCTCTACGATAAAGCCTTCGAGGCCGGCCTTGCCGGCGTTGCGGAAGATGGCGTCGAAGCCTACCATGCCGCTTTGGCCTATCTCCTTCTCATCCTTGATGTGGAGCAGGCGGAAGCGTCCCGGGTAGCGCTCGAAATAGTCAACCGGGCTGGCATTGCCTATCACAGCCCAGTACACGTCCATCTGGAAGAATACGCAGGCGGGGTCGGTATGCTGGAGCATATAGTCGTACATCACCTGGTCCTCCACTTTCTCGAACTCGTAGGCGTGGTTGTGGTATCCGTACTTGATGCCGGCCTCGGAGCATTTCCTGCCTATTGCGTTGAAGTAGTCGCAGTACAGCTGCAGGTTCTTGAGGTTGGCCTGGGACCCCATCCACGGGGTAACCAGATACTTCATTCCGGCAGCTTTGTGGCCGGCGATGCATGCATCCCACCATGCCAGCTTGTCGGAGAAGTCCCCGCTTGCGAAGTCTTCTTCGTCGAGCGGATGGTTCACGTGGGAGGACAGCGCCTTCATGCCCACTGCTTCCAGGTCGGACTTGAACTCTTCGGGAGTGCGGCCGTAGAACTTGCCGTCGGCGTACCCTGCGGCTTCAACCGAGGTGAAACCCATGTCCGCCAGGTCCTTGAGGACCTTTCCGTACTGGTCGCCGATTATGCTCCGCAGCGAGTAGAGCTGCACGCTGATCTCTTTCTTCTCCCTCTCAGGAACTTTGCCGGAAGGGCGGCAGCCCGGGAAAAGTACCAGGGCGGCCGCCAGGATTACAAACAGTCTCTTTACCATAAGCCCTTAGTCGAGGATCTTGATGCGTATGTTCTTGTACCATACGTCATCGCCGTGGTCCTGGAAGCCGATATAGCCTTCGTGGTTCTCGCCGCCGCAATTGTTGAGCAGTTCGAAGGCGAGGGGCCATGCCTTCTCGCTGAACTTGGAAGCCTGCAGCATATCGGTCCACTGCGGGGTCCACATATGGTACTCGAGTACATTCTCTCCGTTCTGGCCGTGCACCACGGTTCCCTTGTATACCATGATGGAGCCGGAATTCCATTCGCCGAAAGGCTTCTGGTTCTGCGGTACTGCCGGTATCATGTCGTAGAGGGATGCGGACTGGCGGTTGCCGTCCTTGCCGAGTTTGGCGTCGGGATGGTTGGCGTTGTCGAGGATCTGATACTCGGGAGAGGAGATGTAGATGGGCTCGAACTGGACCGTGCCGTCTTCCTTTTTGGTGGAGACTTCGCGTGCGAGATAGAACACGCCGGAGTTGCCGCCCTTGGAGACCTTCCAGTCGAACAGGAGTTCGAAATTCTTGAAGACATGGGTGAAGATGAGGTCGCCGCCTTCATCGGTCTGGGCCTCGCCGGCTCCGGAACCGGTGAACTTGATGGCGCCTTCGTCCACAGTCCAGCGTGAACCTGCCTTGTCCTTTCCGTAGCCCCTCCAGCCGTTGAGGGTCTTGCCGTCGAAGAGCACGATATAGCCGTCCTTGTCGACGGGGAGCGTCGAGAGGTCTATCTGGGGATTCTGGACGACCGTATATTCGGGGACGGCGCCTGCCTCGGGCTCAGCGGCGGGGGCTTTTTTCTTATTCTTGCAGGAAACAACGGTGAATACCAAAGCTGCGCATGCAGCAATCAACAGGATTTTTTTCATATCGGTTATGTATTAGATTATCATTCAGGTAATTCCGGGAGAACCCAACCGTCGCGGAACACGGGTTTGATAAGGTTCTTCGCAAATTCGTTGGCGTCCACCGGGTCCGTATAGACATTCTCGAATGTGGGATGGCCGTCCGTTATGGAGAAGCCGTCGTGGATCATGGTCTTGATTGTCGCCCCGGCGGGGATGTTGGTGAACTGCATGTTCTTGCCGTCCCATTCGAGTTCCTGGTTGAGGCCCTGGAGCCGGACTGCTACCACGCCCATGGCTACCATCTCGTTGAACGGACCGGCTTCCGAGAAGTCGGATGAACTGGGTACACGGACGGAAGGATCTTCCTTGCATGCGCGGATCCAGTCCTGCTGGTGCGAGAGGGTGATCTTGCGGTGGATCGACGGAACCTCCGGCTTCCTTCCGGAAAGCAGGAATGGATTCACTCCATAGCATCCGCAGATAAGGATGTCCTTGGTGCCGTAGAAGATGAGGGCGCCGCCCGAATCGTTCAGGCTCTTGCCCGCTGCGAGACCTTCGGGACGGTCGGGAAGGATTCCGCCGTCGTACCAGTTGACGACGAGTTCAGGCATTCCCACCTTGGGCATGTTGTCGCGTGCGGGGAACACGTAGCGTATCTTCTGTGCGTTCGGGCACGATTCGGTGAGAAGTGCGGTGGAACTGCCCTGGATCCTGGTGGGGTAAGTCAGCTTGAGGGCTTTGAATGCAGGATGGAGGATGTGGCAGGCCATGTCGCCGAGGGCGCCAGTGCCGAAGTCCCACCAGCCGCGGAAGTTCCACGGGGTATAGATGGAA
>ONSD01000052.1 GCA_900320385.1 uncultured Bacteroidales bacterium
AAAGATACGCCAGCACGAAGCGGAAAAAGAAGATATCCGCCGGCGTCATGCCGTGTCCGAGCAGGACCTTGCTCGACACGAAAGTCTCACCCCATACCGCAATTACGAATATGATGGCGAGGAAGGCGAGCGTTTCCCTGGAATTCCCTGAGTGCCTGCCGTTCATCCCCTGTCCTGCGAAGGATCTTTCAGTCCGAGTCCCGGCGCATCCTTGAGCGTGATGCGTCCGTCTTCCACCGTCACCCCTTCGAACGGGTCGTTGCCTATCAGCAGGTTGCCGTCGAGGTCGGCGAAGTCCACCCCGGGCGATATCTGCGATACCGCCGAAATGCCGCAGGAGGTTTCGGTCATGCACCCCAGCATCACCTTCAGGCCTTCTGCACGGGCATAGGTCATCATCTTCCTGGCTTCCATAAGGCCGCCGCACTTCATCAGCTTGATGTTCACTCCGTCGAACACTCCGCGGGCGCGGCGGACATCCTCCAGCGCCTGGACGCTCTCGTCACCGAAAATGGGCAGGGGACTGTGCTCGGTCAGCCAGGCGCTGTCGTCCGGCCTGTCCTTGGGAAGGGGCTGCTCCACCATCACCACTCCGTTATCCTTCAGCCAGAATATCTCGTCCAGGGCCTGCTGCCTGTCGGTCCAGCCCTGGTTCGCATCCACGGCTATCGGGAGGGAGCTGACGCTGCGCACGGCTCCTATCATCTCCTTGTCGTCCGGACGTCCCACCTTAACTTTGAGTATCTTGAACCGGTCCGCCGCCTCGAGGGTCTTGGCCCTCATCACTTCGGGGGTGTCGATGCCGATGGTAAAGGTGGTGAGGGGTGCTTTCCCGGGATCGAGACCCCATATCCGCCACAGCGGCTGGCCGAGGAGTTTGCCGTAAAGGTCGTGCAGGGCTATGTCCACGGCGGCCCTGGCGGGGGCGTCGGACAGGTTCCCGTCCGGAAGCTTCCCGGCTTTGCCGCAGACGTAATCCATTATTTCTTCGAGCCTGAAGGGATCGTTGAATTGCCCCAGGTCGAGTTTCTGCAGGAAGGCGCAGACGCTCTCCACCGTGTGCCCGAGATATGGGGGCATGCTGGCTTCGCCGTAACCGGTGAAGCCGTCGTATTCAAGTTTTACCTGCACGTCGGGAGTGGAGGTGCGCGAACTGCCCGATACCGTGAAGGTGTGCCTGAGTTTCAGTTCGTAGGGCTCCCAGCTGAGGCGGAGCCTGGCTTTGCCCGAAGGCTTGTACGCCACGGGTGACTTTCCATTGCCGAGGTCCCGGCCTGCGCCGAATCCGCATCCTGCTGCGGCGGTGGCGGCCGCAGCTATGGCGCCAGTCTTTATGAAGTCCCGTCTGTCCATGATGTTTTCAGATTATTTCCTGGCGGAAGAAGTCGAAGTCGGCATAACCTCCCGCCCCCGAGGGGTTGTAGCAATAGAGTGCTGTCCTGTAACCTGTAAAGAGATCCAGGGTGTATTTCATCCGGAGGGCGTAGCCTCTCACCTGCGTCCAGGAGACGCCGTCTTCGCTGTACGAGAAGAAGGCGAGGTCATCCCCGTCTGCCGTTTCCTGGAACTTGTAGGTAATCTTCAGGAAGATGTGTCCGGCCTGCCAGGGAGTGGAGAAAACCACCCTTTCGCTGCGGACCCCGCTGCCCGCCGTCTGCTCGCGGAGCACCAGGTTGCGGGTGCCGTCGGGGGCGGCTTCGACCCCTATACAGCAGTTATTGCTCTGGAAAGCGCAAATCCCGGCCCTGTCCCCGTTCTCCAGTCCTTTCAGGTCGAGTTTTACCCAGGACTGACAGGCAGGGCCCGCAGTCCTTTGCGTGAGGCTGTTCCTTGCTTCCAGGATCCCGCTTGCCGGGATGCCGGCCCTAAGGCGCAGGTATCCCGGACGTTCCCCGAGCGACCAGAGCGGATCGGCCGGCATATGGTTCCATTGCCAGACGGGTGCGAGTTCCCCGGAATCGAAATCGTCGTCGGCCCACACGTAATCCTCGCCCGATGGTTGGAGCCGGACCGTCACGTCCTTCATCGGCTTGCCCCCGTCGCCCATGACCGGCCATCCGTCTTCCCACTTTACCGGCTGTACGGTGGGGATGCGCCCCACTGCGCCGTGGTCCTGGAACATTATGGCATACCAGTCGCCGTACTGTGTCTGCACGATCCCTCCCTGGGCCACGCCTGCGGCATATCCGTCTTCCATCGTGCCCTGTAGTACCGTCTTGCTTTCGTACGGCCCCTTGATGTCTTTGGAACGCCAGCAGGTTTCGGTCCTGAGGCCTCCAGCTGGCCAGTCGATTTCGAGTATGTAATACCAGTCGCCTATGTGATAGAAGTGGCTGCCTTCGGCGCGGAGCCCCATGCCTTCGCGCGGAGCTTCGACTATGAGTTCGGGCGCGGCTTTCTGCTTGTAAGTCAGAGGGTCGAGTTCCACCAGCATCAGGTCGCCGTTGCCGTACACGACGTACAGTTTTCCGTCCTCCCAGAGCATCGAGGCGTCGTGATAGAAGGCGTCGTCGATATCAGTGCGTTCCCACGGGCCGTTCTCGATGTCTTTGGTTTTGAAGATGAAGGTCTTATGGTATTCGTTGGCTACGAACAGAGCGTAGAACCAGCCGTCGTTGTACCGTATCGAAGTGGCCCACTGTCCCTTTCCATAGGCGTTCCGGCCACCTTCCAGGCGGTAGATGGCATCGTCGGCGAGGGTGTCGTAAATGTAGCCGCATATCCGCCAGTGGACCAGGTCTTCGGAACGCATCACAGGGGCTCCGGGGCAGAAGTACATGGTGGTGCTCACCATATAGTATACGTCTCCCACGCGTATCAGGTCGTTGTCGGGGATGTCTGTGTAAGTCAAAGGGTTGACGGCCTCAGTGAAGGTCTTGGAGCCATTGCTGCAGGCGACTGCAAGACATGCTATGGCCAGGAATTCCAACAGCGTCGTTTTCATACGGACCCGAAGTTAGCAATTTTCCGCAAGAAATGAGGCATCCCGCGTAAAAAGCTTTGCGTCAGCGGATGCGCTAGTGCCGTGGATAACAATTATTTTGCAGTGTCGGGGAATTTGCCTAAATTTGCAGCCCGCTCCGGACGGAAGTCCAGGCGGGGCCCTTGGCGGTTAAGGATTCCGCCATGTGGTTAAGAAGGAAAGTTGGCCGAGTGGTCTATGGCGGCAGTCTTGAAAACTGTTGATCCGCAAGGGTCCGGGGGTTCGAATCCCTCACTTTCCGCTCAAACGCGGCTTCGAGCCGCGTTTTCGCTTCAAGTGAGGGATAAATCCCTATCTATACCCACCCCCAAACCCCCTCAAAGGGGGCTTAGTCGCTTCGCTCCGAGTTTATTGGATTGCTCCCGGATACCGAGGGATGTGGCCGCGAAGCGGGGGCTCTTTGCTTATTCCGAAGAGCTGAAGCTGATAGTCTGATTCTTGATCGGATAGGGGACCGGCTTCCCGTCTTTCATGGCTGGTTTCCACCGGGGCGAGCGCTTCAATACTCGTACAAGTTCTTTCGAGAACTCCTCATCGGTCGAAGAAATGATCTTGATATCCCTCAGATGCCCGTCTTCTCCCACCACGAACTCATAGTTGACCGTAGCCGTTTTGCCGATCATGGATTCCTTATAACGGAAATGGGGATGGACATAGACCTGGAAGAATGAAGTTCCGTTGCCGAAGACTGGCCGCGAGTCATATTCCCCATAGCCAAGGCTCTCCAAAAAAGCGAGGTCTTCATCCGTAAGCGCCACCTTCGGCTTAACGGGCATGACGACACCCGCCGCGGCCGCGCTTTTGTAAGTCTTCCCCTGCTTTGTCGCGCCGTTGTTCCTGACAATCCCGATAAACACCTTGCCGTCGGGATAATAGAGAGTGTCCCGCCCATTGGCATAACCGAAAGCGAATTCTCCGCAAATGACTGCGCCCGTAGCCATGAACAAGCGGCCGTATCCCTGCTCCAGGCCTTTGACGAAGTTGCCGCTGTAGAGGCTTCCGTCGGCCTTGATGCGTATGCCCTTGCCTGAGGGAACAGCATTGTTGAATGAGCCGATGTACAGTCCCTTGTCTTCGTGGTACAGTTTTCCCCGTTCGATCTGTGACTCCTCGATGTAGGTAAGCTTGTCTACCCTGACCGTATCCGCGGCAGGTATAGGCGCGGACAGAATCGCCGCAGTTATCAGTGATAAGATTATCGACATTGCCACAAAAGTACGAAAATATTATTTATCCGCGGGAGACTTCCGCTCATAGGCCAGCATACGCGCATCTTCCGCCTTTGAGCGCTTCTCATCATATTTCCTGTCCCACTCCCGGTAATACTCCATCCGCGGATCCTCGAAGAGGGACATCTGCGTGAAGTGCTCATGGGTCAGCTTCGACACCCCGATACCCACCTGGCGGATGGGAGTAGTACCGTCCCAAATTTCGGCGAACATATGCCGCGCTTCGCCCAGGATTACTGCCGTGACATCCGTCGGCTGGGCCGTCCGGCACTGCTTCTGCACCACGGAAAAGTCCTTGTACTTGATGAACAACGACACGGTGCCCGCCAGGAACCGGTCCCTGCGGATGCGGTGCGCGACGTGGCAGGCTACGTTGAACATGGCCCTGTCTATATCCTTGGGGTCGGACAGGTCTTTCGGGAAGGTCCGCTCGGCACTGTAACTCTTTGCTTCGGGCACCTCTGTCTCCACCTCCGAATCGTCAAGGCCGTTGGCATAATCGTGCATCTGCCTCGCGAATTTCTGTCCCACTAGTCTCGACAACTGCCCCACGTCGACTTGCGCGAGGTCGCCGATGGTGGAAATGCCGTACGCCAGGAGCTTTTCTTCAGTCTTCTTGCCGACCCAGAGCAGGTCCCGCACTCCCAACGGCCACATCTTCTCCTGAATCTCCCCGCTCCAGAGCGTGTGCACCTTATCGGGTTTCTCGAAATCGGACGCCATCTTCGCCAGCAGCTTGTTTGGCCCTATCCCCACATTCACTGTGAATCCGAGCTTTGTCCGGATTTCGTCCTTCAGCCTGCCTGCGACTGCTGCAGCCTCGTCTTTCTTGCATCGGAACGTCATGTCGATGAAGCACTCGTCGATGGAGAATTGCTGCAGTACGGGAGAATAGCTCCTGCAGATGGCGATGAAACCTTCGGAGCACTGCTTGTACCATTCCCAGTCTCCCTGCACGATAACGAGGGACGGGCAGGTGCGCAGAGCCATCGAAACAGGCTGCGCGGTCTTGATTCCCAACTTCTTGGCTGGCATCGAGGCTGCCGTGATGATGCTTCTCCTGTCGCTGGGGTCGCCGGAAACGACCGAAGGCACCAGGCGGATATCGGACATCCCGTCCCGTATCATCTTCACCGCAGACCAGCTGAGGAATGCAGAATTCACGTCGATATGGAATATGATGCGGGACATTTTGAGCAAAGATAGCGCTTTATTGCCTGTTTTATGCCAATCCTTTTGAATTATAAATAATTATACTTGTCATTGTTGCCAGTAGTAGTATTATTTATAGTTGCGTTATGAAAAAGTATGATTACGACAAAAGTGTTCCTTCAGTCTGGCTGCCCGCTTTTTTATTGGACACCCGTATGCTTTGGGAAAGACCGCCTTTCGGGGTTCAGCTCCCCAAGTGTTTTTGAAGTGCTCTTGAAGTTTTGCTTTGCAGAGTCTCGTTTTACCGCATTTTCGTGACTTTGCAGGGTAAAAACATATGGGAAAGTCACGTTTTTGGCCGAATTCGTGACTTTGCCCATAGAAATCTACAGTCAGAGTCACGAAAATGCGGTGAAACGGAACTCAGGCCGGAACAAAAAGGCTCCCCGTGCTAAGAAGCAGGGGAGCCGGTAGATGGTTTAAATGGAATCGCGCTTACTTCAGAGTGATAGTCTGAGCATCGGATACAATGTAATTGCATGACTGCCTGACACGGATGGTCGTACCGGTTGCAGGCGAACCAATCATGTTCCTGGGTATTTTAATCTCTACAAGCACGTCGCCTTGATGCTGAACACGTAATTGTCTGGTCCTTCCGGTTGAAGCGCGCCCTGACGCTCCTCACAGGCCGAAAGGACTGCCAGGAAGGGGACAAGTGCGGCGATTGATCTCAATAATCCCATTGGTCCTGGGGTTTGTGGAATCCGGGGTCCGGAACTGCGGAATAGGGGATGGTGACGCTTCCTTCTCCGTCGATGGCGAACCAGAAGGGAGCCGCTTCAGTGTCGAAGTAATCCTGGATGTCATGCGCGAAGCAATAATCCCAACCAGGGATATCGGGCACCGCGGGGCTGCCGAAGCAGATGGCCACGTGCCTTCCGGGCTTCTCGGCAAGGGAAGCGAGGGCGGATGAGCAAGTGCGGCATCCGGGGTTGATCACCAGTATGACGGCATCCTGCCCGGAAGGAAGATCCACGGGGATGCCGGCGGCATCGGTGAGGGCGGGAATGGAGCAGCGCTGCCCCTTCAGGTTGAGACTGTTGTAATGCCGTATTGTCTTTATCCGCTCAAGGCGGTCAGGCATTACCCCGTCGGATTCGAGGCGGGCTGCCACGTGCTCGAACAGTTCCGGGTCATGGTAGGGCGAGAAGATGTTGTAGAACGCCCCCTCGCACCATTCCTCATACACATAGTATGCAACCTCGTCGGTAAGGAGCTTGTCGAACATTGCGTCCAGGCCCTGCTTCGTCTTTTCGGCAGGGGAGTCCAGCGCCATTTCGGCAAAGTCTATGAAACGGTCCTTGGCCTCATTGTAGTTGGATTCGTCCACCTTTATGTCTACACCGTCCCAGAAACTGGCGATCCTGCCTCCGCCGGAACAGCCCGGCAGAAGGAGTGAAAGAAGGGTAAACAAGTATGGGACAAAACGTTTCATTCTACGCAACATCCACAAAAATAGCGGATTAAGCAATAAAGTGGACACAAAGGCGTCTATTTTCGATGCAATAAAGGTTTTGGGCTGTTTCGTTTACCGCCGGAACATGGTAAAACGCATAAATGAAAGTGAACGAAATGTTTTATGCTCCTGTTTTTGTTTCAATTGCAACAAATGAAATAGAAAACCGCTATATTTACGATGAATGAAATTATAAATCACAAACAAATAATACTATGCGATTCCGTTATCTACTTTTCACCCTAATGATCCCGGCGCTGCTCTGCTGCGGAAAGACCCCCCAGCCCGAGCCACAGCCGGAAACCGCCACCATCACGGCAGGTGACATCACCGTGAAAGAAGGCCAGACCGCATCTATCGGCGCCAGCACGAATTCCATCGCTCCCATCACCTACGCCTCGGCCAATTCGGCCGTTGCCACGGTATCCTCGGCCGGTGAAGTTACCGGCGTGGCAGCCGGCAACACCACTGTGACCCTGTCGGTTGCAGCCGTCGAAGGCAAGTTCACCGCCGCCGAAAAGACCATCAGCGTTACGGTGAGCGCCCCGGAAACGGCCACCATCACGGCAAAGGACATTACCGTCGAAGAGGGCCAGACCGCACAGATCGAAGCCAGCACTAACTCTACCGCTCCCATCCTCTATGCTTCTGCCGATGAGGCCATCGCCACGGTATCATCGTCCGGCGAAGTCACCGGTGTGAAGGCCGGCAACACCACCATCACCCTTACCGTTGAAGCCGTTGCGGGCCAGTACACCGCAGCCAAAAAGACTATCAACGTGACGGTAAACGCTCCGCTGCCTCCGGAGATCAAGGACGGTGACGTGGTCCTTGCTACCAATGCGAACGTGGAGAAGTTCCTCACCGACGTCCACTATCCCAACCACGACTATACGTTCACGAGTCTCCGCTCCTGGGCCGAGGAAAACGGCGTGATGGTATGCCCCGGCAACTCCGACCGCCCGCAGGAATACACCATCAGGTGGACTCCGGATCCTTCGGCAAGCGATGTAACCGCTACCATCACGGAACCCACGCGCGAGTGGGTCTATACCCCCGCGACCGCTGAAGATTCCTATGTCACCGTCACCAACCTGCTGCCCAACACGCATTATACCTATAAGGTAACGGCATCTGGCGGCAAGGTGCTTACTGAGGGCTCTTTCGAAACCGTAGGTAAGGTTCACCAGTTATTCTTCCGCACCCGCATCCGCAACTGCCGCGACCTCGGCGGCTGGAAGACCGAAGACGGCAAGACCGTGAAATACCGTATGGTATACCGCGGCGGCCGCCTGGAACCCTCGTATCTGTCCAAAACGGGCAAGAATACCCTCAAGACCGAGGGCATCAAGGCCCAGCTCGACCTTCGCGGACACAGCGACGTGCTGTCGGAAAGCACGCTTAAGGGCATAGTGGACGATTACGAGTTCTGCGCGCCTATCGTTGAAGAAGGATATTCCCAGATGCTCCAGGACGACAAGGAAAAGACCCGCCAGTGCATGCAGTTCATTATGGATTGCGTAGCCAAGGACAAACCGGTCTACTTCCACTGCTCCCTGGGCCGTGACCGTACGGGCACCGTAGCCATGCTTACCCTGGGTATCCTGGGCGTTCCGGAAGGCGATATCTCGCAGGAATACGAGCTCACCCAGTTCGCTCCCCACGGCTATGCCACTTCCGATGGCGAAAAGACCAAGATGACCCGCCTCGCCGATTATGACGGTGCCGCCAACGTTATCTGGGGCTATGCCGGCGAAGGCTCATTCCAGGAGGGCGTCAACAAATACCTTCTCGAGATCGGCATCTCGCAGGCCGACATCGATGCTTTCAAGGCCAACATGCTCCAGTAAACCCCGGAGCCATAAGGCAATAAAGAATCCCGCACCGGTCAGGTGCGGGATTCTTTCGTTTAAGGCTTTCCTTACTCTCCGATCAGGAAATCGTCCAAGCCGGTGAACTCATATTTGTAAACGTAGGAAGTGGAACCATAGTCGTCCCCGATCCATACGCAATTGTTCTTGTGGTCCACGCAGATGGATTCTTCGTTGGACCTGGTCTTGAGGGTATAGGCTCCCAGCAACTGTTCTGCGTCCCCGGAGAGGGCGAAGAACTTGTGGGATTCGGAATCGGTTACCCAAAGCCAGTCGGTGAGCGGGTCGTAATACAGGCCGGCAATCTCGGTAATCACCGTATGCATCTCGCGCAGACCCTTCCTCCACAGCACCTCACCGGTTTCAAGATTGCAGAGGTACAGGTAGGATCCGGTCTGGGTGCCGCAATACACCAATCCATCCTTATAGTAGGTAATGCCCTCCAGTCCCGAATTGCCGAAACCCTTTGCGTCGGCAATCGAGAAGAGGTCTTCCACACCCTTGAAGGGGGATGTTGCGAATACATCGCCAAGGCTGGCGTAGGGGATACGGTAGACTGCGTTGGGCTCTCCGCCGATCACAAGGTCTCCGGTGTCGTAATTGAGGGTGATGCCTTCGGAATCCAGGGAATGTCCGCTGGTTGTCCTCAGGCCGGTGGTGGCCAGCAGTTCTCCGCTGGTTGAAATCTGGCAGATCTCGCCGCTGTCGCCCAGGCACCAGAGGAAGTCTCCTCCGGCATCTACGCACAGACCTGAGAGCTCGTTGAACTTGACGGTGTACTTCGTATTTTTGACCATTTCAGGCATATGCGGCTTGCCGCCTTCGTAAGGCACAAGCGCCGGCGTGATGTCGCCCAGTTCCAGCTTCTTTCCGGCCTTGAGGGTAACATCCTCGCCGTAAGTATAGGAAGCAGTCCAGGCGTCGCCCTTGGCGAAGTAAACCGTAAAACCACCCTTGAAAGTGACTCCTCCGGGGAACCAGAGGGTATTGGTGCCGCCATCGGCGCCCAGCTGACCCTCGCGGAAGGGATATCCGTCATCCTTGGGTTTGCTGGGTGAAGACTTCGCTGACGAGTATTCGTTCCTGTATTCGCTGTAGCGGAGTCCGGGGCGCTGTTTGCCCGTTATGATGAAGCTGTCGTAGCCGCCGGATACCGTAAAGGAGATGAACGACGAAATATCGACGAAGGAGAAGTTGCTTTCGGTCAGATATGCTTGCGTCAGCATGATGTCGCTGACCGCGAAATTGATGACCTGGCTGGTAAGACCGTCTTCTTCCTTTACTGCCTCGGCCGGCCATACGGCATACAGCGGATCGGGAGTGGTAAGATACCTGAAGAGGTCGCCCGAAAGATCGGCGCTGGCGGTAGTGCCGTCGGAGCTGATCTGTCCGGCGCTCAGGGTGATTACCTGGGCCGCAGGGCCATAGCCTCCCTGGATGTAGATTTGGTCACCGGCCTTCCACTGCCCCTTGAGAGGGGATGCGGTGAAGGTGTAGGTGCCGGGTTTCGGCTTTCCATCGTCTTCCGGCGTGTCCGGTCCGTCCGGATTATCCGGAGGGGTCGCGGCGGTAACCGTAACGTTGACGGTCTTCTCCGCAGCGGTGAACTTGCCTTCGACAGCGGCCACCGCAAGGGTAAGCGTAGTGCTTCCGGCCTTGACTCCGGACACGTCTCCCGAAGGAGATACCGTGGCTACGGTCGGGTCGGCCGAAGTGAAGGTGATGGGGGAGGAGGAGTTGGTGGAGGCGGAAATCCGTGCGGTCTGTCCCTCCTCGACGGTGACATCCCCTGCCGTGATCGTGGCCGTCACGGTGTTGTCCTGCTCCGGAGTTTCGCAGCAGGGCAGCATGACGGCCACAACGGCAGAAATGATGGGAAGAAACGCGAATTTCATCCCTTTTGGATTACTTGTTGGTGTGGATCCTCATGAGATAGCCCCAACCGTTGCCGGCTTCTTCCTCGATGGAAGAGTTCGGCATGTTGGAGAATTCAGCCCAACCGTTGTAATAGAAGCGGATACCGGTCTGGAATTCATCACCCATCGGCTTCGGGAACTCACTGGCGTTAGCTGCCTCATTGAATGTAGCGCGGTCCAGGGCGATCTCATACTCGATACCGGCACCTTTGCCCGTGACAAGGCCGTTCTCCGGGGCAAGGAGCGAATGCCATTTATTATCAGTAAGATCGAATCTCTGATGGAATTCACCGTCGAAATCGACAAAGGCACCACCATCAGCAAAAGTTCCCTCAATGATGAAGTCATAAGCCTCGAGGAAATAGCTGGGATAACCGGACTCGAACTCGCCGTCGGTGTTGATGCAAAGACGGAGATGCATGTCGTTGGGATCCATTTCAAAGGCCTCGGCCAGGGATTCCTCATCGAACTGGATGTAGTAGTATACCTTTTCGGGCGTTGCATAGCAGCGGATTTCCTTTACGCCCTCCCAGGGAGCGTCGGGATCGCTGACCGATTTGGTGAAGGTGCCGGTTTCAAGTGCGCTCCAGTCTTCGAATTCTCCGTCCACGGTGATGGCGTCGCCGGTCGGGGTGGGCGGTTCGGGAGTTTCGGGAGCGGTTACGGTAACCTTGATGGTCTTCTCGGCAGCCGTGAATTTTTCTTCAACGGCGGCAACCTTGAGGGTGATGGTGGCGCTACCGGCCTTGACACCGGTTACTTCGCCTGCAGCGGAAACGGTAGCTACGGCAGTGTTGTCCGAAGCATAGGTGATGGGGGCGCTGGAGTTGGTGGTGGCGCCGATCGAAGCGGTCTTGCCTTCCTCCACGGTCACGTCACTGGCGTTGATGGTG
>ONSD01000061.1 GCA_900320385.1 uncultured Bacteroidales bacterium
GAGCGAAGCCACCAACCAGATCGTCGGTTCGGCATCTCCCTGGTTCAGCGGCGGCCTCAACACCGCTTTCCGCTGGAAGGGCTTCACCCTCAGCGCCAACGGCAACTTCGTGGTAGGCAACAAGATTTACAACAAGCTCCGCGAATCGATGGACCACGACGGTTCCTTCATTGGAATGAACCTGATGAGCATCGACAACGGACTCGGCTGGAGCCGCTGGCAGGAACCCGGCGACGTAGCAACCCATCCCATGCCGGCCAGCGGCCGTAAGGATGGCGCCGCCCTCACCTCGTCCCGTTTCCTCGAGGACGGCAGCTTCTTCCGCCTGAGGAACGTCACCCTCTCGTACAATCTGCCGCAGACCTTCCTCCAGAAGATCCGCACCTCCGATGCCCGCATCTACGTATCGGCCGACAACGTCTTCACCCTCTCCCGCTTCTCCGGCATGGATCCTGAGGTAAGACTGGATGCCGACACTTACCATCATGCAGGTATGTACTCACAGAATTATCCTATACCTATGACGCTTACCATGGGTATTGACGTTAAATTCTAACCGGGATCGCTTTATGAAAAAGATATTTGTAATCGTACTTGCCGCCCTGGCGCTCACTTCCTGCAACATGGACTTCTATTCGTCCGATGCAATGACCGGCGAACAGCTCGCCCAGAACCCTGACGCGCCTCTGTACACTACCGACGGCATCTATACTTACTTCCAGAACAGGATCGCCTACAAGGGCCAGGACGATGGAGAAAGCGGAAACTACTACATCCGCCACTATTTCCAGATGGCCGAGCTCCGCGGCGACAACGTGACCGTGTCCGGTATTACCGAAGACCCGTTCATCAACCCCTACCGCTACACCGACGACAACACAGCCAAGAACATCTATTACACCTGGTGGATGGCTTACAGGATCATCTACGCCGCGAACTCGAACATAGAGTATATCCCGGAGACTTCCGACCTGTTCTGCCACCTCATCGGTGAGAACTACTTCTTCCGCGCCCTCGGCCACTTCCACATGGTGACGCTCTTCGCCATGCCCTATGCCGACGGACGCGACAACATGGGCGTGCCGCTGCGTCTGAGCACCGACACCTTCGGCGAAACCACCCGCGCCACCGTGGGCGAGGTCTACGACGCCATTGTCGAAGACCTCAAAACGGCCAAGGAGTATCTGGCCAAGGGCGAGGCCCAGCGCATAACCAACGGCACCAAGGTCTATGTATCCCTGGACGCCGCCAAAGCCCTCCTCGCACGCGTATATCTCTATATGGGCGAGAACGAATTGTGCCTTGCAGAATGCAACGACCTCCTCTCGCACGCGCCTTCCTCCGTCACCGGAACCTACGACTTCGCCGACTATCCGACACACACCTACGACCATCCGGAGACCATCTGGTGCATACGCCTTGACAGCTCCCACGAATGGGCCGTCGACCACGGTGAAGCATCCATCGCCTCCATGTACATCAAGGGTCAGACGGACCCCAACGATCCCAGCAAGACCATAGGCTGGGGCGAACACTACTGGAGGGAAGACCTCATCGACCTGTTCCGCCGCTATCCCGAAGACAAGCGCTTCAAGGCTTACTTCCGCATGATCGACCCGCGTTCCAAGAATGATGTCGCCAAGCTTGGCGAACCCTATCAGCCACAGAAGAACTACGACGAGATGGAAGCCGCCATGGGCGGACACCTCTCGGTTGTATTCCCCGTAGCGGGACCCGGCGGCGACTATTGCTACGGTTCCTGCACCATCGGCTGCACCGCCAATGCCGACGGATCCGTGAATTTCAAAACCCAGGGCGAACAGATAGGCACCACCCTCGACGGCATGGGCAAGGAAATCCCCGTGTTCAAATACTACGACCACGTGGCCAAGAAGAAGGTGCAGAACGGAATTGTCATGTACTATGTGGAGAATTCCGACGCCAACTTCCCCGGCAAGGATATCGACGGCGTGAAGCGCGTCTGGGTACGTCCCGGCCCGGCAGAACCCACTCCCGGCAAGAAGACCAACCCCGAAACCGGCGAGAAGTACAGCGAAACCCAGGCTGACGCCAACGCACGCTACAAGGCGGCTATCGGCCGTACCGACAACGGCGGCTTCTACATGCGCTACTACAACACCAAGTTCAGCGGCCAGGACGGAAAGCCCATGATGACTTCTCCGGTATTCCTCCGCTGGGGCGAAGTTGTTCTCAACCGCGCAGAGGCGCAGGCCAAATTACACAATGACGCCGAAGCCCTGGCTGATGTCAACATCATCCGCCGCCGCGCCGGCATACCCGAACTCAGCACCGCCGACGTTTCCGCACTCGGGTACAAGAGCGTCCTTGATCTCGTCCTGGACGAGCGCCGCATGGAACTCTGCTTCGAAGGCCACCGTTTCTTCGACGTATTCCGCAACCGTCTCCCCATGGACCGCCGTTACGTAGGCTACCATACCTGGGAGATCATCCAGCCCGGAGACCCCAGGATCGCCGTGCTTATCCCGCAGGACGAAATCAATTCTGCAGGGATACCCCAGAACCCCAGATAAAATCATTCCATAATCACACACAATCCA
>ONSD01000151.1 GCA_900320385.1 uncultured Bacteroidales bacterium
TCGTAGAACTTCTCGACATTGAACTGGTAGGTGCTGTTGAGGTCGCGGTATTCGGAGGCAGGCACAGGGCCGGTCTCCCTCCAGCGGTTCTGTATGTCACGGAAAGCCGGGAATGAGGAACTGACGTCGTCCTGCTTCTCGACCAGGGCCTTCAACTCTTCGATGAGGGCCTTCTTCTTCTCGAGATTCTCGGCCTTATGGGCGTCCTGTTCCTTGTTGTATTCGGCGCGCTCGCGCTTGTAATCGGCATAGATAGCCTTGAAATTTTCCTCAACTTCGACGAACTTGTCTCCGACTTCGCCGGCTTCGGACTTGAGTTTCAGCAGGAGTTTGTAGAAAGCCGACTTGATGGACTCCGCTTCCTTGGAGCGTGCCATGCGGTCGGTGCTCTCCATCAGCTGACGGAAGAGATCCGACAGTTCCGAAAGGGATTTGTCCGCGAGGTTCGTTTCCGGCTGTTTCTCCTCAGGGGTTTCGGCCTTGGGTTCTTCCGGAACAGACGCTTCCGCAACCTCCACAACGGGCTGTACGGCTTCCTCTGCTATGATTTCTGCTGATTTGGTTTCTTCACTCATAGGATATACACTTCTTAATAATATTCTAAGCCTACAAATATAACCAAATTTTCGTTATTTTTGTAGAAATTGTTTCTATTATGCGAATTGACATTCTTTCGGTGGTTCCGGAACTGCTGGAAAGCCCCCTGAGCCATTCGATCGTAGGCCGCGCCATCAGCAAAGGCCTCGTCGAGATCCACGTCCATAACCTTCGCAAATACGGACTGGGCCCGCGCCGCAACGTTGACGACTATTCCTACGGCGGCGACGCCGGCATGGTGATGATGGTGGAACCGGTATACAGGATGATAGAGGAACTCAAGGCCGAACGGGACTACGACGAAGTGATATACATGTCCCCCGACGGCGAGATACTCGACCAGGGTATATCCAACGGATTGTCGCTTCTGAACAACATCATAATCCTCTGCGGGCACTACAAGGGAATAGACCATAGGATAAGGGAGCACCTCGTGACAAGGGAGATCTCGGTGGGCAACTATGTGGTTAGCGGCGGCGAGATCCCCGCGGCACTCCTGGCCGATTCGATAGTTCGCCTGATCCCCGGAGCCCTGACCGACGAAACCTCTGCGCTGAGCGATTCGTTCCAGGACGGGCTGCTCTCTCCGCCGGTGTACACGAGACCGGTGGAGTTCAACGGATGGAAGGTTCCCGAAGTGCTTCTGAGCGGGAATCCGAAATTAATCAGGGCATGGCAGGATGAGCAGGCTTTGGAAAGGACCAGGGCCCTGAGACCTGAACTTCTTAAATAATTTTAAAAACGAAAAAATATTCTTGAAATTTTTTTCGCTTTTGTTTGCGTATTACAAAAAACCGTAGTACATTTGCATGACGAAAAAAATGAACAACAACTTCTAACCAGAAATAATTAACCTTCTATAGGTAATACACTACTAACTAACCGTCAACGCCCGCTGTGAAGCGGGCGTTAGTCGTTCAGGGGCAGAAGGGACCGTTTTTTTTATTATATTTGCACCTGAAACAATTGCGGGGGTACCGGCTTGCCGGTTGAGATCACACCCATGGAACCTGATGCGGGCAATGCCGCCGAAGGGAAGCAATCCGGAACAACCCCGCGTAATATACGATTATGCGGTTTTTTATTACCCTTCTGGCGGCAGCTGCCGTCTCCGTTCCAATCCTCCCCGCGTTGGCGCAGGAAGCCGATTCCACGGTGGTGGAATATCTTTCAGAATCAGTAGTCACAGGCGTCAGGGCCCAGCCCAATGCACCTTATGCAGTAGTCAATCTTGAACGAGCCGAACTCAGCGGTTTCGCCGTCTCCGGCAAGGAACTCCCTATGCTTCTCTCCCGCACTCCGGGCGTGCTTGCCTGGAGCGAGAACGGGATGGGCACCGGCACCAGCTACATGCGCATCCGCGGAGCAGGCGACTCCCGCATCAACGTAACCATCGACGGTGTGCCGCTCAACTCCCCCGAAGACCAATGCGTGTTCTGGGCGAACATGAACAGCTATTCCGCCTTCCTCGGAAGCGTGCAGCTCCAGAGGGGCGTGGGGGCCTCCACGAACGGCGACGGAGCCTTCGGCGGCACGATATCCCTCTCCACCAAGGCGCCTTCGCTTACCCCTTCGGGTGAGATCAGCGCCTCCTACGGGTCATACAATACGT
This sequence comes from uncultured Bacteroidales bacterium, assembly GCA_900320385.1. Lineage (GTDB taxonomy): Bacteria > Bacteroidota > Bacteroidia > Bacteroidales > UBA932 > Cryptobacteroides. The sequence continues at coordinate 2,210 of ONSD01000151.1, forward strand.
CCAATTACGGCGTTTCTTTCTCCTCCGGTCTCATAGGCAGGAGCCTCACCCTCGACGGGGCGTGGCACGAAACCGTCACCGACGGATACCTTCACGGCACCTCCGGCAAGTCCGGCAGTTTTTATGCGGGCATCGCATGGCTAGGATCCGACTTCATCATCCGATACAGGAACATAAGCAACTACGAGCATACCGGCCAGGCGTGGAACGGTGTCACCGCAGGAAACGGCGACCTTTCGCTGATGGACGGCACATACGGGAATGCCACCGGGATAAAGACTTACGCCGACCTTTACGCAAGGGGGCTCGGCCGCTTCAACTCCCTCTACGAGAGGATCATATTCGATTCCGACAATTATGTCTTCCCCACCGATGCCGACGGCAATTACCTCACGGAGCGTTACAAGATGAGCGACGGTTCCTTCTGGCCGCGCACCACCGACAACTTCGTCCAGGACCATAACATCCTCTCTGCCAGCCTCAGGAGAGGATCCTGGACGCTGAACGCCGCACTCCATTACACATACGGAAGCGGCTATTACGAAGAATTCCGTCCGGACAACAAACTCAGCAAATTCGGACTCGGACCTGTCTACGGCGGGTACAAACGGCTCGATTTCGTTCGCCGGAAAGGCCTTACGCAGCATACATACGGCCTGGTGGGCAGTGCCGGTTACAAGAAGGACGCATGGGATGTCATCGCAGGGATCTCTCTCCAGCAGTTCCGCGGTAACCATTTCGGATACCTTACCTATACCGGCCTGCAGGAACTGAGCCGCGAGATCCTCAAGGACGGCAAGTACCAGTACTACGATTCCGACGCCTTGAAGGGCGACTACAGTGCATATGTAAAGGCCGCCTACAGTATAGGCAGCCAATGGGAGGCTTTCGCCGACCTTCAGTTCCGCCATGTCGACTATTCCACCGACGGCATCAACGACAAATTCTACGAGGAAGACAGCCGCTATTACAACCAGCCGCTCGACATAGTAAAGCATTACAACTTCTTCAACCCGAAGACCGGAATCAGCTATACCGCAGGCTCTTACCGTGCTTATGCCAGCGTAGCTCTCAGCCACCGCGAACCCGAGCGCAACAACTTCACCGACAACGGCTCGTATCCGGCCCCGGAGCCCGAAAGCCTGGTCGACTGGGAACTCGGTCACCAGTTCTCCGCCGGCAAAGTCTCATTCTCGCAGGGTTTCTATTTCATGGATTACACCGGACAGTTCGTGCAGACGGGCGAAATCAGCGACATAGGCGAAGCGCTGACCACCAACATCAAGGACTCCTACCGGCTCGGTATGGAGACGAGCCTGCGCTGGGACGCATTCCCCTGGCTCTCCATTGAGGGCAACGCCGCCCTCAGCCGCAACCGCATCCTCGACTTTGACGAACACGCAGAAGACTGGGACAAGGGCGAAACCGTGATCCACTACGGCAACTCCACCCTAGCCTTCTCCCCCTCCGCCATACTCAACGGCTTTATCGAGATGCGCTTCGGCGCTTTCAGCGCAGTGTGGCACACCGGTTTCGTAAGCCGCCAGTATCTTGACAACACCCAGAACCGGGACCGTTCCCTGCCGGCTTACAGTACTTCGGAGCTGGACCTCAAGTATGCATTGAAGCCTTCGCGCAAGATGGTGGGAATCAAGGAAATAGACCTGGGTTGCAGACTGGGCAACATCTTCAACGCCCACTATGCCGCAAACGGCTGGGTTTACTCGGCTATTTACGTGGGCGGCGGCCATCCGGACGACAATCGCTACTACCAGATCGGCTTCATGCCGATGGCAGGTTTCACCGCAATGGGAAGCGTGAATATAAGATTCTAGGATTATTTCTCTTCCTTGAGGACCACCTCGTAAAGACAAGGCCAGTTCTTGCCGGTAAGATAGATCTTCCCCCCGGGACCCTCCGCGATGCCGTTCAGCACATCGGTGGAGGGTTTTTTCAGGGCTTCGGGAAGGAGTCCGGCGCAATCGACGGTCGCTTCCACCTTTCCGTCCTTGGGGTTGATTATCACTATCATGTCGGTGGTGTAGACGTTAGCCCATATCTTGCCGTCTATCCATTCCAGCTCGTTGAGATAGCGCAGCGGCCTTCCGTTGAGGGTGACGCTGAGGCTGCGCTCCAGCTTGAAATCGGTGGTAAGGAAATAGAGCCTGGCGCTGCCGTCGGATGCAATGAGCGACTTCCCGTCGGTGGTGAGGCCCCAGCCTTCACGCGGATAGGAATAGGTGCGTACGTATTCGAGGGTAGCGGCATCGTAGACGAAGGCGACCTTGTTGGTCCAGGTGAGAATGAAAAGCTTGCCGTCCAGCATCACGGAGCCTTCGGCGAAGTATTTGCGGCCGAAATCGAGCTTGCGGAGCACCCTGCCCGTAGCAAGGTCCACTTTGCGGAAAGACGATTCACCGTACTGGCCGGTGCTCTCATAGAGCTGGCCGCCATCGAAGAAGAGGCCCTGGGTATAGGCTCCGGTGTCGTGGGCATATTCCTTCACCACTTCGATCCTATAGTGTTTGACGCCTGCCTTGCACCCGGTGCAGGCAAGTATGGCAAGAGTCAGTAACAATATCTTTTTCATAGCGGGCAAAATTAGCAATTTTTTATTTTTTGCATTAACTTTGTAACCCGTATTTACCAAACTCTCTCAAAATGAAATACGGGTTCGATAACGAGAAATACCTCAAAATCCAGTCTGAACGCATCAAGGAAAGGATCGCCCGCTTCGGCGACAAACTCTATCTTGAATTCGGAGGCAAGCTTTCCGACGACAACCACGCCAGCCGCGTCCTTCCGGGTTTCAAGCCCGACAGCAAGCTCCAGATGCTCCTTCAGCTAAAGGACGACACCGAGATCATAATCGTTATCAGTGCGGTCGATATCGAGAAGAACAAGGTACGCAGCGACCTGGGCATCAGTTACGACACCGACGTGCTGCGCCTGCGCGATGAATTCATGAGCTATGGCCTTTCCGTCAATTCCGTCGTTATAACCCATTACAACGGCCAGGGCAGCGCCGACAATTACCGCGAGAAACTCGAGAAGAAGGGTATTACCGTATATTATCACCGCATTATTGAAGGCTATCCCGAGAATGTCGAACTCATCGACTCCGAAGACGGTTTCGGCAAAAACGACTATGTTGTCACCACCAAGCCCCTGGTCGTCGTTACCGCACCGGGGCCCGGCAGCGGGAAGATGGCGGTATGCCTGAGCCAGCTCTATCAGGAGTTCCAGCGCGGAATAAAGGCAGGATATGCGAAATTCGAAACTTTCCCCGTCTGGAACCTGCCCCTGAAGCACCCCGTGAACATGGCTTACGAAGCCGCCACGGCCGATCTTGCCGATGTCAACATGATAGACCCGTTCCATCTCGAAGCCTATGGCAAAACGGCGGTCAACTACAACCGCGACATCGATATATTCCCGGTGCTCAACGCCCTCTTCGAGGGGATTTACGGCGAGAATCCCTACAAGTCCCCCACCGACA
>ONSD01000090.1 GCA_900320385.1 uncultured Bacteroidales bacterium
AAAAGTGCCGGCAGCCGAAAAAGGCCCCCTGTGCCAGGGGAGAGGGATGTGCGGCCTCGAGCACGAGGTGCTTCGAGGAGTCGATGAGTACCTTCTTGTTCCGGGCGAATCTTCCCCAGAGCATGAAGACTATGCCCTCCCGTTGGTCCGAAAGATACTTTATCACCGCGTCGGTGAACGGTTCCCAGCCTATCTTCTCGTGCGAAGCGGCCTGCCGGGCGCGGACGGTGAGGATGGAGTTGAGGAGAAGCACTCCCTGACGGGCCCAGGGCTCGAGGTTGGTGCTGCCGCTCATATGTATGCCCAGGTCGTTCTCGATTTCCCTGAAAATGTTCTTCAGGGAAGGAGGAGCATCCACTCCGTCGGGGACCGAAAAACTCAGTCCCATCGCCTGTCCCGGATTGTGGTATGGGTCCTGGCCGAGTATGACCACCTTCACTGCATCGACCGGAGTAAGGTCGAAGGCGTGGAAAATGTCGCTGCCGCGCGGGTAGATGACCTGACCCGCTGCCTTTTCGGCATGCAGCCGTGCGACCAGATCCGAAAAATAGGGTTTTTCGAATTCAGGGGCCAGCGCATCTTTCCAACTGCTTTCTATCCTAACGTCCATGACGCAACAAAGATAGTCAAATATCCTGCAAAAAAAAGGCCGCAGTCAGACTGCGGCCCCTGCATCATGCGAAAACGAAAGACATAACATCCTGTATGTCTTTCACATAATGGAATTCAAGGCCTTTGACATAAATATCCTTTATGTCTTCAATGTCCTTCCGGTTCTCTTCCGAGAGCACTATGGTGTGCACGCCAGCCCTCTTGGCGGCAAGGATTTTCTCCTTAATCCCGCCTACCGGCAGCACGCGGCCGCGCAGGGTCATTTCGCCGGTCATGGCCACGCCCTTGCGTATGCCTTCTCCCCTGAAGGCAGATACCATGGAGGTGACCATGGTGATACCGGCCGAGGGACCGTCCTTCGGTACGGCGCCTTCGGGAACATGCACGTGGATGTCCTTGGCCGAGAAAGCCGCATAGTCCATCTTTGCGAGTTCAGGATGGGCTTTTATGTATTGGTATGCGATGGTGGCGGATTCCTTCATCACGGCACCGAGGTTCCCGGTCATGGTGAGGTTCCCCTTGCCTTCGCTAACGCTGCTCTCGACAAAGAGTATCTCTCCTCCGAGTTCGGTCCAGGCGAGGCCGGTGACCACGCCGGGGCCTTCGTTCCCCTTCTGGCTGTCGTGGAAGGCTGTCGGGAGCCCCAGGTATTCCTTGAGGTGCTCCTTCTTTATGACGGTGGGATATTCCTGCCCGAGGGCTATCTTCTTGGCGGTGACGCGTGCCACCTTGGCTATCTGCTTCTCGAGGCCGCGCACGCCCGACTCGTGGGTGTACTCATCGATAATGGCCTTGATCGCCGACGGCTCGATGCGGAGTTCGTCGCTCTTGAGCCCGTGCTCGCGAAGCTGCTTGGGCACGAGGAAGTGTTTTGCGATCTCCTGCTTCTCTTCTGCGAGGTAACCGCTTACGTTTATGACCTCCATCCTGTCCAGAAGCGCGTTCTGGATTGAGGAGATACCATTGGCGGTAGTTATGAAGAGCACGTGGGAGAGGTCGTAGTCGAGGTCGAGGTAATTGTCGTGGAAGGTGCCGTTCTGCTCGGGGTCGAGGGCTTCCAGCAAGGCTGACGACGGGTCTCCCTTAAAGTCGCTTGCGAGTTTGTCTATCTCGTCGAGCACTATCACGGGGTTGGAAGTGCCAGCCCTTTCGATGGCCTTCAGTATTCGTCCCGGGAGGGCTCCGACATAAGTCTTGCGGTGGCCGCGGATTTCGGCCTCGTCATGCATGCCGCCCAGCGAAATCCTCTCGTATTTGCGTCCGAGAGCGCTGGCGATGCTCCTGCCGAGACTGGTCTTACCGACTCCTGGAGGGCCGTAGAGACAAAGTATCGGAGACTTCATGTTACCCTTCAGCTTAAGGACTGCAAGGTATTCTATAATACGGTCTTTCACTGTCTCAAGCCCATAGTGGTCCTTGTCCAGCACCTTCTGGGCATTGGCAAGGTCGAGGTTGTCTTCCGACATCTCTTCCCAGGGGAGGTTCAGCATGAAGTCGAGATAGCCGTACTGCACGCTGTAATCGGGCGAAGTGGGGTTGTACTTCTCGAGTTTTGCGAGCTCCTTCTCAAAGGCTTCGGCAATCGCTTTCGGCCATTTCTTCTTGGACGCACGTTCCTTGAGCTTCTCATAATCTTCACCTTCGTCCATTCCGAGCTCTTCCTGGATGGTGCGGAGCTGGTTGTTGAGGTAGTATTCCCTCTGCTGCTGGTCGATTTCGCTCTTTACCTTCTGGTTGATGTCCTGCTTGATCTTGGAGAGTTCGATCTCCATGTTCAGGATGCTCAGGAGCTTCATGGCGCGGGCCTTGACGTCGTCGTACTGCAGCAGGTCGATCTTGTCGGAGAAGTCGTCCACCTCCACCGAGGTGGCGATGAAGTTCACCAGGAACTGGAAGTTGTCGATGCTCCGTATGGCCGCTATGGCTTCGCGGGAAGCGAGCGAAGTGTTCCTCACTATCTGGATGGCGTTCTCCTTGAGGGAGTCGGCTATGGCCTTGATTGCGGGGCTGTCCTTTTCGGCAAGATAATCGTCGAGATAATGTATCCTGGCCGTGAGGTAGGGTTCATAATCAAGTATGGCGTCGAGCGAGAAACGCTTGATACCCTGCAAGATGGCAGTGAGGGTGCCGTCGGGCATCTCAAGTGTCTTGATTATCTTTGCTACGGTGCCGTAGGGGTAGAGATCCTTCTCTTTCGGATCCTCCACCGTCACGTCGGTCTGCGGAACGCAGCCTACGAAGAACCCCCTCTCCTCCGCTTCCCTGATGAGGCGTATGGATTTATCGCGGCCTATCGTAACGGGGAATACCGCTCCGGGAAAAAGCACCGCATTGCGCAGCGCCAGCACCGGGAGGGTATCGGGCAGTTCCGATTCGTCCACATGCTGCAGGGCGTCGCCTTGAAGCACGGGGAAGATGCTCACTTCGGCTCTCGCCGGGAATGTATATTCGTCAGTCTTCATAAAATTGTCAAAATGTCAGTGAATAAGGGCATAATGGGCCCTCGGGCTCATATAGTCAATCTCCGTGCCAAGCCTGAAGGCTCGCCGACTTGGCAAAAAAAATGGATGTAGGATTTTGATTATTAAAAAATTAAGTATAATTTTGCATTCCCAAAAATCGAGACAGTTATTTAACAACTATTCGTATACTTACTATGACTAAAGCAGACATTGTAAACGAGATCGCCAAGAAAACAGGCATCGAAAAAATCCAGGTTCAAACCATGGTCGCGGCTTTCATAGATACTGTTAAGGATTCTATCGTAGCAGGCAACCCCGTCTATCTCCGTGGCTTCGGCAGCTTCATCGTTAAGCACCGTGCTACCAAGGCGGCCCGCAACATCACCAAGCAGACCACACTCGTTATTCCCGAGCATGATGTTCCGGCATTCAAACCTGCAAAGTCTTTCACTGCCGAACTCAATAAATAATTTAAAAATAAATAATTTAAATATATAGCATTATGCCTTGCGGAAAGAAGAGAAAAAGACATAAGATGGCGACGCACAAGCGTAAAAAACGCTTGCGCCTCAACAGACACAAGAAGAAATAGTTGTCGAGAGGGGCTCGTACGGGGGATCCGGCGGGCCCTTTTATTTTATCAGAAACAGTCCTTATAAACAACCCAATGGAAGACCAGAAAGTCGAAAAAGACCTTGTCGTCGACGTCGGTGCCCAGGAAGTGCGCATCGCTCTCATGGAGAACGGGCGGCTGATGGAGCTGAACCGCGAATCGAGCCAGGGTCACAGCTATTCGGTGGGGGACGTCTATCTCGGAAGAGTCAAGAAGATCCTCCCGTCGCTGAACGCGGCTTTCGTGGACATAGGGGACAGCAAGGAAGCCTTCATACATTACCTGGACCTCGGACTGCACTTCGACGCCTTCGACGCCTTCGTGCGCGGCAGCAATCCGAACAAGAACCTCCGCAGCCTTTACGCCGGCATCAAGGTCGGCGCACCCCTTGAAAAGGAAGGCCGCATCGAGGATTATCTCAAGCCAGGCCAGATGATAATGGGGCAGATCGTGAAGGAACCCATCTCCACCAAAGGCTCGCGGCTCACAGCAGAGATTTCATTGGCAGGACGCAACATTGTACTGCTGCCCTTCGCAGACAAGGTCAGCATCTCCCAGAAAATCTCTTCCAAGGAAGAGAAACGCAGACTCGAGACCCTCGTCAAGAGCATACTCCCGCGCAATTACGGAGCGATCATCCGCACGGCCGCCGAAGGTAAGAACGCTTCGGTGCTGGTGGGCGAAGTCCGCTCGCTGATAGAGCGTTGGGAGAACTCCTGGAAGATCCTCGCCAAGAACAAAGGCGTGGAACTCCTGCTCACCGAGTACTCCAAAACCACCACCATCCTCCGCGACCTGTTGAACGACAGCTTCACGCATATTTACGTGAACGACGAAAAGGTCTTCGAGGAAACCAGGAACTATATCTCGCTCATACTTCCCGAGCAAGAAAAGATCGTCCATCTGTACGAAGGCAAGGAGCCTATCTTCGACCATTTCGAGGTCAACAGGCAGATCAAGAGCTCCTTCGGCAAGGTCGTTCCCATGAAACAGGGAGCCTACCTCGTCATCGAGAGCACCGAAGCCCTCAACGTGGTGGACGTGAACAGCGGCATCAGGGCCAAGACCACCGACCAGGAAGAAAACACCTTCGAGGTCAACAAGCTCGCTGCCGAAGAAATTGCACGCCAGCTCAGGCTGCGCGACATGGGTGGAATAGTGATCGTCGATTTCATCGACATGGAGAAGGTGGAGCATCGCAACGAGCTCTTCAAGTACATGCAGGAAGTCATGAGCGCCGACCGGGCTAAGCACAACGTGCTGCCGCTCACCAAGTTCGGCCTCATGCAGCTCACCCGCCAGCGCATCCGCCCGGCCACGGAGATAAACACCACCGAGCAGTGCCCGCTGTGTCACGGCACCGGAAAGATCACTTCTACGCTCGTCATCGACGAACAGATTGAAAGGGCTCTGGCTTATTATGTGGGCGAAAAAGGGGAGAAGAACCTCATCCTGCGCACCGGCCCCATCCTGGGCGCCTATCTGTCCCGCGGGTGGAATTCCTACCTGGCGAAGTGGAGGAGGAAGTACAAATGCAAGTTGAAGTTGGAAGAAGCTTCCGACCATCACATCCTGCAATATGAATTCATGAATGTTAAAAAAGAGGTCCTGGATTGACAGGACCTCTTTTTTGTCGGGGGCTAAGCCGCCCCCGAACCCCTTGCGGCCTTCCGCCTTTCCGACTTTCTGTCGAAAGTCCCGGCTCGGCCGGTCCGCTGATGCG
>ONSD01000160.1 GCA_900320385.1 uncultured Bacteroidales bacterium
GAAGCCTTCCTCGGCAGGGCCGTGATCCTGCACGAGAACGATGACCGCACCATGGAAGTGCAGTCGGTCAACCTGGGCAAGATCATGGATGGAAGCTCTCCCGACATCGAACTCCGCAACAACGACATACTTCAGGTAGTCAGCGGATACGACCTCGAAGACCAGGGCATCATGAGCATCTCGGGCATGGTGGTGAATCCCGGCGATTATCCTTTCGCTAACAATACCACCATCGAGGACCTGATAGTCTTGGCGGGCGGAATCCTCAACGGTGCCTCCACGGCCAGGGTCGACGTGAACCGCAGGGTGAAGGACCCGGCGTCCACCCAGGCCGAAAGGAATATCGCCCAGATGTACAGCTTCCCCATAAAGGACGGCCTTGTGGACGATGGCGAAAAGAACTTCGTGCTCGAACCCTACGATGAGGTCGTGGTGCACGCCAGCCCATCGTACAACATCCAGAAGCACGTTACCGTGAACGGCCAGGTGAACTTCCCGGGCGTATACGTGATGTCGAACCGCGACGAACGCCTCAGCGACATCATCGCCAAGGCCGGCGGTGTCAACGATTTCGCGCATGTGGCGGGAGCGCGCCTTTACCGCAAGCGCAGCGAGACGGAAATGCTCAGGCTCGAGGAAGAGAAGCGCAACCTTATGCTCCAGGGCGATACCACCAGCATCGACCTGCTCAGCCTCGACGATGAGTATCCGGTAGCGATCAATCTCGCTGACGCAATCAAGAACCCCGGCGGCAAGAACGACATAGTCCTGCGCGAAGACGACCGCCTGGAGATTCCGGTATTCAACAACACGGTTCGCGTAACCGGAGCGGTAATGATGCCCAACGCCGTGGCTTACAACAGCATGTATACCGCCAAGAAGTACGTCCGCCTCTGCGGCGGCTTCTCGCAGAAGGCCAAGAAATCGAACGCATACATAGTGAGCATGAACGGTTCCGCGCGTCCGTATGTGGGCAATACCAGGCTCAAACCGGGAGACGAGATCGTAGTGCCGCAGAAAGGTGAGAAGAAGATTTCCGACATCCAGGCTATATCCTCGCTGGCCGGTGCGGTCTCTTCGGTATCCAGCCTCCTGGTATCGGTCGCTCTCATATTGCGTTATACAAACTAAGGCGACATGGACGAGAAATTGCGATACAACGATCCCGAACTGGAGGAGGAAGAAGTCGAAGTCGACTGGTCCGGCATTTTCGCCAGGACCCTGAAGCGGTGGAAGACAGTCCTTCTCGTTACCTTCATCTTCGGTTGCATTGGTCTGGCCGCGGCCCTGACAATGAGGCACAGATATGAAGTAGCGGTAACCCTCGCCCCGGAGCTCCAGCGCCGTTCCACCAGCATCAACAACATCACCAGCATGCTGGGCCTCGGCGACATCACCCTCGGCAGCAACTCCGATGCGATGAGCATCACGCTTTTCCCCGAGATCTGCCGCAGCACACCCTTCCTCACCAGCCTTTTCGATGTTGAACTGCATCCTTACTTCGACCCCGAAGACCGGCTGGAAGGGCTTCAGGAGCCTGCCCCTGTGACTGTATTCGACCACTTGATGGGCAACGACCTGCCCAAACGCAAAGTGTCTGCCAAGCGCCAGGAAGCGATTGACAAGTATTTTGCAGTATACAACGATTCGATCGTCAACGTTTCGGCCCTGACACCCAATCAGTTCGCCGTAGTAAAGGCCCTCCAGAACAGGATTTCGGCCGATGTGGACAAGATGACCGGCGTGACCACCGTGAAGGTGGTGATGGACGACAGACGCATGGTCTCGGAACTTGCCGATACGGTTACCAAGCGGCTCCAGGAATATGTGACCGAGTACCGTACGCGCAAGGCAATCTCCGATTACAACTATTACGTCACCCTCAAGGAAGAGGCCCGCAAGGACCTTGTACGCGCGCAGCAGGCCTACGCCGGCAGTGTGGACTATGACCGCAGCGTGATCCTCCAGAGCATCAACAGCGAGAAGCAGCGCCTCCAGCAGGAGGTCAACCTTGCCAACCAGCTGTATTCGCAGTTGTCGCAGCAGGCGGAGATGGCAAAGGCCAAGATCCAGGAGATCAAGCCAATGTATGCCGTGATCCAGCCTTCGACCATGCCGCGTTACCCCTTGAACAGCCGGAAGAAGACCGTAATTATCTGGGGATTCGCCGGGTTCCTGCTGGGTTGCCTCTGGGCTGCGTTCGGCCTGGATGCCTTCCGCAAAGCCCGGAAGGGAGTCAAAGCCAAGCTCAAAGAAAAGTAATTCGGAGCCCTGCGGATATTTGCAATTCTGAAATTATTGCTATATTTGCAGTCCCGTTTGGAAAGATGCTCGAGTGGCTGAAGAGGCACGTCTGGAAAGCGTGTGGCCGCCTAAAGCGGCTCCTGGGTTCGAATCCCAGTCTTTCCGCAAAAGGACAAAAGAAATTGCGCCAAGCTTGCTTGAGCGCAATTTCTTTTTGGCCCTTTTGCCCGGGCCCCGCGGCGAGCGGGGCCGGGATGTGGCCCGCGCAGCGGCCAAATCCCAGGAAAGACTGGGCCCTCCTGTTCATCTGCCTTCGCTCATAAATTCAAAGTCTCATTTCACCGCATTTTCGTGACTCTGCCCCATCAAAACATACCCCAGAGTCACGAAAACAGGCAATTTCATGACTCTGGGCAGGGAATTCAACCCCCAAAGTCACGAAAATGCGGTGAAACAGCACTCTGCAATAGAAAAGACCGGACTCGCTATGAACGGGGACGCTTAAATGCTGGACTCCCTCTGCCTTCTCTACCCCCACTCAAACATCTCCTTCCCAGCCCCTATCTCAAAGTGATACTTGACGATCCCGAGGTCCATCTTGCTGTAACCGGCCATGGAGAAAAGGGGCCTGGCAGAGACCTTCGGGAGTCTGCTGTTGTCCTTGAATCCTAAATACTCGATGTAAAACTTCTGCTGGTTGATGGCCGTAGGGGCCAGCAGGGCCGCCTCGACTCCCTTGTTGAACCACTCAGGGGTCACGTCGCTGGCGTTGCTGACTGACTTGATCTCCTTGGATTTGTGGGCCTTTCCCTGTGTTTCACCGTAACCAAGTGCAATATAGCAGCCGATCTTCTCACCGTCTTCCAGTTCATACGTCCCTGGAATCTTGCTGTAGCTCAAACCCGCCCAGCAGGTGTTAAGCCCCAGGGTCTGGGCGAGCAGGACAAGTTGTTCGCCGTAATAGCCAATCTTTTCGTCCAGATCATTACCTTTCTTCCCGGCCATTACGAAATAGTTCTTCACGCCGGAGAAGGAACCGTAAGCCATAAGCCCGCTGAAGGCTTTCGGTTCATCAGTCACCAGCTGGATGTGAAGCCCGGCTTCATCGTTGATCTCCCGAATCCGGTTCCGGAGCACTGTGAGGATATCCTCGGGGATGGGTTCGTCTTTGTACTTCCGCACGGAGTGGCGGGCTTCGATCGCTTCAATCAGAGTCATATATAACAAATTAACCCCGCCATCGGCGGGGCTTTGCAATCTATTATTTCTCGTAGAGTCTTTCTTTGGTACGGGTAAGTTTCTCCTTCATGGCGTCCACGCTGTCGGTGATGGCCTGCTCGAAAGTGTCGGCATTGCGTTCGATGACGAGGTCCTGACCCGGAACATGGATCTGGATCTGTGCCTGCTTGTTTTCGGGCTCCTGAAGCAGTGAAAGGGTAACATCTGCCTTGTAGGCGCGTCCCTTGAAGAATTTGTCGAGTTTCGACACCTTCTTGTCGACGTACTCGACCAGCTTCTGGTCGGGGTCGAACTTCAGAGTTTTTAAGTTAATCTCCATAATTACCTGTATTTTTATTGGCCCTTGGATGGGCCTGGTTGTACACCTTTTTGAGGCGTTCGATTGTGTTGTGCGTGTACACCTGCGTGGCCGCCAGCGAAGAGTGCCCCAGGAGTTCCTTTATGGAATTGAGGTCGGAACCGTTGTCAAGCAGCTCGCTTGCCAGGGTGTGCCGCAGGACGTGGGGCGATTTGCGCCCAGTAATCCCAGCAACGGCTCCCAGTTCCTTCTTCACTGTCCTGTCGATGTAGACAGGGTACAGACGGCTTCCGGACGGTGTCCTGAGGAGGGGAGTGCTCCCTTCGGAGGCGCCCAGCACGTGGTCCGCCGCTCTCAAATATAATGAAATTTCTTCACAAAGTGATGGAACCAGCGGAATTTCCCGCATTTTGGAACCTTTGCCGAGCACCGATACCGTCCTTCGGGAGAAGTCAATCGAATTGCGGTTAAGGGAGATGAGCTCGCTCCGGCGCATCCCGGTGCCATACAGCATGGAAATGATCAGCCTGTCCAAACGCCTGGTGTAGAGGATCTTGGCGGTCTTGTCGCCGTTCGGGAGGCTTTGCAGGAATTCGAGCTGTTCCCCGGAAGCGTCGGAGGCGGTATCGTCGAAATACTGCTTCATGGAGTCTTCGCGGTAGAAGACGGGAAGCCGCTTTTCGATCTCGGGCCTCGGGACCAGCCGTACCGGATTGCTCTCGAGCTGGCCGTTCTTCATCAGCCAGCGGCAGTATCCGCTGAGCACGCTGAGGTGCATGCCTACCGTGCGGGCGCAATCCTTTTTCCCTTCCTTCTGGTCGAGCAGGTATACTTCGTAATTGCGTATGGCGGTTGGCGTCAGGGCGCCGCCGCTGTGCTCATTGTATTCTTCAAGCACCGCGCGGTATATCTCCTGCGTGCGGGGGGAGTACCTCCGCACGTGCGCTATGTACGATATGTAGGCGTCTATCTGCAAGCCTTGAGTCCCATTTCGGCAGCCTTGCTGCGCATCAGTTTGTCGGCTTCTTCAAAATTGTTGCCAATCACCCCGTCGAGTATGGCGTTCTTTACATATTCCTTTATCTCGCCTATGAGATTGCAGGGTTCCAGGCCGTAGACTTCCATCACGTAGTCTCCGGTGATGGGGTTCTTGAAGTTGCGGATGGCGTCCTTCTCCTCCACCTCCACCAGTTTCCGTTTCACCAGTTCGAAGTTGGCGTGGACCCGCGCGACCTTAGCCGGGTTCTTGCTGGTGATGTCCGCGTTGCACAGGAGCATCAGGTCGTCGATGTCGTCGCCGGCGTCGAAGAGGAGCCTGCGCACGGCGGAATCGGTCACTCCGTCGTCAACCAGGGCGATGGGACGCATGTGGAGCCATACCAGCTTCTTGACGTACTTCATCTTTTCGTCGAGCGGGAGTTTGAGCGAGGCGAAGATGCCCGGAACCATCTTGGAGCCCACCACGTCGTGTCCGTAGAAGGTCCATCCCAGGACAGGGTCGTATTTTTTGACTGGCGCCTTGCCTATGTCGTGCAGCAGCGCGGCCCAGCGCAGCCAGAGATTGCCCTTCCCGTCGGCTTCCGCCACGTTGTCAAGGACCATCAGCGTGTGGGACAATATCTCCTTATGTCCTCTTCCGTCGATGGTCTCGACGCCCTTGAGGGCGGAAAGCTGGGGGAGGATGTAGGGCAGCAGCCCGGCCTGGTCCATCAGGCTGAAGGCGATGGAGGGCTTGTTGCAGAGCAGCATCTTGTCGAGTTCTTCGGCTATCCTTTCCTTGGACAGGATTTCCAGCCTGGGAGCCATCCTGCGCATGGAATCCATGGATTCCGGGACTATCCTGAACCGGACTTCGGGGGTGCTGAGCTTCGCGGCGAAGCGCACTGCCCTGAGCATGCGGAGAGGATCGTCGGAATAGGTGGTGTCGGGATCCAGGGGAGTGCGGATGATGCCGGCCGCAAGGTCGCGTATGCCTCCGAACGGGTCCACCAGTTCGCCGAACGATTCTTTCTGGAGCGAGAAAGCCATGGCGTTGATGGTGAAGTCCCTGCGCAGCTGGTCGTCCTCGATGGTGCCGTTCTCCACTATGGGCTTGCGCGATTCGCGCCTGTACGACTCCTTGCGGGCTCCCACGAATTCAATCTCGTCCCCTTCGAAGCGCAGCATCGCCGTGCCGAAGTTCTTGAAATACTGAACTTTACGATGTGTCTTGTCTCCAACGGCTCCGGCGAATTCGAGTCCGTTCCCCTCCACCACCACGTCGATGTCGCTGCTCGGCCGCCCGAGGAAGCAGTCGCGTACATAGCCTCCGATTACGAAGGCGCGGACGCCCTTTTCGGCCGCCACTTCGCTGATCACCCTGAAGATGTCCTTGTCGAGGTATTGTGAGGTTACTGTTGCCATGTCGTCATTTCTTCGAATGAGGGAAGATGGTCCGTCTCCTTGAAAGAATCGCCGTCCCGGAGGTAGGCGTAGGTCTTTTCCCTGTTGGTGAGGATTATGCAGCGTACCGAGAGCACCGCGCTGTAGCGGAGCGCCTGTCCGGCGACCGCGCCGTCGATGGCCACCCCAGGCCGCTTGCATTCCACTATGGCCAGGGGCTGCGCGTCCCTGCCGTAAACCACTATGTCGGCCCGCCAGCCCTTGCCCCCGTATTTCATCGGCACTTCGCTCATCATCAGCGTTTCGGGCACACCGGCCACGTGGCTCAGCATGCGTATGAACCATTGCCTCACGATCTCTTCGGGAGTGGAGGTCACGGCCTTTTTCCTAAGCGGGTCCCAGATCATCATGCCGAAAGTATCCTTGCGGTGAGCTCGACCAGAAGTTCGTCGGGAGTCGCCGCGCCGCCGTCTCCGCCTTTGCCCAGGTAATCGTAATCCGCCAGCATGGAAATCACCGACATGGTGCTCTTGATGGGGTAGTTCCTTGCCGCTGCGTCGTATTCGCGGAGGAAGTAGGGGTTGACTCCGAGCACCGCGGCCCTTTCGCCTTCGCTCATGCCGGGATTCTGCATGAGGGCCGATTCGTAGCGGAGGATGCGGTAGAAGTGTGTGTACAGGGCGCTGACTGCCGGGGGCATCGCGAACTTCGCGGCGGAGCCCAGATGCCCGGCTATGCGGAGGGCCTTGGCTGCATTGCGGTAGGAGAGTTCGCGGGTGAGTTCGAAGATGGAGAACTGGCGGGAGATGCCCACATTCTTCTCGATATCCTCGACGCTGACGTCGCGCACCCCTTCCGGGAGGTTCTTGAGCAGCTTGTCGGTTTCGGCTGCGATGAGCGAGAGGTCGGTGCCTGCCGATTCGCCGAGCAGCGCAGCGGCCCGGGGCTCGATACGCAGGCCCCTGCCGGTGTAATAGTTTATTATCCAGTTGCTTATCTCGTAATCGCGGATAGCGGGGGAGTCCACTATTATGCCGTTTTTCTGTATGCTCTTATACAGGGCGCGGCGTTTGTCGAGCGAAGCCTTGTGGAAGAGCAGCACGAGCACCGTGCTTTCCAGGGGATCCGAAGTGTACGCGGTGAGTTCCTCTATGCCCTTCAGCCCCTGGGCCTCCTTCACCACGATCAGCTGCCTGTCCGCCATCATGGGGAAGCGCCTGGCCGCGGTCACTATCTGGGCGGGGGTGACGTCGGGACCGTAGCAGACGGTTTCGTTGAAATCCTTTTCGTAGTCCTGCAGGCAGTTGTCCATGATGGCCTTGCATACCATATCGGGATAGTAAGGCTCGTCTCCCATGAGAAGGTAGACCTTGCCGAAAACGCCGCGCGCGGCATCCTCGGCGATGAGCCGGCACTGTTGCCCTATGTCCTGTCCCCTTTTGGCCATTTCTCTACAAATATAAGGAAAAAATGTGTTATATTTGGCAACTATAAACAGTACAAGATGTCAATCATACAGTGTAAGGAAATCTGCAAGAGCTTCGGCGAAAAGGTCGCTCTCGACCATGTTTCGGTCGAAGTTCCGGAGGGCAGGATCTTCGGCCTGCTTGGCCCCAACGGCGCAGGCAAGACAACCCTCATCCGAATCATCAACAGGATAACCATCCCCAATGGAGGGGATGTCCTGTTCAAGGGACGTCCCATAACCCAGCAGGATGTCGAAAAGATAGGCTACATGCCCGAAGAACGCGGCCTTTACCGCAAGATGAAGGTAGGCGACCAGGCATTGTATCTCGCACAGCTCAAGGGGATGTCCCGCCAGGATGCCGTCGCCGGCCTCAAGGACTGGTTCGTCCGCTTCGGCATCCAGGACTGGTGGAACAAGAAGGTGGAAGAACTCTCCAAGGGTATGGCCCAGAAGCTCCAGTTCATCACGACGGTGGTCCACAAGCCGGACCTGATGATACTCGATGAGCCTTTCAGCGGCTTCGACCCGGTGAACGCCGAGGTCATCCGCAAGGAGATACTCAGGCTGCGCGACGAAGGTGCCACCATCATCCTCTCCACCCATAACATGGAAAGCGTCGAGGAACTCTGCGACGACATCGCCCTCATCAACAAGAGCCGCCTTGTCATCACCGGAGGCGTAGCCGACATCCGCCGCCGCTACGGCAACAACAACGTCGAGATCGAATACACCGATGCCGACGGCCGGCACACCGAGGTGCTTCCCCGTGAAACCGATGGCAACAACACCCTCAAGTCATTCATTGACAAGGGCGTGACAGTCAATTCCTACAAAGAGCTCATGCCCCGCATGAACGATATTTTCATCAAACTCGTAACAGAAGGAGACGGACAGAATGAACCTGCATAAAATCGGAGTAGTAATCTCGCGGGAATACCTCACCCGTGTCAAGAAGAAGAGTTTCCTTATCACGACTTTCGTCGTCCCGATCCTCTTTGCGGCGCTGTGCATCCTGCCCGCCTTCCTTATCAACAACATCAAGGAAAAGGCCCAGAGCGTGGTGGTCATAGACAATTCCGGCATAGTGCTTCCATATCTCGAGGATTCCGATGCCATGGATTTCACCGACTGCACCGGCCGTGATCCCGAAGAAGTCAAGCAGGAGGTGATGGACGGCAAGTCGGACGTGATGCTGCTTATCTCGGCTATCGACAGCACCCGCAGCGTCAGCGCGCAGACCTTCAGCCGCAAGCCTACTGGCGTCGACTTTTCGCAGAATGTCTCGTACAAGATCAACCGTGCCGTGGAGGACTACCGTATCAAATCGTACGGAATCGAGGGCCTCGAAACCATCATGAAGGACGTCAAGTCCAATGTGTCGGTGAAGGAATTCACCCTCGACGACAGCGGCAAGGCCACCGTGAGCGAATCCGGCATCTACATGATCCTTTCGATGGTGCTGGGCATGATGATCTACATGTTCATAGCCATGTTCGGAGGCAGCGTGATGTCGTCGGTCATCGAAGAGAAGAGCTCCCGCGTTGTGGAAGTCCTGGTTTCGTCGGTGAAATCGCTCGAACTCATGTTCGGTAAGATCATAGGCATCGCGCTCGTCGCCCTGACCCAGTTCGCCCTGTGGATATTGCTCACCCTGGTGCTGGTGTTCGGAGCGAGCACCATCTTCGGACTGGGAGACCTGCTCTCTTCGCCCGAAATGACCCAGATGGCCCAGTCCGGTATGTCGGGTGTCGATATGAGTTCCATCCAGAACAGCGAAATGTCGGTGATCCTCACAACCCTTTCGAACATACCCTGGGGCCAGCTCATAGTGTGCTTCTTCGTCTATTTCATCCTCGGATACCTGCTGTATGCTTCGATGTATGCAGCCATAGGTTCGGCGGTGGAGAACGAGGCTGACGCCCAGCAGCTCCAGCTCCCCGTCACGATTCCGCTCATGCTGGCTTTCTTCATAGTGTTCTTCGCGATGAGGAATCCCGAAAGCGGAATTGTCTGGTGGGGCTCGATGATTCCCTTCACCTCACCCATAGTCATGCTTGCCCGCATTCCGTACGGCGTGCCCGGCTGGGAGATATTGGTTTCGGTACTGGTCCTGCTCGTCACTTTCATCGTGATGGCCTGGGCTTCTGCCAAGATATACAAGGCGGGGATACTCATGTTCGGCAAAAAGTCAACCTGGAGCGATCTGTTCAAATGGTTAAAGCAAAAGTGATCCTCATGGCAGCCGCGGTGCTTGCCCTTGCAGGCTGTTCCCGCGGCCCCTACTCCTGGGAGTGGCACAAACACATGATCGACGGTCATCGTACGGGTGTTACGGTGCCCAGCGCCGGCAATCCCGAGAAAGC
>ONSD01000053.1 GCA_900320385.1 uncultured Bacteroidales bacterium
AAGAACTCGATTCCCTCGCAGACAGCGAAGCATACAAGGACAAGATACCCGGAAAGGGCTTTCTGCCCAGCCTGCTCGAGAACATCAACCTGAAGACTCCCGGCACAAGGAAAATCCTGTATATCAAGAAGTTCTATTATAAAGTATCGGTCGGTATCGACTTCACCCGCATTAAATACGCCTTCGACGACGGCTCGATTCTCTTCGCGGGGGTAAAGTTCATGCGGCTGCACGACATTACCAGCGAACTGGAGCAGGACGAACGGGACATCGACCACACCTGGATAGTCAACACCGCGGATGACAAGGTTTCCCTGGTCCAGGGACCTGAATACGACAAGCTCAAGGAGAGCTACTCGCGCATCCAGGAAGCCGGCACCAAAGAAGCCCTGGAAGAAGAAGTGGACAGGCTGTGCCAGCAGTACACCCAGGTGCTCCGCAGCAGCATCCAGGAGCGCTTCCCCAGGGTAGAATTCGTGGACGGGATCGAAGACAGCGAAAGCACCTGGTACGCACTCAAGGAAGCCGGAAAGGACCCCCGCGTCTCTGCGGTTGCATCAAGCATGCTCATGCTCTCCGACGTTATCAACCGCACGCAGGAATAAGCCCATGTTCGCAAAGACCGTATCCGCCGTCAACGACATCGTGTGGAGTCCGCTCCTCGTGGTCCTGCTCATCTTCGCGGGGCTGTACTTCTCGTTCCGGACCCGCTTCGTGCAGGTACGCCGCTTCGGCCTCATGATACGTTCCCTGTTCGCCGGGGGGCGGAAAGACGGGAAGAAAAAGGGCATGTCGTCGTTCGAAGCGTTCTGCGTGGCACTCTCGGGACGCGTGGGTACGGGCAACATAGTGGGAGTAGCCACGGCTATCGCGCTCGGAGGCCCCGGAGCAGTGTTCTGGATGTGGATTATCGCCTTTTTCGGCGCCTCCACCGCATTTGTAGAGTCCACCCTCGCTCAGCTGTACAAATTCCCCCATAAGACCGGATTCCGCGGCGGCCCCGCCAACTATATCGAAAGCGGCATGAAGCAGAAATGGCTGGGAATACTCTACGCGGCTATGTCAGTAGTGGCCTACGGCCTTATGCTCCCCACTGTACAGGCGAACGGGGTCAGTTCCGCCTTGGGGAATTCCTACGGCCTCTCCCCTTTGGTTTCCGGACTCATACTGGCAGGGATCCTGGGCCTTGTGATCATAGGCGGCATCAAGAGCATTTCCAAGGTCGCTTCGATCGTCACCCCGTTCATGGCACTGGGATATGTGATCATTTCGATAGTGATCGTAATAGTGCATGCCGACCAGGTACCCGCCATGCTTTCCGCCATAGTCACCGGGGCGTTCGGCATCAAACCTGTGGCCGGAGGCATACTCGGCTCGACCATCATGATGGGCGTCAAGCGCGGGATCTTCTCCAACGAGGCGGGACAGGGCAGCGGCGCCATAGTATCCGCATCCGCCGACGTCACACACCCCGTCAAGCAGGGCCTCGCCCAGTCTTTCTCGGTTTATGTGGACACACTTCTGGTATGTACCGCCACGGCGCTGATGATACTCTGCTCGGGCACCTACAACATACTGGATTCGAAGACGGGAGAAATGCTGGTGGCCAATGCTCCCGAACTCGGTGACAATTACGTCAATTATACCCAGGCGGCGGTGGATTCGGTCGTCAGCGGGCTTGGAGGACAGTTCGTGAGCATAGCCCTCTTCTTCTTCGTCTTCACGACCATAATGGCGTATTATTTCTACGCCGAATCCAGCATAATGTACATTTTCAATGCAGGCAGAGGCGCCGCGACCTGGAAAGAAACTGCCTGCATCTGGTTCTTCCGCATCGCCATCCTGGGCGCAACCGTATTCGGTGCCGTGCGCGAAACCAATGTCATATGGCAGCTGGGCGACATAGGAGTAGGGCTGCTCGCCTGGATAAACGTAGCAGCCCTGCTGATCCTTTGCCCGAAGGCCATTTCGTCCCTGAAGGACTATGAGAAGCGGCTTAAGTCCGGTGAGAAGGATCCGGATTACCGCTGGAAGTTCTGACCGTCAGGTCCTCGCCGTGTACATGGCGCGGATAGCGTTGAGCACGGCAAGTATCATAACCCCTACATCCGCGAAGATCGCGAGCCACATGTTGGCGAGGCCCAGGGCCCCCAGCAACAGGCATGCTCCCTTTATGCCCAAGGCCATCACTATGTTCTGCCAGACAATGCGGAGGGTCTTGCGCGATATACGGATGGCCTTCGCTATCTTGAGGGGATCATCATCCATCAGCACCACGTCGGCCGCTTCTATCGCCGCATCGCTGCCCACGCCGCCCATGGCGAAACCGATATCGGCTATTGAGAGCACCGGGGCGTCGTTGATTCCGTCACCGACGAATGCGAGTTTTTCGTCCTTAGCCTGGGAGGCAAGCAGTTCTTCCACTTTGCCCACCTTGCCGGCCGGGAGGAGTTCGCTGTAGACCTCATCGATACCCATCTCCGAGGCTACCTTCTCCGCAACGCTGCGGCTGTCGCCCGTGAGCATCACGGTCCGTTTCACCCCGGCGCCGTGCAATGCGGCGACAGACTCCGCGGCATGGGGTTTGGCGATGTCTCCCAGCACGATATGTCCGGCATAAACCCCGTCGCAGGCGACGTGGACGATAGTGCCCGTACTGTGGCAGTGGCAATGGTCCAGACCCATACTCTCCATAAGCTTCTCATTGCCCACAGCTACTTCGCGTCCGTCGATACGGGCACGGATTCCCAATCCCCCGAGTTCCTCAATATCGCTTACGCGGCTGTGGTCCACCTCCTGTCCGTATGCGCGCTGCAGGCTCTTGCTGATGGGATGCGACGAGGCGCATTCGGCCAGGGCGGCCAGTTCCACGAGCCTGCGCTGTTTCTCGGCATCGGTCTCATCGGCATCATGGATGTCGTGCATGGCGGTCACTTCGAACACCCCGAGCGTCAGCGTGCCGGTCTTGTCCAGCACCACAGTCTTGACCTTCGAGAGAGTCTCGAGATTGTTGGCACCCTTGACAAGCACACCCTCGCGGCTGGCACCGCCTATTCCGGCGAAGAAAGACAGGGGGATGCTGACCACAAGGGCACAGGGGCAGCTGATAACCAGGAAGGTAAGCGCACGGTATACCCACACGCTCCATGCCGGATCGAGTCCCAGGGCGAGCATCCTCACAAGGGGCGGCAGCAGCGCCAGGGCAAGGGCCGCATAGCAGACAGCCGGCGTGTATACCCTTGCGAAGCGGGTTATGAAATCTTCGGAGCGGGACTTGTGGGAAGCGCTGTCCTCCACCAGTTCGAGTATCTTGGAAACGGTGGACTCACCGAATTCCTTCGTAGTGCGCAGATGCAGCACGCCCGTCATGTTCACGCTCCCGCTCAGGACCTCATCGCCAACCGCCACCTCCCGCGGGAGCGATTCTCCCGTGAGGGCTGCGGTATTGAGCGACGAGCGCCCTTCGGTCACGACCCCGTCGATCGGCACTTTCTCGCCGGGCCGGACTACTATTACCGAACCCGTCTCCACATCGTCGGGGTCCACGCGGCTCAGGCTGCCGTCTCCGTCCTCGATATTGGCATAATCGGGGCGGATGTCCATGAGGGCGGAAATGCTGCGGCGGCTCTTGCCCACCGCATAGCTCTGGAAGAATTCACCTACCTGATAGAAGAGCATTACGGCTATCGCCTCCAGATAATCGCCGCTGCGCTCGTAAAGCGCCAGGGCAAAGGCGCCCAGGGTGGCGACTACCATAAGGAAGTTCTCGTCGAAGACCCTCTTGTTGCGTATGCCCAGGAAGGCTTTGCGGAGGATGTCGTAGCCTATCAGGATATAGACCGCCAGATAATACAGGAGTCCGTCCGCCACGCCTCCAAGGGGCAGGACGCCGGGATCCGGCAGCAAAGCGAGCGCCACAGTAAGCACGGCGGCGCCTGCTATGCGGGCCAGCATTATTCTCTGCTTCCTGTTCACAGTATGCAGAAGTCGGGTTCAACCTTCCTGGCCCTCTTCATCACTTCGGCCATGACTGCCTCGGTATCGGCCCCTTCCTCGAATTCGACCTTCATCTTCTGAGTCATGAAGACCACATTCGCATCCTTTACGCCCTCCACCTTCTTGATTTCGTTCTCCACAAGGTTTGCGCAGTTCGCGCAGTCCACTTCGATCTTGAATGTCTTTTTCATATAGCTTGCTTTCTGTTGTCCGATGCAAAGGTAGGACAAAAGAAATGCAACCCGGTTGCAAATGCCCGTTTTTTTGTATCTTAGCACGTAATTTTGGCATCCCGCTTTCCTGCAATGGGGATACCGACAATCGATAATTGGAAGACAGCAAGTTCATGGAAACGGATTTTACGGAAGTACTCGATGTAGCCTCCGAAGCAGGGCATATCCTGCTGGAGAACGGTGCCGAGATATCGCGTGTCGAAGACATAATGTCGAGGATAGCGTCGCATTTCGGCGTGGATTCCGGCAATTTCTTCGTTCTATCCAACGGAATCTTCACCACCGGCTCCGGAGGGAAACTCAAGAAGAAGACTGGCGGACAGGCTTCAAGCTACGCCAACGTCGAGTTCATTCCCATACGCAGCATCCAGCTGTCGAAAGTATCTGCGGTAAACCGCCTAAGCTACGATATCGCGGCCAACAGGTGCAGCCTTGCCGAGGCGAAGCGGCGCCTGGATTCCATACGCGAAGCGCCGGCCAAGCCTTATTGGGAACAGACACTCGGATCAGCCTTGGGTGCAGCGGGATTCTGCGCTGTGTTCGGCGGAGGTTTCATGGACTGCCTGGCCGCTTTCCTGGTAGGCCTGCTGCTTTACATCTTCGTGCTCGGAGTCAGTTCAAGATACTTGTCCAAGATTGTTGGTGGCATAAGCAACGCATTGCTGGCTACCGCCTTATGTATTGTATTCTATCGCCTTGGTTTAGGTTCCAGCCTAAGTAATGTGATCATAGGTGCAATCATGCCGCTCATACCCGGAGTCCCGTTCGTGAACGGTGTGCGCGACCTTGCCGACTCCGATTATATCGCCGGCATCACACGTCTTACCGACGCGATGCTCGGCTTCTTCTGCATAGCCCTCGGAGTGTCGGTCGCCTTCCTCCTGGACGGATGGGCATTCGGCGGAGTGATCGAACTGCAGGGCGTGCTTGCCAGTCCACAGACCGCCGGCCTCGGATGGCAGGCCCTCGCGGCCTTCGTGGGCACCGCGGCCTTCGCCGTACTCTTCGGCGCCGACCGCAACTGCTACGTCAGCGCGGGAATAATAGGTGCGATAGGCTGGGTATGCTATCTGCTGCTGGTCCGCTGCGCCGCAGCCTCCGCACCGGTAGCGACCATCGCCGCCGCAGTTCTGGTATGCCTCCTCTCCCGATACGCAGCGGTTCCCTTCAAATGCCCCAGCACGGTTTTCCTTCTCTGCGGGATTTTCCCGCTTGTGCCCGGTGCCGGGATCTTCTGGTTCACATATTATCTGCTGTCCGGCACATTCCAGATGTCCCTGTCGGCCGGATTCATGGCAGCGAAGGTAGCGATTGCGATAGTGCTGGGCATCATTCTCGGCATGGAACTGCCCCAGCGCCTGTTCTCGCGCCGGAAGCGCCGTTAGTCCGTCATATTCATGTGATAGTTTTTATGGATATCAGCTAAATTGTCCCGATATTTGCAGATACAGCCTGCATCAGAGAAGAAATCGCATTATGAGAATCAGCACCAAAGGGATAATCCTTGCCGCCTGCGCCATCCTGCTCATGGCGTCCGGAGTTTCTGCCCAGAATACAGCCACCAAACAGCTTAACAAAAAAAACCTGGTCATCAAGGAGTGGAACACTGCCTCCGGCAGCAGCAAAAGGATACTTGACCACCAGACCGTCTACAATTCAGACGGGCAGAAGATAGAAGAGAAGGAATTCACCACCACCGGGCTCAAATGGACCAAACGCTTCGAATATGGAGCGAACGGAAAAGTTGCTAAAGAACTAGTATACAATGAAAGGAACAAACTTGTTTCAATAAAGAAAATCGAATGGAACGAGTTTGACCGCAAAAAGGTACAGTATACCTACGACCCCAAGGGCAGGCTGGTTTCCACCAAGACCTTCGAATACCTGGCCGGTGATGAATAAGGTCGAAGCGTTCGGGGTTTGGGACAGGATGGAATCCATACGTCTCGACGAGATGGACTCCATCAAGCTCATGAACCGCATCGACACTAAATACCTTACAGACGAAACGGTTCTCGAAAAGCTGCTCGGCATGGCGGCAGTCCGCGGCTACCGGGTGCTCAACACAGAGGGAGGCAGGGTCAACCCATACGATTCCGTATATTACGACACCGACTCCCTCAAGATGTACACCGACCACCACAACCGCCGGCTGGTGCGCCAGAAAGTGCGCACACGCGTCTATGTGGCGTCCGGCTCGGCTTTCCTCGAGATAAAGCGCAAGAACAACAAGGGACGGACAAAGAAGAAACGCATGCCCATCCCCCTGCAGGAGATGATGGATTTCAGCGGGGATGCCGCTGCCGCCGCATACCTAGCCGAGAAGTCCGATTATACCGCAGGCATGCTGAAGCCCCGGCTCGAAACCATTTTCAAGCGCATTACCCTGGTCAACAGGGCCAGGACCGAACGCATCACCATCGACACTTCGCTGCATTTCGTGAATCACGATACCGGCCTCGAGGCCGACCTTGGTCCTGCGGTCATCATCGAACTCAAGCAGGACGGCCATGCCTACAGCGAGATGAAGGGAATACTTCTCGACTGCAGGGTCAAGCCGATGCGAATAAGCAAATACTGCATCGGCACCACCCTCACCAATCCCGGAGCCAAATCGAACCGCTTCAAGGTCAAGGCCCGCACAATCGAAAAAATCACAGGACAGAAAATATCAATCATATGAAAAGGATCATCATCACACTCATCGCCATGCTGGCATTTGCCTGCGGAAGCGTTTTCGCGCAGGAATCCCTTCCCGATAACGACGCAGTCATAGAATCCTTCGGGGACGTGGACCTGAGCGACGAGGAAGTATTCGACGTCGCAGCCATAACCGATGCCATCAAGACCCCAGCCCAGAGCCTTACCGAACTGGCCCTGCGCTTCGTCATCAATCTGCTGTTCTGCTGGATAATAGTGGGTTGCTTCTATTACAAGAAGAGCCGCAGGCGCGACTATTACTTCACCTTCCTCGTGTTCTCGTCGGCCATGCTGATGATGCTCTACATGATGGGGAACGTCGAGATCGGAGTGGGCCTCACACTCGGCCTCTTCGCCATATTCGGCGTCATACGCTACCGCACCGAAACGGTGCCGATACGCGAAATGACCTACATGTTCGTCATCATAGCGGTTGCCGCCATCAACGGCCTGTCTCCCCTCTTCAAGCTGGTGGGCCAGGGCACTTCGGGCGCACATTACGCCCTCGAATGGGCATATGTAGGCATACTGGTCCTGACCAACCTGCTCCTGATCATACTGCTGTGGGTATTGGAAGGCGAAAGGCTGGTGAAGCACACTTCCACCAAACTCGTGCTCTACGACCGAATCGAGCTGATAGTGCCGGAACGCAGGGAAGAACTGATCGCCGACCTGCAGAAGCGTCTCGGCCTGAAAATCGACAACCTCGAGGTCGGCCATGTGGACTTCCTCAAGGACTCCGCTTTCATAAAGGTTTACTATACGCTGGGCAAGGGCGAGAACAACTCTGTCGACGGCTTGCTGAAAGCCAAGGACTTCGTGGATTGAGCAGGGATCACCTCACGCAGGTGATGGCATAGGGGACAAGCATCAGCCTACCCTTGGGGATGAGTTCGCCCGTCTGCACGTCTATCCCGTAGGTCTTGTTGCGGATGCGCACCAGGGCCGCATCCAGGGCACGTACGAGCTTGAGTTTCTTCAGCGCCGCGTCAGCCGCCTCCTGCTTGGAAAGGTGGTCGGCGACATTGTCGAGCTCTATGTCGAACGAAAGGTCGGTATCGGCGGTGTCGTTGCTGCCGCCGTTCTTCACGAACTCCATGAGCATCTTGTAGTCGCTGTACGCCTGGTCGCGCTGCTCCTGGACATTTACCCTGAACTCTTCGAGTTCTTCGTCGGAATATCTGAGTTTCGGTTCCATATGGTTTCCTGTCATTGCCGCGCCGGGACATGCATCTGGTACGCCAGGCGTTCGTCGCCGTCTTCGAGCCAGATGATGCCGCAGTAGACGAAGCCGTAAGCCTCGATGCAATGGCGCATTATGGCGTTGTCGCGATGGGTGTCGATGCGGATGTTGCAGCACTGTCCGAAGCACCAGTCCAAGACGGCATTGAATA
Source organism: uncultured Bacteroidales bacterium (assembly GCA_900320385.1). GTDB lineage: Bacteria > Bacteroidota > Bacteroidia > Bacteroidales > UBA932 > Cryptobacteroides. Next base: position 8,324 of record ONSD01000053.1, read on the forward strand.
TCCCTGCAGCCCCGGGAAGTTTTGCCATCCGGTGTATCACGCAATAAGGCCCGTCGTCCAGCCAGGTGCCGTCGATGCGGGCATAGGTGGGATCCGGCCCCGGGACGAAGGCGAAAGTGGCGACAGCCTCATCCCCATCCTTCACCAGCCAGCTGTTCCCCGCCGCTATATCCGCCTTCACCTTCGCCGGATCGGGCTTTCCGTCCGGCCACTGCAGCGGATTGCCGCTCGCCCTCATGATCCTCCTGCCGGAGTCTATAAGGGCAAGTACGGTCCCGTAATCATCAGGGCCGGCTTTATGGAAAGAATAACCCATAACTGGCATCTGTCTTCGTCAAAGATAGTGATTTAATTCTTATATTTGCGTATAAGCGATTCTATACACGATGGCAGCACCCGAAGACAACAAGATTATCTTCTCGATGGTCGGCGTAAGCAAGACCATCCAGCAGAACAACAAACAGGTACTCAAGGACATATACCTTTCATTCTTCTATGGCGCCAAGATAGGCATCATAGGCCTTAACGGTGCGGGCAAGTCCACCCTCATGAAAATCATCGCCGGGCTGGAGAAACCCAGCAGGGGCGAAGTGGTGTTCGCTCCCGGCTATTCCGTCGGCTACCTCGAGCAGGACCCATATCTCGACCCTACTAAGACCGTCAAGGAAATCGTACAGGAAGGGGTGCAGGAGACCGTTGCACTGCTCAAGGAATATGAGGAGATAAACAACATGTTCGGCCTGCCCGAGTATTATGAGGATCCCGACAAGATGGAAAAGCTCATGGAGCGCCAGGCCGACGTCCAGACCAAGATCGACGCCGCCGACGCCTGGAACCTCGACGCCAAGCTGGAGAGGGCCATGGACGCCCTCCGTTGCCCCCCTGACGACCAGCCCGCCGCCAACCTGAGCGGAGGAGAACGCCGCAGGGTGGCGCTTTGCCGTCTCCTCCTCCAGAAACCGGACGTGCTCCTGCTCGACGAACCTACCAACCACCTCGACGCCGAATCCATCGACTGGTTGGAGCAGCATCTGCAGCAATATTCGGGCACGGTGATAGCCGTCACCCACGACCGATATTTCCTCGACCACGTCGCAGGTTGGATACTCGAGCTCGACCGCGGCGAAGGGATTCCCTGGAAGGGCAATTACTCCAGCTGGCTCGAGCAGAAGACGCAGCGCCTCGCCATGGAGGAGAAGGTGGAGAGCAAACGGCGCAAGACCCTGCAGCGGGAACTCGAATGGATACACATGGCACCCAAAGCCCGCCAGGCCAAGGGAAAGGCCCGTCTCAACAGTTATAACAGGCTCCTGGAAGAAGGTGTCAAGGAGAAGGAGGAGAAGCTGGAGATATTCATCCCCAACGGACCGCGCCTGGGAAACAAGGTGCTCGTAGCATCCCACGTGCGCAAGGCCTATGGCGAAAAGTTGCTTTTCGATGACCTTAACTTCAATTTGCCGCCCAATGGCATTGTCGGCGTAATCGGCCCTAACGGAGCCGGTAAAACAACTTTGTTCCGTCTGATTATGGGGCTTGAAAAGCCCGATTCCGGCACATTTGAAGTAGGTGATACCGTCAAGCTGGCGTACGTCGACCAGCAGCACTCCAGCATCGATCCGGACAAGAGCCTCTATGAGGTGATATCGGGCGGAAACGAAACCATAAGGATGGGCGGCCGCGACATCAACGCAAGGGCATATCTCTCGCGTTTCAACTTTACCGGCGTCGACCAGCAGAAACTCTGCGGAGTCCTTTCGGGCGGCGAGCGCAACCGTCTCCAGCTGGCCCTCGCCCTGAAGGAAGAAGGCAATGTGCTGCTTCTGGATGAGCCCACCAACGATATCGACGTCAACACTCTCCGCGCGCTCGAGGAAGGCCTTGACGATTTTGCCGGCTGCGCCGTGATCATCAGCCACGACCGCTGGTTCCTGGACCGCATATGCACCCACATCCTCGCGTTCGAGGGGGATTCTCAGGTTTACTTCTTTGAAGGCTCCTACTCAGAATACGAGCAGAACAAGCTGGAACGCCTGGGACGGGAAGAGCCGAAGAGGGTTAAATACCGCAAGCTCTACGAATAGCTTCCATGAACCCGGACCTGCGAGCGTACATCGAAGCGGAGATAATCCCGCGCTATGCCTGCTTCGACGCGGGGCACCGTGAAGACCATGCCCGGACGGTGATTTCGAACGCCCTTGAACTGGCAGGTCATTACGATGTCGACGCCGATATGGTCTATGCTGCCGCTGCCTACCACGACACAGGCCTCGCCCAGGGCCGCGACGGCCATGAACTCGCATCGGGAAGGATAATCCGCGAAGACGCGCGGCTGCGCAGTTTTTTCAGTGCCGGGCAGATCGAAACCATAGCCCAGGCGGCCGAAGACCACAGGGCGTCTTCAAAGCGCGAACCCCGGAGCATCTACGGACGCATAGTCGCCGAGGCCGACAGGATCATAGATGCCGACACCATAGTGCGCCGTGCCATCCTGTACGGTCTCAAGAACTACCCCCAGCTGGACAAGGAAGGCCAGTACCGGCGCTTCTGTGACCACATGCAGGAGAAATACGCCGAGGGAGGATACCTTCGGCTCTGGATACCCGAGTCACCCAATGCACAGAAACTCAAGGAATTCCAGGCTCTCTTGAAAAATCCGGTCGCGGTACGCGAAGCCTTCGGACGCCAGTGGGCCGCCATTGAACAACAAAAAGGACAGTCATGATAAAGAAAGGTTTCTTATTCTTCCTGGCGATCCTGCCCCTGCACGCAGCGCAGGCCCAGGACATCCCGAATCTCAAGTATTCCGGACCGTATCCCGTATCAGTCCCCTACATGGTAGATGCGACAGATGTGAACGGCAAGGCGTTCGATGCCGCTTCGCTGCTCGACACCCCGCTGGATGTCTCCAGGGTATTCGTACAAGGCAGCGATGCCGGCGCTGCCGTCAAGGCATCCGGCAGCTATGCGCTCCACCTGCTTGGTTTTACCGTGGAGAACGACCGCACGATGAAAGCGAAACTGAGCGTGGACGGCCCCAAGCGCAGCAAAATCTTCCTGGACGGCAAGCCCTTTGCCGGCGACAGCCTCAATCTGCACCCCGGCACCCACCGCATCGCCGTCAAGTACGTCACCGAGCCCGGAGAGAGCGTCTCGCCCTCGCTCAGCATCGGCGCCGACAAGGACGGGCTCAGTTTCCCCGAAGGCGGCAAGCGCATGTATACCATCCAGGACGTTCTGCTCGGCAAGCGTTATTCAGGAGCCGCCCCTTCCCCGGACGGCAAATGGCTGCTCACTTCCTACACGACCACCTATCCCGGAGGAAGGACGGAGCGCAGCGCTACCCTTACCGACCTCCGCACCGGTGAACGCCGCCCGGTCGAGAACGGACTCCGCTGGATGAACACCAGCAGCCGCTATTATAAGT